>JAEUQI010000059.1 GCA_016789145.1 Blastocatellia bacterium | reverse complement strand
ATTCGGCGAGTTCCCTGTATTCAAAACCTTTAGGCACCGCGAGCGACAGACGGCATCGACCGAATCCGAGCTTTTCGACTATTTCGACAGCCTTCGGATCCTCGGCGATCACGTTCTCGCCTACAATGCCTATGTCTGCTACGCCGTCGGCGACGTAATCCGGAATATCATCGTCGCGAAGGAAAAATATCTCGAGCGGGAAGTCCGCCGCCTCGGTTCGCAGCTTGCCGAGGCCGTTCGAAAAGCCGATGCCGCATTTCCGCAGCAGATCGGTCGAGCCGTCTGATAACCTTCCTGATCTTTGTAAAGCGATCTTTAATTTCATACTTAAAAACAACAAAGCGACGCCTATCGAGACTTAGTTCGAAGTTTCGCGGCGATTGGATTAAAACTAATTTACGAGTTTGTTAAAAACGGATATCAGTTCACGCGGCGATGTGTCGCGTGATGATGGTGGAGGTGGAAATGTGAGACCTTTCGGTTCGCCATTGCCTATATCTAAACCCAAGCCAAACAACTTTGCAAGCGCGAATACCCAAATTCGGTTGTGTTAGAATTTGATTAATTTTATGGAAAGCCTGAATGAAGAAGCGGTAATGGAAGGATTTAGAAAGCGTATTCAGCGATGTTACGGCTGTTTTATCGCCTATCATCTTAAGGATATGTACCTCGGCGAGGACGTTACATTCTATTGCGAACACTGTAAGGACGATACGATGTTCCACTTTGACGAGTTTTCAAAACTGATCGATCTATCGAAAACCAAAGAGGTCGCCGACGAACACCATCATCACTAATGGCCGAAATGACGCTACACATCGATTCTCCCGACGGCGAACGAGATGTTTCGCTTGATGATGAACTGACCATCGGCCGCACCGAACCATGTACTCTCATAATTTCTGATACCGGACTTTCCCGTCGCAACACGACTATATTTCGTGACGGCGACGATGTACTTGTCGTCGACGATGGCTCGACTAATGGTACATTTCTCAACGGCAGACAATTAGGGTCCTCGCCCGTCGTCATTAAGAATGGCGATGTCCTGAAGCTCGGCACTTACACGACTATCTCCGTAACGATGGGAACGGTCGAGCCCAAACCGATCAACGAACCGGATCCTGAAAAGCCAAAAAGTACTGAGCAAAAGCCGGTTGCGACTAAACCGACCGTAGCAAAGGACAATTCGTCGAAGATCCTAGTTGGGTCCGTCGGCATGATCGCAGTGATAGTCGTCTCAGCGGTCATTGCTTTAGCCTTTTTCTCCGGCGAACCGGCGACGGTCGCGTCTAATCCTGGGAACTCCACGCCTGCTGTGATCAGCTCAAGCGTGATCCCAATGCGCGTGATCGACCCGCTTGGTGGCGAGAACGATGAAGACCTCGATGACCTGATGGCATCCTGGGAAGTTGAGGAGGATCCTATTATTGCCGCTGCGGTGGACGATATCTCAGGAGCTAAGTCGGCTGAGGGTGAACCCGACTTGAACGTATCTGCCGCCCTGCTCGCCGACCGCCAGCGCGTAGCAATGGCTGATAGAAATGGTGAAACAGGTATCAGGCCAAGTGGCCTTAATGTACCAAAAGAGCTCTTCGGCGACGGAGTGATCAAGCAGAAAGCGAAGCTTCGCGAAATGAATTCGTCCGGTTATCAGCAACCGCTCGATTTTGGCGATCTTGCAATAAAACGGCTAAACAAAGAGTTGATCGAAATGCCGATGGCGGCGGAAAGCTATTACCTGGATGTCGGTGGTAGTGCGAGCGATGGGCCATTTACGTCATTTGCGTTTCCGAACGTTCGCGGCGAATTGGCGCCAGGAAATCCGAAATATGATGCTCTTGCTCGCCTAGCATCTGATTTTTCCGGCCAGAAATACGATCTGAACAACGCCGCTCATCGAAAACAAATGCGCATTCGCCTGCTTCGTATGTTCAACAAACTCGCGCGGCCGATCTTGCTCGAACTAGCAGGTGCCTACTATGGAAAATTCAAACGGCCGCTGCGTGTAACATCTCTGACGCGTTCGATGGACTATCAGATCAGCTTGAACGCCACGAATGCCAATTCGTTTCCGGTTCGAGGTCCCGGCAGTTTGCCGCCCCATACCTCTGGTTGTGCATTCGACCTTGCCCGCAAGCAAATGACTGCTGAGGAGCAAAATTTCGTAATGAACAAGCTCGCCGAGATGGAGAATGCCGGTAAACTCGACGCCCTTATCGAATACGGCACGAATGCTTGCTTTCATGTATTCATCTACTCTGACGGACGCCCACCAAAAATGTAAACTAGTCCTATAGATGGCGGACGACGTATACGAAAATCAAGGGAAGGATTCTTTCGGAGGCTTGGCACGTAAGCTAAATGCTCTGCCGACCGATAAGAAGCGTGCGGCTCTCGAAACAAGCGCGTCGATCGCCGGCGTCAGTCTTCGTGTCAGTCGCGATTTTGTCGAGGCAGTCCCTGCCGCTGCGAAACTTCTCAGCGCTGATGACCTGAGAAACTGGGGCGAGCTCGGCCGTCGCCTTGCCATGGCAAGTGCTGATGTTGGCTCCGCTTATTTCGCCGGGGGAACCGCCGAACTCGCCGCCGTCCCAGAAGACTGTCGTCCGCTATTATTTCGCATTTGTACCAAACAGCTTGTGCTTTCTACCTCGACCGCTGTCGATACATTTAAGCTCGTTCCTCAGCTCGCAAGGCTCGCAAGCAGTACTGATGAACTGGCCAAGTTCCTGGATCTAGCTCTCGAAGTCGCCAATCGCTCGGCAAAACACAGCGCCGACTATCTCGCAAATTCTCTCTCTGTCGCCGCTGCGTTCGAGCGATTTGCTTATGACCGCGAGTTCGTCGCTAACGCTTGGTTCGCTCTTGGTAGCTCATTCGCCGAACGAACCGGCGGCATGACTGCCGATCTGTGGGCTGCAATTCCGGATGCTATTGACAAGCTCGACGCCGCTGACTCAGTCGTTTTAGCCGAACGATCGCAAGAAATGCTCGATCTTGGCGGAAGTGTGACTTTGCATTTTGTGTCGTCGGGCAGCAAGGTATTGACGATCGCACCACATTCCTTTGCAGCATGGTCGGAGATCTGTTTTGCGATCGGCAAACATGGCAATTCGGTACTGATCTCGTTCTTACGAGCGACGCCGACAATTCTCGCTACGATCACTCGCGGACGGCCGTCTGAGGCTGCTAATAACATCGCTCATATGCTGACGCAGATCGGAATTCTAGCTGAGATCGATGCCGAAAGCGCGTTGGCGGCATTTCGCTCGAGCAGCGACGCACTGGCGAAAGTATCTGTCAAGCAATTCGAATCGTGGGTTGCCGAGGGCATAGAAGAGCACAAAGAAAGTTCCGCGAAAGCTCGCAAGAGCTACTTCGCATTAGAAACTCGCGAGTCCGGCGAGAAGCTGCATCGTTCGCGTCTTGGCCTCGACCTCGATTCCATCGGTAACATCTTACGAATGTACGTTGAGGCACTGACCGGCCGCGAGGTCGGCATTGAGCCGCTATCCGCGATATCGCAAGAATCTCGTATCGGCGACGGCAAAACGATCTATTTGCCGTCGAACGTCGGTGAGTTTCCGGACGACGAGACGAACTTTCGCCTGTACAAAGTTCTCGCCGCACACGGCTCAGGCCAGATCGAATTTGGCACGTTTGTCCAAGATTCGGTTGAGCTTAAGGCCGCATACACTGAACTCAAGTCTTTGTATTCCGCGACTGCTAACCAAATTGACGCGTTCTCGCTTGCGGGTTATATCGAGGATGTTCAGTCCGGCGAAAAGGCGGATCCAACCGGCGATAGCCTGCCGAGTTTCGATCTTCCAATTGGATCTGATTATCGTGCTGCGGTCGGCACATTTCCGGAACCTCGGCTAGCACGCAAGATCTTCGGAACGATGGAGAATGCCCGTATCGATCATTGCTTGCGTGCGGAATATCGGGGCCTCGTAAAAGACCTCGACCTCATGCGGCAATATCTGCGTGAGAATCGGCCCTATATTTTCGACGTGCCGATGCACCAAGTGCCGTTCGAACTACTTTTTCAGATAACAATGTGCGGCGGCGCGACCGACGATGCTCGGCAGTTTTACGGGCAGATCGTCTCCGAGATCGAATCCGTGATCGAGCGATTTGTTCAGAACCGAGAGGTCGAATCGACGGTTGCCGACAGTCTACTGGCGACGAGCCGCGTTTACGATCTTTTCCAGAATATTTCGCCCGAGCAACTCCAGGAATCGGATACTGAGAACCGCGAAGACGAAAAGGAATTCGCTTACGAAGACAAAGAAGCCGCTGAGTCCGTGACCGAAGACAAGGTCCAACGCGAACGTGAGCGAACGGCCCAAGACGTCTCAGATCTATTCAACGCCTGGAACAGCCTCGACGATGACGGCGAACCTGACGATCTGTCAGGCGCCGAGGCTTGGTCCGGAAACGAGATGCCCGAAATGCCGCTCGAGCCGGACGATATTGCGTTTTCCTATGACGAGTGGGACCGAGACCTAAATGACTATCGAGTCGGATGGAGCCGCGTGATCGAAAAGAAAGTGAAGCTCGGCGACCGAAATTTTGTCGAGCTGACACGTTCGAGATACAAGGGCGTCATTTCATCGATCCGTCATCAGTTCCAATTGATGAAGCCTGAAAATCTGACCAAGATCAATCGCGAACTCGACGGTGAAGACTATGACCTCAACGCTCTCGTCGATTATGTCATCGACCGCCGTGCCGATGGCATGCAGTCTGAGAATATTTATACGAAGCGACTTCGGAAACAACGTGATGTCGCAGTGTCGCTTTTGCTCGACCAGTCTTCGTCGACAGCCCGTACGATCACGAGAAATCCTTTGCAGCCTTACACGCATCCCGGGCGCCGTATTATCGAGATCGAAAAGGAAGGCCTAGTCTTGATGAGCGAAGCTCTCGAAGCAGTAGGCGACATTTATTCGATCAACGGTTTTACAAGCGAAGGCCGGCGGAACGTAAAGTTCTACGTCGTCAAAGATTTTGACGAGAAATATTCCGACGAGATCGAAAAACGCATCGGCGGCATTACATTTCAAAACAACACGCGTCTCGGTGCCGCTATTCGCCACGCCGCACACAAACTATTACGTCAAGAATCGCGAACGAAGCTAATGATCATCCTCACAGATGGTCGCCCGTACGATCACGATTACGGCGACGCTCGCTATGCACGCGAGGACGTTCGCGAGGCATTGACCGAAGCAAAAATGTGCGGAATCACGCCATTCTGCATCACTATCGATCGCGAGTCTGAATCCGAGCTCCGCGACCTATACGGCAACGTCGGCTACACCATAATTGACGACGTGCTAAGCTTGCCAGAACGAATGCCCAACATTTACCGGCGTTTGACGAGTTAGAAAAGTATTATGAACATCGTCTCGCTCGAAAATGTCTCGAAGAACTACGGCTTTAATCCATTGTTCGAGAATGTAACGCTCGGTCTTGAAGATAATGACAAGATCGGTATTATCGGTGCCAATGGCTCGGGTAAGTCGACCTTGCTCAAGATAATTGCCGGCGTCGAGGTACCTGACACAGGCCGCGTCATTACCGCGAAGGGCAAGACCCTTGCCTTTCTCTCACAAAATCCGCCCTATGACGACACCCTGACCGTGCTCGAGACGATATTTGCGTCCAGCAGCGGCGTGATGCAGACGATCCGCGACTATGAGGCCGTTTGTCACGATGTCGCGGCCGGAGCACACGACAATGCAACGATGAAGAAGATGGCGGACCTCCAACACGAACTGGACACGTCCGGCGGCTGGGATATCGAGGCAAATGCCCGTGCTGTTCTCACAAAACTCGATATCTCGGACACGACCGCCAAAATGGGTACGCTCTCAGGCGGCCAGCGAAAGCGTGTCGCCCTTGCGCACGAACTCATCTTCAAGCCAGACATTCTCATTCTCGACGAGCCGACAAACCATCTCGATGCTGACACGATCGAATGGCTTGAATCGTATCTGGCACGATATACAGGTGCCCTTTTGCTCGTCACTCACGACCGTTACTTTCTTGATCGCGTGACTGACCGGATATTTGAGGTCGATCGCGGAACCGTTCAGGGCTTTGCAGGTAACTACGCATACTACCTTGAGAAAAAGGCAGAGCAAGACGAGCTTCGTGCGGTCGAGGGGCACAAACGCGAGCAATTGATAAAGAAAGAGCTAGCGTGGCTTCGCCGCGGGGCAAAGGCTCGGACTCGCAAATCTAAACATCGGATCGAAGCTGCTCACACACTGATGGCGTTGCCAAAGGAGCAAGCAAAGGCCGAGGTCGATATAGCGATTGGCTCGAAACGCCTCGGTTCTAAAGTCGTTGAGATCAACAACATTTCGAAATCTTACGGCGATACGAAGCTGATCGACCGTTTCACTTATCTGCTAAAACGCGACGATCGAATCGGCATTATCGGCGCGAACGGCAGCGGAAAAACGACTTTGCTCGATATGATCACTGGCCGAATTCAGCCCGACGCTGGCGAGATCGAGATCGGTCAGACGGTCCATGTCGGTTATTACGATCAGGAAAGCCGCGAGTTGAACGACGAGCAGCGTGTGATCGATTACGTCCGAGACGTCGCCGAATTTATCACCACGAACGAAGGTGTACAGATCTCGGCCGGCAAGATGCTCGAGCGTTTCTTGTTTCCGCCGGCAGTTCAATACGCCGTTATCGGTAATCTGTCAGGCGGCGAACGGCGGCGGCTCTATTTGCTTCGCATCTTGATGGGCTCGCCAAACGTGCTTCTTCTCGATGAGCCGACGAACGACCTCGACATCCCGACGCTGATCGCTCTCGAAAGCTACCTAGACGAATTCGCCGGAGCGATCATCATTGTCAGCCACGACCGGTATTTTCTGGACCGCACGATCGACAGTGTTTTCCGGTTTGAGCCAGGCGGCCACGTACGCGAATTTGCCGGCGACTACACCGCGTATCTCGAAGCCATCGAACGAGAGCGGTCCGAAGTCAGAACCGAGAGCGATAGCGACCGAGCTCGTACGACCTCAACAACCAAACCAGCCGAATCCGATAAACCAAAGAAGCTTAGTTTCAAAGAACTACGAGAATTCGAAGCCATCGAAGCAAGGATCGCAACCACCGAAGCTCGGTTGCCTGAGATCGAGCGTGAAATGGCGACCGCTGTAGCCGATGCGGGACGCGTTAATGAGCTTTTCACCGAGCAGCAACAGCTTAACAACCAGCTCGAGAAAGATATGGAACGCTGGGCAGAGCTTGCTGAACGTCACGAAGGCTGATCTTATGAGCGTACGAGAACTCGGTTTTTCAGAGACTCCGCTCGGCGAGCTTACGCTCCGCCGCAGACTCGAGCCGCGTCTTAAAAACCGCGAGGTCTTCGAGGTCAAGCTTGGCGAAGAATACCTGATGTCGAGCCTCTTTACGGCGGCCGAACAACTGCTCGCAACACTCGGCCTCAAGCCTCTCGGCGGTGACCTTGACGTCGTGGTCGGCGGTCTCGGGCTCGGCTACACTGCCGTCGAAGCATTGAAGAATGAGCAGGTTGCGAGCCTGCTCGTGATCGACATCTTTCAGCCGGTCATCGATTGGCATCGCGACGGCCTCGTGCCGAACGGCGAGATATTGACCCGCGACACGCGTTGCGAACTACGCGAAGGCGATTTCTTTGCTCTTGCTCACTCGGGTTTTGACGTTCATTCGCCAATGCGAAAGTTCGACTCTGTGCTGCTCGATATCGATCATTCACCGGAGCATTTTCTTGACCGAAACAACGGTTCGTTCTACACGACCGCAGGATTCAACGCCGTTCGCGATCAACTCAAGCCCAGCGGCACATTCGCGATGTGGTCCGACGATCCGGCGAGTGATGAGTTTACCGAACTACTGCGGTCGGTCTTTGCTACTGCCGCTGCTACCAATATCGAATTTCCAAATCCTTACACGGGGACATCCTCGCTCAATTCGGTCTATGTCGCACAGAACGCGGCCTAAATTCAGCTCACAAGAATTTTCTTGTAAGCAGTTACTCGTTTGGTAGAATCGAAATATGAGATTCTTGCCATCCGTTCTGCTTAGTTTTCTTGGGTTCGTAACCGGCTGCGCCGCTCCGACGGGGCTTGCCGAGAATGCCGTTGTCTCGACGATCGACGGTGTTAGCTTCAAGGTCGAGACCGTTGCGACGGGACTCGAGGTGCCATGGGGCTTTGCGTGGCTGCCGAATGGCGACATGCTTGTGACCGAGCGGCCGGGGCGTGTACGTATTATCGAGAAAGGTAAACTGCGGGCGGAACCGCTCTTCACAGTGCCTGATGTCGAGCCGTCGAGCGAATCGGGGCTGATGGACATCTCGCTGCATTACGAATTTTCAAAGAACAATTTTATCTATCTTGGCTACGCGTACAACCAGGACGGCAAGCAGATCAAGGTCGTTCGCTACGTTTACAAAGACGGTAAATTTACCGATCCAAAGGTCATCGTCGACAAAATTCCTGGTGCACCGAATCATGCCGGAATGCGTGCTCGTTTCGGCCCTGACAAGAAGCTCTATGTGGCCACCGGCGATGCGACCGATTGGAATCTCGGGCAAAAGATGGACACGCTCGCCGGAAAGACGTTGCGTCTGAACGACGACGGCACTGTTCCGCAGGACAATCCGTTCGTCAAAACCGCCGGTGCACGGCCTGAGATCTGGACGACCGGACATCGAAATGCCCAAGGAATGGCATGGCAACCGGGTAGCGGACTGATGTTTCAAACCGAACACGGCCCGAGCTTTTTCGAGGGCAAGGGCTCAGGCGGCGACGAGGTCAATATCGTCGAAGCCGGCAAAAACTACGGCTGGCCTGAAATTCACCACAACGAAAAACGCGACGGCATGATATCGCCGCTGCTCGAATATTCACCTGCCTGTGCTCCGGGAAGTGGCATGTTCTATGACGCGATGAAGTTTCCACTGTTCAAGGGCAACTTCTTTTTCGGTTGCCTTCGCTCGACCAAGATCATCCGTGTCGTGCTCGACGGCCGCAAGGTCGTCCGCCAGGAAAACCTCCTCGACGGCACATACGGCCGAATTCGCGAAATGGCTCAAGGCCCCGACGGCTACATCTATTTCTCCACCTCAAACCGCGACGGCCGCGGCCGTTCGGCTGATGGTGACGACAGAATACTCCGACTTGTGCCCAATTAGTCAAGAGTAATTTAGCCGCAGATGACGCGGATAACACAGGTAAGAACAGTCCTAAATCCGCGTCATCCGCGCTATCTGCGGTTAATACTGTCGTAGCGAATTGTCCGCCCGCTTACGCAGACGGTTCCGACAAGAGTGCCTTCTTCGCTTCGGCTAGTTCGGCTTTGTGTTCATTCGAAACTACCGGAAACTGCGGTTTCATAGCTTTCAGCTTTTCGACAATGATCTCGGAAACTGCTAGCCGCATGAACCATTTCTTGTCTGCGGGGATCACGTACCACGGGGCACTATAGGTCGAGGTTGCCGTTAGGGCGTCGGTGTAGGCCTTCATATAATCGGCCCAAAGAGCACGTTCTTTGACGTCGCCCATAGAGAATTTCCAGTTCTTTGCCGGTTCGTCGATGCGGGCGACGAAACGCTCCTTTTGCTCCTCGCGAGAAACGTTGAGAAAGAACTTCACTATCTGCGTGCCGTTCGCGACGAGCGTTTTTTCCCAATTGCGAATCTGCTCGTAACGCCTGTCCCAAAAATTCTTGTCAGTGTCAGGGCTTGTCGGCAGACGCTGGGCACCGAGGTATTCCGGATGTACTTTGACAACTAAAACCTCCTCGTAATGCGAGCGGTTGAAGATGCCGATCTTACCGCGTTCGGGCAGCTCTTTCTGGCAACGCCACAGAAAGTCGTGTGCGAGTTCCTCGGCCGAAGGCTGTTTGAAACCAACAACGTGGCAACCCTGCGGATTGACGCCGCTAAAAACGTGTTCGATAGTGCTGTCTTTGCCGGCGGCGTCCATCGCTTGAAAGACGATGAGCAGCGACTGCGCTCCCTCGGCGTACAGGACCTCTTGCAGTTCGCGAATTTTCGCAACATTCTTCTGCAGATCCTCGACGGCTTTCTTTTTATCAGAATAGTCAGCCGTATAATCGGTCGCGTGCTTCTTTAGATCAAGCTTCGAACCTTCGTTGACAAGAAATTTTTCTGTTTTCATAATCTGACTTTACGAATAACACTAAACCGATGAAAAAGCTATCGATATTTCTTGCAATGCTGTTCGCGGTACCGGCATTTGCTCAGGGCAAGCTCGTCCCAAACAAGATCACGACCAAAGACGGCCGTTCGTTCGTGCTGAACCTTGCCGAAGGCTTCGAGATCATTCCCGCGATGGAAGGCCTGAAACGCGTGCGCTTTTTCGCCAAGGCTCCCGACGGCCGCATCTTTGTCACTGACATGTACAACCTTGCCGACAACACACGAGGAACGGTTTACATTCTCGATGGATTTGACGCGGCCAAGGGCAAATTTGGCAAGCTCGTCACGTATATGTCGGGCCTACGAAACCCAAATAGTGTTCAGTTTTACAAAGACGCAGATGGCCAAGACTGGTTCTATCTTGCCGAAACGCATCAATTGACGCGGCGTAAATTTACTTCGGGAGAGACAAAGCCAACCGGAAAACCTGAGGTTTTGGCGACATTTCCCGATTACGGCCTCTCTTACAAATACGGCGGCTGGCATCTAACGCGAACGATCTCGTTCTCGCCTGACGGACGGCTGTATGTTTCAGTCGGCTCGTCGTGCAACGCGTGTGTCGAGAAAGAAAAGATCCGAGCTTCGATCATCTCGATGAATCCCGATGGCTCTGATCAGAAGGAATTCGCCAAAGGCCTGCGAAACGCCGTCGGCCTGCGTGCGATCGGCAAATACGTTTTCGCAACGAACCAAGGCTCGGATCATCTCGGCCTGCAAAAGCCCGACGAGACGTTCTATGCCCTGAAAGAAGGCGCCGATTACGGTTGGCCGTATTGCCATTCGTCGGGCGGAAAGATCTTTGCCGATCCAAAATTCAAACGTCCCGGACAATGCGCGAATGTTGTCGCTCCGTATGCACATTTTCCGGCTCGATCGTCGGCCTTGGGGTTTGATTACTTTGACGAAGCCGATGCTTTGTTTGGGAAATTTGGCGTTTTCCTCGTCGCTCTTCACGGGTCGACAAACAAGACCATCGGCCACGGTTACAAGATCGTAGCAATGCGCAAAGACGAGCCGCTGCAAGATTTTCTCACCGGCTTTCTAAACAAAGGTACCGTCCACGGCCGCCCGTGCGACATTATGAAGCTCGACGCTAATTCGTTTCTCCTCACCGACGATAACAAGGGCATCGTTTATCTCATCAGAAAGAAAGGCACGACGACAAACATATCGAGCACAACGTCTGAAACGCCGGTATTAGACGTGCCAACCGACGTCGCTGCCGTTAAACCCGAACAAGAACGATCAATAAGATCGTGTCTTTCCGTTTTCGTTACGCTTGCTACGACCTTATTCTTTCAGCGGTTGAGCAGTTAGGTTTTCAAATATCAAATTCGTCAGTATCCCAATCGAGATACTTCCCTACATCGCGAGCCAAATGAAGCTTTGGCAGTTCGGAATCGGCGATCGGCTTGAGATCTTTGAGCACTAATGAACGGATATATTCGCTGGTCGAGCTGAAGTAACTCGATCTGGCGCGACGCTTGATCTGCCTCATTAGGTCCTCCGTCAGGGAGATGTTCATTGTCACTCTCATATGATGTTCAGTGGACACGATCGTGCCGAAACCAAGGCTAAGTCATTGATAACAGTAAGGTTATTGCCTTTTGTCGGTTTTCGTATCCGCATCTTGTCCACGGCGTGTCCACCGGCTGTCCACGGCGTGTCCACACCAACTGTTATCCGCCTAAATAACTGCAAACGTTATAGTTAGCGATTCACAAATGCCATTTTGCCAACAATTTGTCAAAAATTGTGCCACATTGTGCCACAGGCTTTGTACAGCCGTACCGTGCGGTGCCGACTGTGAAACAGTGTATCATAACCTGCACCACCAAAGCAAGACATTTTTTGTTGGTTGTGCAACCTTTGCTGGTTAAGGCCGAATGAGGCCTATTGTTTGTAACGAAACGTGTTACAATAGTGGTTCGACTGTAGTATGAACATCGGCATCACAGTTTATCCAACCTACGGCGGGAGCGGCATTGTCGGCTCCGAACTTGGACGCGATCTGGCCGAACGCGGGCATAATGTGCATTTTATTTCGTCTGTGCTGCCAACACGTTTGACCGAACTAAACGAGCGAATTCACTTTCATGAGGTCGAAATGATGTCGTACGCGTTGTTCGAGCATCAGCCGTACGATCTCGCTCTCGCGACAAAAATGGCGACCGTAGCTCGTGCTGAAAAGCTAGATCTGCTGCACGTTCATTACGCGATACCTCATTCGATCTCGGCAATTCTTGCGAGAGAATCTATCAAGCAGAAACGCTATGTGCCCGTAATTACTACACTTCACGGCACAGACATTACGCTCGTCGGTGCGGATCGTTCGTACCTGCCGATCACGCGTTACGGTCTGCAGCAGTCTGACGGTGTGACAGCGGTTTCTAAGTTTTTAAAACAGGCGACGATCGAGACTTTCGATTTTGACGATGTCGAGGTCATTCCAAACTTCATCTGCGGCAAGCATTATTTTCGCACTCCCGACGCTCCGCTTCGCAAGGAACTTGCTCCAAACGGCGAACGCCTGCTCGTTCACGTATCGAATTTTCGTGCTGTCAAACGAGCCGTCGATTGCGTCGAGATACTCGCCAAGGTCCGTGCTGCGGGCGAGAATGCAAAGCTTGTCATGGTCGGCGACGGTCCGGAACTTTCGGCGGTTCGCTATCGCGGCGAGCAACTTGGCATGAACGGCAACGTCGTTTACGTCGGCAAGCAGGCGAATATTGCCGATTATCTCGGTGTTGCGGATGTGTTCCTGCTGCCATCCGAACTCGAATCATTCGGTCTCGCGGCACTCGAAGCACAAGCCTGCGAAGTTCCCGTTATCGCGACACGCATCGGCGGAATTCCCGAGGTCGTCAACGAAGGCGAATCAGGTTTCCTTAGCGATGTCGGTGATATCGAGAAGATGAGCGTCGATACGCTGAAACTGCTCGGTAATGAAGAGATGCGACGTACCTTCGGCGAACGAGGCCGCGACCTCGCGATCTCGCGATATTCGACCGAGAAGATCATCCCGCAATACATCGCCTTTTATGAAAAGACGATCAACAAGGCTAAGACCGCTGCTGCGTAAGTTTGAATTAACCGCAGATGAACGCGAATAAACGCTGATAACAGATCGATTTCTATCTGTGTTCATCTGCGTCCATCTGCGGTTTAATTTTCTTTTAGTATGCTCAAACGCTACATGCACAATCGGGAACGCGAGCACGCATTGCGTGACGACAACCGAATTGTGCGCGAATTCGAATGGGGCACCGAATACATAACCGACAAAGCGAACGGCGATGATCCGCGAAAACTGTTTAGCGATTTTTCGAAGAATGCTATTGAGAATAGTGACGAGTTTTTCTTCTCACCGGAGATCAATGATTATCGGCTGGAAAACCCAGTCGCTATCGCTCCCGGTTCTGACATTTCGCGACTAACTTGGACCAGCGGAATCACTACGCCTTCGACCGAGAACAACACAGTTTACGGTCACTGGTTCCCTCACAAATCAAACAAAAAGGCCGCAGTTCTCGTTCTGCCGCATTGGAACGCCAAGGCCGGAACCTATTTCGATCTCTGTAAAGTATTCAACAAAGTAGGCTTATCGGCTCTGCGGCTGACGCTGCCGTATCACGAGGGACGCATGCCGCCGGAGCTTGAGCGCGCCGATTACCTCGTCGCACCAAATGTTGGTCGTACGCTACAATCGCTGCGGCAGTCGGTCGTTGACACGCGTTCGGCAGTTCGTTGGCTGAAAGAGCAAGGTTATGAGAAGGTTGGGCTCGTGGGAACGAGTATCGGTTCGTGCGTCGGATTTTTCGCGTTCGTCCACGATATGCAGATCGATACGGCCGTTTTTAATCACGTTTCGGGCTATGTCGCGGATGTCGTTTGGAACGGACTTTCGACCTATCACGTTAAAGAAGCGATCGGCGAAAACGTCGCCCTAGACAAACTTCGAGAATACTGGCTGCCGATCTCGCCGATGGCATACATGTCAAAACTCGCATCATTGCCCGAGCGTCCGCAGCGTTATATTTACACGCTCTACGACCTAAGTTTCCCGGTCGATCTGTCTCGCGACACGATGGCCGCCCTCAAGAAACACCACATCAAACACAGCAAAGTCTCCATCCCCTGCGGCCACTACACCCTAGGCGAAAAACCTTGGGTCTACTACGATGGCTACAAGATCGTCTCGTTTTTGCGAAAGCACCTCAAGTAATTAAAAGTCAAGAAGTATCGGATAGCGGTCAATCTCGTCCTATCCGATACTTGATGCTGCTGTGAATAATCCTACGATGCAATCTCCCTGACCGTGACATCGGCAATCTACTTCACCGGACAACCGTTTGGAACCGCAAAATTGTAACGAATTTTTCCAACAGATTTTGCTCGCGGAGCAATGCCATGGCCAGTGAATCGTGCTTTCTTCGCTGCTAATTCAGCAGCTTCCCACAAAAGCTCGTTTCCACGGACGGCTTTGGCTTTTTCGACGTTTCCCATCTCATCGACATCTACATTCACGTCAACGAATCCGCTTGCACACGAACTTTTTGCTGATTCTGGGTAAACAGGGACTGGCAAGCTAACCGCTCGACCGTTAATGATCGGCCTTGGTCTGGGAAGAATATCGCCTTCGCTTGTAGATATGACTTGATACTGAACAACAAGTGTCGATCCAATGGATTTTCCTTCCGCTTGCTTAGGTCTGAACGAAATCTCCCGAGCTGCCTTCTCCACGATCGAGCGAAAAAACGGGTGTCCTGAAACCGCATTTGATTGGATCGCTTTACCAGTTTCATCGACCTTAACTTAAACTGACATCAGGCCATTGTACTTGTGAGGTCCATAGCCGACCATCGACGGATATACGGGATCAGTTGCCTTCACAATAGAATGCTCGCAATTAGGACAGTCGAAATACTCAATGTAAGGCGGCTCCTTTGATTGTGAGAATAGTGCCGTCGTTGATAGAACAACGACCACTAGCAAAACACCAAAGCTTGATCTATTTTTCATCATTTCTTAAATTAGACACCAAACAACGCGATTCGTTCCAGGTTACATCAAAACAGTGCTAAAATTCACACAACTTCTTGGATGAGCGCTGTTGCGGAAAAGCATAATTCGACGATCGACGAAGCGATCGCACACTTGGTGTCGCGGGCGGAGAATAGCCGTGGGCTCGTGGCTGCAGATCTGCGATCGCGGGTTGAAGGCGCGCTCAGGAAATATCTGTTTGTCGAAGGCTCGTCGCCGCAACATACTGATGTAAAAGAGTTTATCGGCGATATCAGGGCCGATGATCTTTGTTTGGTCATTGCTTGTGAACGTGGTGACGAATCGGCTTGGTCCGATCTTGTGGCGAATTTCGATGCGACGGTTAAGTCTGCGGCGCGCAAGATCACATCAAATGCAGAAGATGCTGAGGATCTGGCTTCGTCCATTTGGGCCGAGCTTTACGGGTTGCGTACGGACGCGGACGGAAATAAGAAGAGCAAGCTGGCGTATTATTCCGGTCGCGGCAGCCTCGGCGGTTGGCTGCGTGCGGTGGTCGGGCAATTGGCGGTCGATCAGTTTCGCAAGGTTTCGAAATTCGTTCAGGTCGAGGAAGACCGTGAATTTGAGATACTCGCGAACGAAGCCGCGGAGTCCAATGAGAATGGCAATTCTGCACATCGCACCAACCCAGAGCAGCTTTACAGCGAAAAACAGACCTCAGCGGACGTTGCCAATGCATTAAAAGCCGCGATTGCGGGCCTCGATGACGAAGATCGATTGATAATGAAGCTCTATTATTTCGACGATCTCAAGCTCAAAGAGATCGCTGCGACATTCGGCTATCACGAGGCGACCGCTAGCCGAAAGCTCACGCGTGTGCAGGCCGACATCCGCAAAGGCGTCGAGCGCGAATTAAAGTCACAGCACGGCTGGACCGACGTTGAGGTGCGAAAATACTTGTCCGAAACTGCGGCCGGGCTCGGCGTAAACCTCGAAACAATGTTCGCCGTAATGATGCTGGCAATATTCGTGCAAGAATTGTATTTGAAAGGCGTTCTATGATTGTGGCACCGCTGTGTGCGGTGATTTATTAAGATGGAACTGGAATTCGACAAAGAGATGGATGCCTTGTTAAGGCGAGCACGCGGCGAAACGGCTGCGGCGGTCGGCGATCATATTGACGCGGACGCTATCTCAGCGTTTGCCGAAAATGCTCTGCCGGACGCGATGCGACGTGTCTATATGTCGCATTTGGCGGACTGTGACAGGTGTCGAAAACAGTTGTCATTCAGCATCTCGACAATGGAAACGGCGGCTCCGACGGCTGCCACACAAGAGGCGGCCGTAGTTGCGACCGCCACCGAAAGCCTCTGGTCTAGATTTTTCCGAGCACCTAACTTGGCAATGGTGATGGGCGCTCTCGTGCTCATGTTCGGTAGCTTGCTCGGATATCTTGCGTTGCAAAATCCGAGTTCGCAAAACGCCACGGTCGCTACGGCAAATAAACCGGAATCGCGTGCTGACGGCACGGCAGCGCAGTCTTTTGAGGCTCCGAACGCGTCGGCTCCGGCGGCAAATGTGCCGATGACAGCGGCTACGCCCGGAAATGGTGTCGCAGCAGTTCCGCCGACTGGAACCTCTGCTGACGATCTGGCAAAAGGCCGAAGCGTTGCTTCTACGGCTACTGAGAGCACAACGGCTGATGCGATCACAGGCGGCGAAACGATGCCCGCAGCAAAACCTGTTCCGCCAAGTGCTCCTGCGACTCAGCCGAGCCTGAGCGGCGGCGTCCCTGCTGATCGCGAGGTCACCACGAGCAAAGACGAAGATAAGGCAGTCGCGAAGGCTGACGATTACACACGCGACGGAACACCTCGAACACCGAAAAAGGTTAACGAAGGCCCGACGCGCGGTAATATGAGCATTCAGCAACAGATCGAAAACAACACTCAGGTTTACGAGATGCCTGTCCGAAAACGCTCTGCCGGCGGCCGCACGTTCGAAGACCGCAACGGTGTCTGGACCGACACAGCCTATCGCGGCCAGGCCGTGACCGTTTACAAACGCGGCAGTGAACCATACAAAAAACTCGACAGCGGCATCCGCTCAATCGCTGATCAGCTTGGCGGAACGGTGATCATCGTCGCTGGCTCGCGGGCTTACAAGATCCAATAGTTTGTGAGATGTCTCTTATTCGCAACTTTGCTTTTGTTTCTATTCACACAGCTTTCGTGTACATACACAAATCTAGGAGAAGCAAACCTTCAAGACCCTGAACCGGTTCTTGAGGTCTGGTCTGAGGTCGGCGGATTAATTGAACCGTCCGGACGCTTTCTTTTCCTTAGAATGTATTCAGATGGTCTCGTTGAATGCGAAGTACGCGATCATCGTAAAGTGATGGAAGGACGACCAAAGCGAATCGAAGACACTGTTGTTCTGAAGCAGGCATATCTAGGCGCTGGAAAAAGGTCAGCGATTCTCGAACTGCTATCGAATTCTGAGATTCCGAATCTTAAAAGCGCGTATTATCAACAGTCGGGCACCGACACTTTCCTTACCTTGTATATATCAGTAAATCACAATGGACTAGAGAAGAACCTCCGTATCAACGGGTATGATCTTGATCGGATGAAACTGACTGAACACCCAACTAGAGAGGTCTTGCCGCGCCTGATCGCGGATCTTGTTACTGAAGCGGATATTGCCCGCATAAACTAAAAAGTGGGATAGAATATCAACATGAAAGTTGCAGTTCTGCTTTTGTGTCTTTTAGCTGCTGCCGTTCCGGCTCAGACCGTTTGGAACACGCCACTTGATTCGAAAATTCGGTTCTATCAAACAACGGATTTCGGCGTCGTGCTGGCGGCGACGGAGCGGAGTTTGTATGCGATAGATGGCGAGAGCGGGCAGCGAGTTTGGCGGCGCGAAGTTGGCAGCATTTCGGAAACGTCGATAACGCCGGTGCCTGAGACCGACGTGATCTTGTTTTCACGCGACCTCGGCAGCAAATCCCGCGTCGAGGCTGTCGATATTCTGTCAGGCTCGAGCCTGTGGCAAAGCGACAAACTCAAGGGCGACGTTATGCAGCTCGCGGTCGATCCGGCGAATGACCTGATCGCGATCGTGATGGTCAAGAATGCACGCGGCGACGTCGGCGGAACGCTCAAACGAAAGCCTGTGCTGCATGTATTGCAGATGTCGGACGGCAACGAACTGTGGAAACGCGATTTTGATAACGAGATCGAAATGATGCCCTCGCGATTTGGCGAAGGCAGCGGCGAGATCGATTTCACGCTCGATAACTATCGTGCACCGCTACTACTCGATGGACGCCTTTTCCTGTTCTACGAAGGAGCGACCTCGTACGACGCCCGTACCGGCAAAGAGAAAGAACGCGAGAAATTCAAGATCAACGAAGACGGCCTGGCATTGACCGAGGCCGATCCTGTTTTCAACGACACGCACGTCTTCGTCTCGGGCCGCGGCCGCATTCGAGCGGTGAATCGACGCACAGGAAACGTCGATTGGAAAGCCGACGACCTCGGCATCGCGTCCGAGATGGCGGTCGTTGGCAACGTGCTGTACGTGCGAACCGGCGGCCAATTCACGCGGCTCGAGGACGGCGAAACTGAGAACAAAGGCCCGTACGGCATCTCGGCGATCGACGCTCGCACCGGCAAGACGCAGTGGCGCTACAAAGGCGCTGACAAGGGCCTGACTAACTTCGTGTTCGCCAATGCCAACACAATTCTCATCGCCGACCGCGACGATCTGATCACCATCAACGCGGCGGATGGCAAGGCAGTTTCTAAGCGTGAGCACAAGATCGAAAGGGCTCAGTTTGTTCTCATCAACGAAGCGAGCCAAGCTGTTGTCGGCGGCCGCGATGAGATCGCCGCGATGCGCGTCGGCGAGAAGAAGGGCAACGACATTTGGCGAGTTCGCCACAAAGCTCCGGCTCGTGGTGTGTTCAAGATCGTTGCGGGAATCGCTCTCCGGGCGGCGGCGATCTATTTCCGATACGGAGGTATTGCAACGTCGGCATTATCGGCGGCTCGCGGCGGCTTGAGCCTGTTGTCGGCGGCGAATTCGCTGCGTTGGTCGGGGCTCAAGACGCGATTTGGTTCTTTCGATCTGGCGACGCTGGCGAGCAATTCGGCTCAAAGTTACATTACGCGACGCATCTTCGCCTACGGCTCGATCGGCCGTATTCCGAATATTGCGACCAGATTCTCAGGCCTGCAGATCACGCTGCCCAATGCCACAGACATTCGCGGGCAGATCATCGGCCGTGCGATCGACCGAGCGACGCCATCGTCTGCTGAGGTTCGCGAGAGCATTTTCGACCGTGTCGATCCTGTTCGTCAGATCGAACGCCTGTCGAGCTTTTTGCTAAGAAAACAACGGCTCGCTGAGCTACGCTCAAACCACATGTATTTCTTCACCGACCTGCCAAAACCTTATGACCGCAAAGGCCTTGTTGGCGTCAACATCAACAACGGCCGTGACTCCAGGTTTGTTGTCATCGGCGATCCTGACCCGCAATTCGTGACAGACGAATCGACCAATACGCTGATCTCAGCCGATGGAAATCGATTGCAGGCGTATCCTGTCTCGAACCGATAATTGTCGACGTCAAAATACTCATGAAGGTTCATCAAATTATCACAATCTTACTCTTGTTGGCCATTTCAGCATATGCCCAGAAATCAACCCAAAAGACCACGGACATAATTGCAGACAAGTTCACTAATGCAGCGTGGGAAGGCGACCTCATTCAAGTGAAGGCAATGCTGCTCGACGGGGTGGACGTTAATATCACCCGAAAAAAGGGTAAAGGTTGGACCGCATTGATGGCCGCCGTAACAAAGGGAAAGACCGATGTCGTAAGATATCTCATTGCCCACGGTGCGGATGTGACTGTGAAGTTCAGCGATGATGGCATAACGACGCTTTATCAGGCGGGAATAAGAGAGAACAA
>JAEUQI010000058.1 GCA_016789145.1 Blastocatellia bacterium | reverse complement strand
CCACCTGAAACAGTATCAAGCCTAATGTCGCCCGAACCACTTCCGGTATTGACAGTCACTGTCCAGACCGCACTCGGAGCCGGTCCAACAGTGGTTACACCCGTAACAGAAGCACCAGCGGTGGTGCCGGTAGTTGCCAATGTGAAATCAGCAGCATCGACCCCGATGACCGGTTCACTAAATGTAACAGTGAAGTCAACTGAGGCAGCCGAGCTTGGATTTGGTGGTGTAGCGCGAACCGACGAAACTACGGTCGGATTCGGCGTGCCATCACTTTCGAAATCGTAAACTGTCTCGCCTGTGCTAATTCCGATCTCGAAATTATCCACATAGCCAGTAGTGTTAACTGGTCCGGAGCCAAGTTTGAATAAGAGAGCTCCAAAGCTAGCAACGCGTCGGACGCCCGCATTTGGATAGGTAGTTACGATCGAATTCCATGTACACGGCGTCGCCATCGTACAGGTACCGGCAAGCAAGCCGCCGGTTGCCCACCACTTACCAGCACGAGCGTCCCAATTCTGCCATGTGCTTTGAAGAACTGAGCCTGGGTTGTCGATCTCAGGTTCGAACACCAAGCGGCCTTGGAAGGCGTTGTTTACGTCGTCAAGATCGTTGTCGAAATCAAATGCAAGGTACGGAGCCACGGAGGCTTGTCCAACCTGATATGACGAATACTTGAGCGAAGTTATCCGATCCATTCGGATACCGCCGTAGTTCAACGTTCCAAACGCTTGGCCACCGCCCGAAGTGATACTGATCCGCGAACTGCCGGTTCCAAGAGGAGCACCTATAGGACCGCTTTCAAACTCGCCCGTTCCGGTCGGAGTTTCAGTTATAAAACCCCATCCATCGATCGGATTGACCTCGGGACCGTCAACGACGATCGGCGCACCTTGGAAACCAAATGTGCCGCGACCAGTCGTTGTCTCAACGTTAGTGTCCGTGCCGCTTGTAAGCGGAAGATTGTAGCGGAGGTTCGCCGATGCCGGACCGGCAATATCTGGCTGTCCGCCAGGACCGGCGACAGGTCCGGTACATCCAGAATAGAACGCAGGACATGTAGCGAGCGAATAGCCGCCTTCCGCACTATTCGCGGTCGTTACAACCGGCGTGGTCGTTCCGTACCAGTTGCCCTGGAAGTTCTTTAAATTAGTTGTTCCTGGTGCAGGCAATGCTCCGCCGCTTTGGCGATCGACGATCTGACCGAACCAGTTTCCACTGATCTTGTTGTTTATGAACGCAGCATTTCTTGCTTGTTGTATCGGCGAGTTTGTGCCGACGCTTGCATCAAGGAAAAGTATGCCAAGCGTATGATTATCGCTAACTGAATTTTCGATGAACGTAACGTTGTCCGTCTGATTACGCAGAATGACGCCGGTTCGGTTGTTGTCGATAACATTGTTTCGGATCGTTTGAACCGTGGTACCAGTGTTGTTGATATCAAGGCCATTACGATTTCCAACAAAAATGTTGTCATGGATGACGTTACCAGTACCAGTTCCCGCATTCATCGAAAGTCCGATCGAGTTTAGGTTTATATTCGTCCAATCTGTTGCGTTGTTGCCTGCGCGCGTGACCGTAAAGCCTGAGAAATCAACGTTACCTGCTCCTATAAACACGGTTGATCCACTGCCTCCGATCGGACCTTCGATGATCGTTGTTGCCGCACCGGCAACGCCAACGATCGTCAAAGCCTTATTGACCGTCACATCTTCCGGATAGGTTGCCGGGCATACCTTGATCGTGTTGCCGGCAACGGCTGCGTTGATCGCGGATTGGATAGTTGTATAGGCTGTCGGTGTTAAGGCATTACAATCTGTATCGCTTGCGAATCCATCCAGGTCGACGACAAGCGACGTCAAGCCGAATGTGTAATAGACGGTGTTGTCGCCTTCGACGACATCTGCAGCGGCGTTGCCGACGGCGTCAGTTACTGAGCCGGTGGCGATCGAAGCCGTGACTTGGCCCGGTTGGTCCATATTGCTGACCGAGACCGTATAGGTCGTGGTTGGAGCCGAGATCGTAGGTGCACTGATATTTACGATCGGTGGGTTCGTGCCGAAAGCCGTGCCGACGCCCGTTTGTACAGTAACGTCAGCGGCATCGAATCCGCTTATCGCCAATGCATCGGTAAACACGACCGTGAAGCTAACGGTCATTCCCGCGGTTGGGTCGGCTTGTCCGACCGACTGTGCAAGCGTGCCCGTCGGCGCTGTTTGATCGACCGTGTACAACGGTCCAGTGTAGTCGCCATCGGTCAATGTTGGGCCGCCGAGCGGATTTCCGGTCGGTAGGGAAGTGTCGATGATCGAATTATCGTCATCTACATTTATTCCAACGGTACCCGACAGTAATGGCGCGGTTACTCCTGTGACCGTTACCGTGTATGGGCCAGTGCCTGTAACCGAAGAAACGGTTCCGCTTCCGGTTCCCGTTACGACAAAATCCGTTGTATCGACGCCGGATACAGGTTCACTAAAGCTGACTGAGAACTGCAGGCTCGTAGCAGCCGTCGGATCGGCGTCAAGTTTCGTGATCGCTGTAACAGACGGGCCTGAAACGTCGATGATGTAGTCTTGGCCCGAGCTGAAAGAACCGTCGCCAATTGCCGTGCCGCCAAGCTGGATGGACGGAGCCAATCGACGAGTAATACTGTTATCGTCAACGAGATCGAGGCGCAATTGTCCGCTGCCGCCGGTGGCGAGAACCGTCACATCACATTTATCGAATGGACTTGGGCACGAGACGCCCGTTACGCTTCCGGTCGCAGGACCGAGGAGTTGAGTAACGACAAAATCGGTATCGTCAACATTACTGACCGGGGCACTGAATGCCACCTCGAAAACTACTGTCGTTAGATTTGTTTGCTGCGGCAGAGGATTCTTACGATTGATCGAGTTTACCTTTGGATGAACGGTTATCGATGCTGACATCGTCTGGCCGTCGACCGTCGTCGTGCCGGTTCCTGCTCCCGCGTCATTCGCCACCGCAGTAAATACGGCAGTCTGCGTCCCACCGATAAGGGTCGGTCCATTTCCGACAGAAGTTCCGAACGTACCGCCGAAAGTTACCGGCGTTCCGTCAGGGACGTTAGTAAGCGTTGAGGTGATCGTCGAAGCACCGCCGCTTACAACATTCGTAGGCAAAGCCGAGACTGCGAGAGTCAGTGGTGTGCCTGCTGTAACCGTTCCTGTATTGCCGTTTGCGGCAACCGGACATCCCGGCGCAGGTGCACCCGGCCCATTGTTACATCCCCACCAGTTGCTGTTGCCGACGGCAGTTCCACCAGGATTCGTTGCGTTATCGATCGCAGCGACCGAGTTGCCCGCGATGCGGTTGTTGAGGAAGTTAACATTCACATTTGCAGCACTGCCTGAGTTGCCAAGAAGAGCACCGACGCGGCCATTGGCAAAAGTGTTGCCGTTAATGTTGACGGGATTGACTGTCGCTCCCGTACTATAAAACTGAATTCCAATGCCTGAGCCGACTGCTGAATTACTCGTGTAATTCACGGCAGTTGATGCACCGGAATGCGACGTCGCGCGAAAAGCCGTTTGTCGACTAAGCGCCGGGTCGTTGTAAACTGCATTTGAAAATTTATTGCCCGAGACAGTTATGTTACTGAGGTGTGCGTGAGAATTTTCCCAGAATCCGATTATTGATTCGGGATCTGCAGATTGTGCTCCAGTTACAATTGCAGTGTTGTTCGTTACCTGAAGCCCCTCATAAACCGAACCACCACTAGTGTTCGATTGCATAACAACCGTGGCAGCTCCGCTTACAGGAGTGTTACTCAATCCGGTTCCGGCGATATAGAACGTGTTGTTCGATATAGTTTGGTTGGCTCCGTAGGAGTAATGGATCGCTATGTTTTGGTTTACGTCTACAGGAGCTGCTGTTGCGTTAAGATCTGCTCCCATGTAGAACGCATTTCCGGTGATAGTTGTATTGCTGAAGGCATTCGCCGGAGCCGGTTGATAGAATCCGATCGGATTATCAAAGTCCTTAAACTCGATATTAGATATAGTCCAACCTGAATTGACACCGCCCGAGTAGAACTGAAATACGCCTTCGAGATTGACAGATGCAAGGTCGCCGGGCCCTTGTATCGTGGCTGACCCTAAACTGTTGGCGGTTATCGTAACGTTGATAAGGCCTGCGGGAGCCAAGATGGAATAATCATCGCCGGACGGCACATAGTCGCTTCCGTTTGCCCAATCAGCAGCAGCAAAAGGCTCGGTCCAATCGAACACACCATTGAGGATAATAGTGTTGCCTGAACCCGACGATATGATCGCATCGTTTATACGCCTGAAGTCATTATCGATAGCGGACGGAGTGCACGAGTCGACTGCACAACTATTTACCGTGACCATCAGGTTAGAGGTCGGTACGGACTTTGGTCCAAAGACGAGATCATATGCTTTGTCCAATAAACCCGGCTCATCTACGCGTTGACCTTCATTTGGATCAGACCCGTCGATAGGAGCAACAGATCTTATAGCGCGAGTGCGCAGATCGGTCGTTGCGCTTAGGTCTTGAGCGACCAAGATCGTCGCCGAAACGATCGATATCAATGCAATGACCGTTAATACAGCGGCCTCTTGAGCCGCCGTCTGCGTAATTCTACGCGCGGCAAAATAAACAGAACTAATGATCCGTGTGGACGAGTGGGTAAACATGAATAAAGCTCTCCTCTAAGCTATGTGAAAGATCGCCCAAGCGGCATGGTGTCGGAAGCCGCTAGTGCGTTTAAAATGCCGAACAGACACCGGCACGCACCGGCGTCAAGTTCAAGCGTGAAATGTGGTTTTCAGCCATAAAAATCTCCAAAAGACAGCCCCAAAACAAACAAATCTGAGGCGGTCTGGTCAAAACCGCTGACCATGAAGACCAATAGATTGTCAGTAACAATGACCTCAGTTAAGCACAATCGTCAATTGAAATGCAAGATAAATTTTCAAAAAAAACACAAACCCGCATAGACAACGTAAATTCTTGTCTGGTCTCGTGCTCTATAGTTCAAGTGACAAAAATGAAGAAAACGTAACAAAAAAAGGTGCTGAACTATGCAAACGGCATGATCGATCAGATCGAATTGTAGAGATTAACTAAGAAAGAAAAAGTCTGATAAGTTCTGATTGACGGTGACGGCCGGTTTTTCGGAAGATCCTTTTTAGATGGGTCTTGACGGTATTTGAACTGATCTGCAGTAAATCGACAATGTGGGCGGGCGATTGACCTTCGATCAGCAATCGCACAACTCGCTGTTCAGCAGGTGTCAATCCGAATTGTATGCAAAGGCTTTCGAAATCGTTGCGACGAGTCCGGACGTACGAGACGATGATCATCAATTGCCGTTGCGGTGCGAGCCAGCTCGGGGCTACGCTACCAATGTAGTTCACATCAACCCTTAGCCTGGGACGGCCATTCGTTCCACCGACAAAAAGCGTGCCCACGACCGGAGACCGCCCGCCCGCGACCGTATCGATCGAATGGGCGGCTGCTCGTAACTTTTCGTCGACACTCTTGACCGAGAAACGAAGAACTCTATCCGTTGACCGACTTATTTGTACGCCCGAACTTAACAGCTCATCGGCTTTTCGGCTCGTGAACGTGGTTCGCATCTTTGAATCCACCAAAAAAACTGCCCGATCATCGTATTCAAGCACGCTCGAGAGTAAATTATGCTCGCTACGAAATTTCACAAGATCGACGTAATTCTTAAATCCAATGCTCAAATGTCGGACGCCGTGAGCGATCAGTTGACGCTCCTCACGAGAGAACTCCGGACGGTCTATCGAACGAGTCAGCGATAGGCCTCCGGTGATGCCTTCCGAAGAAAACAAAGCGTGGTGTTCGATCTCGAAGACCTCTTGGCCCCGATAGAATTCATTATAGTATTCGCTTTTAATGTAGTCCCTATCCGAAAGGAACCTGCGACGCGAAAAGTGTTCGCCGGGCTTCAGTTCGGTGATCGAACGTCGAAACGGACTTACATACTGATAATGCTCGAAGTAGGATTTGAGGTATGCCGGGTCAACGGTGGTCGTGACAACGTTAAATCTATCGTCGTGTGCTGAGTGAAGGGCGAGGCCACCTTGTCCCGAAGAAACAAGAGTCGCGATACGCTGATACACACGTGCCCAAGGGTCCGCATCGGTGCTCGTCGAGCTCTCGTAAACGGCTTCGATGAAATCAGTAAGGTCTTTGTCGGCAAAGGTACCCAATGTATCACTCCATTTCGATCGATCGAAATATAAAACTATCCAAACAGGCTGAAGTTAGCACACGGCATTTACTCGGTCAATATTCGCCCGTGCGACGAATGCTTTCGAACTTTATCTACGGTCGATTAGAACTGGACGGACAAATGTCCGCCAATACGCATTCGCTGCACCGAGGCTTTCGAGCATCGCATATTGAGCGTCCGTGCGAGATCATCCAATGAGGGAACATCACCCAGTGTTTTTTCGGCACGAGTTCGGCGAGGTCATTCTCGATCTTTTCGGGCGTTTTACTGTTCGTGAGCCCGAGCCGCTGCGAAATCCGCGATACATGCGTATCAACCACAACGCCGGATGCGATACCGAATGCATTGCCCATAACGACGTTCGCGGTTTTTCGTGCGACGCCGCCAAGCGTTAACAAGTCTTCCATCGTGTCCGGCACTTCGCCGTTGTAGACTTCGATGATGCGCCTGCAAGCCGCTTGGATGTTCTTCGCTTTGTTTCGAAAAAATCCCGTCGAGTGGATGTCACGCTCCAATTCTCTCTGACTTACAGAAACGAAGTCTAACGGTCCTCGATATTTCCGAAATAGCTCGGCCGTCACGATATTTACCCGGGCATCAGTACATTGCGCTGACAAGATCGTCGCGATCAACAGTTCGAATGCGTTCGAATGCACGAGAGCACAATGCGCGTCAGGATAGGCGCGTTTCAAGCGCCGTATCACAAGCGACGTTCGCTTTCTTAGATCGTTTTCCACTATCGTTGAGGCTAGAAAGGAATCGGTGAAAATGCAAATCGGGGCAAGTTCGAGTAAGATTACGAGAGTATTTTGAGTTTGTTTTATGCAAGTTCCACTCCTTGATCTTAAGGATCAGAATGCGGCCCTCCGGCCTGAGATCGAAGCTGCTATTGGCCGTGTTCTCAACACTAATGGCTTTATTTTGGGTAGCGAAGTAGCGGCTCTTGAAGATGACTTAGCCGGATATTGCGGTGTCAAACATGCCATAGGTTGTGCATCGGGAAGCGACGCGATCCTGCTTGCCCTGATGGCTCTCAACGTTGGTCCAGGCGATGAGGTAATTACCACGCCTTACAGTTTTTTTGCTACCGTGAGCTCAATAACTCGTCTCGGAGCAACACCGGTTTTCGTTGATATCGAGCCCGAATATTTCAACATCGACCCTGAAAAGATCGAAGCTAAGATCACGCCTCGTACAAAGGCGATCGAACCGGTTCATCTTTACGGTCAATGTGCGGCAATGGATGCGATCAACGAGATCGCCGCTCGATATTCGATCTCGGTCGTCGAAGATGCCGCACAGGCGATCGGGGCCAAAGATAAAGATCGGCATGCAGGTTCTATGTCGATTGCCGGTTGCTTTAGCTTTTATCCTTCAAAAAATCTCGGTGGAATGGGCGATGGCGGTTTTCTTACCACAAACGACGAGGATGTCGCCAAAAGGCTTCGGGCATTGCGAGTCCACGGAGCTGAAGAACGTTATTTCCACAAATATATTGGGTTGAATTCGCGTCTTGATGGATTCCAAGGAGCCGTGTTGCGTGTTAAATTGCCCCACTTGGAGAAATGGACGGAAAGCCGCCGAGAAAATGCCGAACAATATCGAAGGCTGTTCTCAGAAGCCGAATTGGGCGATATCGTGAAACTTCCGGCTGAACGTGACGGCGCCTATCACATCTACAATCAGTTTGTCATACGTATCAAAGGCCGTCGTGATGAATTGAGGTCATACTTGACCGAATGCGGTATCGGAACGGACATTTACTATCCCGTGCCGCTGCATTTGCAAGAGTGTTTTGCCTATTTGGGTCACAAAAATGGCGATCTACCCGAATCCGAATTAGCGGCGAGAGAGACATTGGCTCTGCCTATTTTTCCGGAACTTCGGCTGGATCAGATCGAGTATGTTGTAGATTCCATCGCCAAGTTCTTTCGCGGATCTATTTCCTAATGAGTAACGACCTTATTCAAATTCGTTCTAACAGCATTGTTGCGAAGTCGATGATCGTCGTGTCGGTCGTTGTCGCGATCGTGTTCGCGTTCAGTGCGATCAGGATGCAAATTGGGAACATGCTTGCAGATCTTTCCTCCGTAAACCAGCCGGAATCGGAGGAGATGGCCGAGGCGGCGGTCAACTTTTCGCCGCACGACCCGATCGCGAGTTGGTTCAAAGCTACGGTTGAGAAAAGCGTATTTTCTCCGACACGCCTTGAGAATTCAAAACTCCTTTTTGAGCAAACCGTCAGGTTGGCACCCTACGATTACCGTTGGTGGCTAGAATTAGCACGTGCCTACGAGCAAGTAGAATCCCCAAATGCTGAAGCGGCATTCCTTCAGGCAAAAGTACTTGCGCCATCGAGCGTCTACGTACAATGGCAGATCGGCAACTTTTACCTTAGGCAGGGTCGAACGGACGACGCTTTTGCCGCGTTTCGGTCGGCGACAATGAACAATTTTGTTTATCGGGAACAAGTGTTCTCGTTAGCTTGGGATTATTTCGAAAAAGATCCCGCAAGGCTCGAGACCGTTATCGCGGATGACCCGAGCGTTTATGCATTCCTAGCGAAATTCTACGCTGCCCGAGGCTATGCCGCTGATTCAGTTCGTATTTGGAACAAACTAAGCGATTCACAGCGAAACGAATATCCGGAATTGCGGAAAGTTATGGCGCAAGGCCTTTTTGAACGTCGGTTTTTTCCGCAGGCTCTTTCATTCGCGGTCGAAGCTGGGATCGATCCGACTGCTAAGCCTGAAGCTTTTACAAATGGAGGGTTCGAGAATGAACTGGTTCCGTTTGAGAGCACCTATTTCGATTGGCGTTTGGCGAAGACAGATGGAAAATTCGATATCTCTTCCGATCGTAGCGTTAAACGATCGGGCAGTCGGAGCATAAGGTTAAACTTCAGAGGGTTCGCAAAGGCTGAACTATACAATTTGTTCCAGACGATTGCGGTTGAGCCTTCGACGAACTACAAGGTGTCGTTTTGGGTTAGAACGGAAGGCCTGCGAAGCGGCGGGAACCCGCTGGTTGAAGCGGTTTGTGCTAACGACGATAAGCTGATCACTACCTCCAAACCATTCCCGGCCGGAACAAACGATTGGTCCCAAATGGTAATTGATGTTGCGGTTCCACAGGGTTGTAACGGCCTTACAGTTCGTACTTCTCGATCTTTTTGCGGTGAGAATTGTCCGATCGTGGGTATAGCTTGGTATGACGATTTTGAGCTAACAAAGTAGATGACGAAAGCAAGTAAGGCAATATTTTTTCTAAGCTGTAGCAGTTTGATCTTGTTTACGTTGGCGTATGGAACCGTGCATCAGCCGACGATATCGCTCTACTACTTTTTCGTCACCTTGATGGTGCTTTTGTGGGCTTCGAACTGTTTTCTTACGGGCGAGATCAATCTCAGTCGACATTCCCTACAATTTCCTGTCTATATCGCGTTCATTTACGCCCTGATCCAGATCATTCCGTTTGGGACGTTGGCGGAAACTGCCGGCGTTACGGGAATTCCAAGGACTATTTCACAATCACCATTCGATACAGAAATGACGGCGTTTCATTTGCTGTCGTTAGGACTATTCTTATCTGTAAACCTCGCGATCGTTGATTCTGCCGCCAGAATTCGAAAGCTAGTGGGCGTTATCACTGTCTTTGGATTTCTCTTTGCATTTTTCGCGATCCTTCAATCGTTCCTAAGCCCGAACAAGATATATGGAATCTACGAGAGGATCGGAGCCGCTCCGTTCGGTTCATTTGTAAGCCGAAATAATTTTGCGGCATTTATGGAAATGTCGATCGCCTTGCCTTTGGGGCTTCTTCTTAGTGGATCGATCGAACGAGATAAGCGTCTTATTTATATAACCGCGATCTCTTTAATGGGAGTGGCACTTATATTGAGCGGCTCCCGCGGCGGTCTCGTGGCAATGGTAGCCGGCGTTGTGTTCTTGTTATTTATCACAACTCGTGCCAGCGGAACTAAAAAGATCGCGTTTCGTATTGCGATGGGATTACTTTTGATCGGTGTAGTGATCGGAGGAGCCTTTTATATAGGCGGAGAATCGTCCTTAACGCGGATCGCCGATAGTGGCCCATCGACCGAAGCTACGATGGATCGAACACACATATGGGGAACTACGTTGAGGGTTATAGGGGCAAATTTTCCACTCGGTGCCGGCATCGGAGCATTTGCACAGGCGTATACCCAGTTTGATCAATTCAGCGGGCTCGAACGTGTCGAACAGGCTCACAATGACTATTTGCAGGTCGCCGCTGATGCTGGACTAGTTGGCATCGTGATCGCATCGTTCTTTTTGTTCGCTTTGGGCAGGACGGTAAAGAGAAATATTGCTCGAGAGAATACTTTTCGACGCGGTGTCGCAGTCGGTGCGGCCGGTGGGATATTTGCCGTCCTGACACATTCGATCTTTGATTTTGTCCTTCACACGACGGCCATAAGTCTCTTATTCATAATACTTATGGTGCTACTTGTTGCTGCGGGACGATCCTTCGAAGATGATGTGCCAAATGAGGATGAACGTGGTCATCACCGCCGACGGACGAAGGGAAGCGTTATGCCGTTTTCACGACAGAGCCGCGCTTCGAGGTGAGGGAGCGCCAGATCCACCAGAGCACGCCGTGCAGAACGTATACACCTGATATTGCGAGTAGCGCATACCTAGAGTACCAAAACACGAACATCGCCAGCCCCGCGACAAGCACGATGAGCAGGATACCCTGCGGTCCGGAGCCCGCTGTTTTCATGCTTGAATAACGGATCTTGCTGACCATCAAAATGCTTAGCACTACAATTAAGGCCATCAAAGCAAAACCATAATATCGTGCAGTTCCTTCGCCGTAAGAACTAAGCGGCATCGGAGCGAAGTGAATTATCGAGGCCAATAATCCGCCCGACGGTGGTATTGGCAGGCCGACGAAATTCTTCTTGTCGAGTTTTGCGGCTCCTTCTTCAAGGACGTGAGGACGAGTTGCTTGCAGATTAAATCGAGCGAGCCGAAATGCCCCGCACATCAAGTACGCAAATAGCAGAAAAACGCTCAGATTATGGAAGAACGTGCCTTCGTTGTAAATACCGCCAAACGCCCATGCATAAACAAGAGCCGTCGGAGCGATGCCGAAAGTCAGAACATCGGCGAGGGAATCGAACTGTACGCCGATCTCGGTCGAAGTGCGAGTCGCACGTGCAACGCGACCGTCAACGGTGTCGAAAAGGATCGCTAAACCAATGGCGAGAGCCGCCATGTTGAAATAGCTACTCGCCAAGGCCGCGTCCAAAAAGGATGCGTGATAGCCCTTGATCGAAGCCAAGACCGCGACAAAGCCCATTGCTACGTTTCCGGCGGTGAACATCGTCGGAATGACGTAAAGACCTTTCTTTAACCCGCGATGAGGCGGTTTGCTGTCGTGAGTTTCGTCCATTGCTAAGCGCGGGCAGCAAACTTGGCGATAATAGTTTCACCGCCTCGAACCCTGTCGCCGACCTTTACCAAAACCTCGGCATCAGCAGGCAGCAGCAAGTCCGTTCTTGAACTGAATTTGATCAGCCCAAATCTTTCCCCGCGAGCGAGATTATCGCCTACCTTGGCTCGACATACAATGCGCCGAGCGAGAATTCCGGCGATCTGAGTACATTGAATTGTACCGTCTGAGCCTTCGATGGTGAGTGTATTTCGCTCATTTTCGAAGCTGGCAGCGTCGCTCGTTGCCGGCATCTTCTTGCCCTTAATGTAGTTGATATTAGTGACGTTGCCTGCGATAGGCGAACGGTTGATGTGAACGTCGAGCGGAGATAAGAACACGCTAACCGTTGTGCCTGCGTCCGTAGTCTCTACGCGAGTAACGCGGCCGTCGGCGCTTGAGACAACAATGCCTTCGCCGGTCGGGACGGTGCGTTCAGGATCGCGAAAGAAATACGCCATAAACGCTGCAACGGCAACGAACAAAGCAACGCCGATCCAAATACCGAATATCCCAAAGCCAACAGCAATAAACAGCGAAACTAATATAAAAGGAAACCCTTCGCGAGCCATAACGGAAAGGATACAGTGGCGAGGGGCGAGGGGCAAGGGAGGAGTCGCAAGGGATAAGGGGCAAGCGAGTAGGGGCGAGAGGGAAGCCGCAGGAACTGGAAGCAGTAAGCAGTAAACGATAAGCAGTAGGCGGTAGTCAGCATTTAGAATCCAAATTCCAAAATCGAAAATCCCTCGCCCCTATTCTTTTGTCCCTCGTCCATCAGACCCAAAAAAGCCCGGCGTTATCGAACGCCGGGCGAAAGAGGAGGATCGTATGAAGAAACCCTAGGCTCGTATGGGATTATCCTTTGCATAGCTATAGGCACACCAAGCCGCGATCAAATGGACCATCCAGCCCAAAAAACCGACGCTGCCGATCCACGAAACACCAGTCAGCACTAGCCAGATTATTCCGATAATAATTCTCCCGTTATAAATCTGACCGATCCCCGGAATCAGTAAACTTAGTATCCCTGCCAGTAAAGGTTCTCTCATATCAACCAAAGTGCCTCCACAGTTAGTAATACGGTACACCGCCGAAAAGGTTCCCGATTCGACAACCAATAATAAAGGAGAATAGTTGTGCTATTATCTTTGCGATGTGGATCATGGATCTCGAACCGGTGATGAACAAAATTCGGGCTGCGTGCCACGCGACAGATGTTGCGATGTTGGGCGTCTTTGGTTCGGTGGCTCGAGGTGAAGACAAGCCAAACAGCGATGTCGACCTACTCGTTCGCCTGTCAAAGCCCGTTGGCTTCGTCGAATTCATAGCTTTGGAAGACACATTCAAAGAGATCTTTGGACGAAATGTAGATCTCGCAACCGAATCGTCGCTACATCCTCTCATTCGCCAAAATGTGCTTGCCGACCTGAAAGTCATCTATAAAAAGTAGGCGCGACCGTCTTTATCTTTACGACATCATAAAGTGCTACACGCTTAGGACGCGAATGGGAGAGATCCTTGTTAGTGTCCTTCTTTTGTTTGTACCTGGTTTCAAACCGATCGGTATCGTTCGTTGCGGCTGGCTACGAAGAGTAATAGTTTGGCCGCGAGATCATACGAATTGGGCACGAGGATCGGTAAATGGGGGACAAATGTCGGCGTGACGCCGAAAACTGTAACAGCTAGAGTGCAAGTGGTACCGGGAATTGGGTGAAGTGGTAGAGGAGTTTCCGGGAAGTAGTAGAGGAAAATGCCCTAAGTGGTAGAGGTGTTTTTGGGAACGGTCGCGAAGTTCATTGCGTTTTTTCATACACCACCGATAGTCTCTCCATCAAGGCATTCATGCGATGGTACATAGCGATCAGTGTATCGAGTAGTAAGGGCGTAACATTCAACGCGCGTAACGCCCTTACTTCGAAGACTTCGTGCGGGCTTCTGCCGAACCATTGAGCGGCGTGGCACAAGCCCGCACGATAGTAAGGGCGTAACATCCAACGTGCGCGTAGCGCCCTTACTTCGAAGACTTCGTGCGGGCTTCTGCCGAACCGTTGAGCGGCTCGACACAAGCCCGCACGCTAGTAAGGGAATAACATTCAATTTGCGTGTAACGCCCTTACTTCGAAGACTTCGTGCGGGCTTCTGCCTTCGGCGTGTATCATAGTGGACACAGAAACGCGACGATGCTACGATTGAAAATGGAGAGATCTTATAGTATGCGAACTAATTGGAGACTGGTCGAGAAACGGCCGCAGGGAAATGAGGTTACGCGATTTGGGTTGTATGTGTCGCTATCGCGGATCGGATATCTGTTTATGAACTACAACGTTTTCAAAGGATTAGGCGAGCCTGAGGCGGTCGAGATCTATTTTGATTCGGTGAATAATCGCATTGGGATCAAGGCTACGAGTGCGTCTAGACGGAATTCGTTTCGCGTTCGAAAATTTGGTTATTCAAAGGGCAAGGTCATTCGGATGCTGCAGGTTTTGCTTGATTATAAGATCGACCTGCCGGCGACCGTGCAGTTTTACGACATTGAGATCGACGAAGAGGGAATTCTCATCCTTGACCTGCGCACAGCACGCGTCTCGGACCGCGTTCTCAAACACCGCGACAACAAGAAACTCCGTAAGGTCGCGTCGCCTGTTACAAGTGTATAGGCTCCAACAGAAGTGTTGCTGCGTCAACCGTCGTTACGTTTGCCGAAAAAGAACATTACGACGTAGTCGAGGGCAACTATAAGCGTCACGACGGCTCCGGCGATGACCATACTATATTTTCCGATCATTAGGCCGATGGCGATCACGAGGATGCCGCCGAGAGCGACCGCGGGACCGCTCTTGTGGAGCATATCGTAGATGAACGTCAGGTCCCAGATAACATTTCGCATATCGTTTCGTGAAAATTGCCGCTCAGTGCCTAGTGGGCGAGAATTTCGTGCAAAACAAAGTGGGCGGCGAAGAACATTCCGACGCCGACGAGTAGTGACGTCGTGGTCCAGACGGTGTTGCCGCCGTGGTGGTTTACTTCGGGGATGAGGTCGCTGGCCGCGACGTATAGCGTGACGCCTCCGGCGATCGGCAGTGCGTACGCGGTCGAGATGCCGAGCGATGTTCCGGCGAAATAGTAAAGAACAACGCCGAGAAACGTCGTCATTCCCATCAGAGCCGTGACCGTCAGGACCTGTGTGCGGGATTTGCCGGCTGCCATCACCATCGAGCCGACGGTGAAGCCTTCGGGGAATTTGTGTAGCAGAACGGCAACGAAAACGAGCAAGCCGACCTTTGCGTCGATCATCGCGGCGGCCGCGATCGTTACTCCGTCAAAAAATGTGTGTACGAGCAGGCCTGCGACCGCTGTGTAAGCCGTTCGGGGCGAGATCATCGCGTGTTCGTGGTCATCGTCTTCGCAGTGCATTTCTTCGCCAAGATGAAAATGCGGTGCGATGGTGTGTTCAACGACCTGCGTCAGCAAATAGCCGCCAAGCAGCAGCATCATCGGAATGAAATATTGTTCAGCTCCGTGTGCGTGGCCTCCGCCGTCGTTGTGCTTGTCCCACAGCTCGATCGATTTCGGCAAGATCTCGATGATCGTCACCGACAGCATAAATCCGGCTCCGATCGCGAGCAGATGTTTTAGATATTGCTTGTATTTTCGATGCAGAGATGCGGGGAACAGCGTCAGCCCGCCGAGCACGTTGGCTGCTGCAGCGATCAGGCCGAAGATGAGCAATTGTAATAGTATCGGATCCACGCGAACTTAATCCTACGACAGCGGCGGCGAATGAGCAAAAATGACCGATCTCAAGCGCTTAAACATTACGAAAAAATAATTTTGGGTTTAAGCGCATTTTAAGCAAAATTCTCTTGACACGAATTGTAGACTCGCCGTATTATCTCATTTAGCAACTGGTTTGAAATTACATGACATTGCACCGAACAGCTTAAGCGCGCACAAGTGCTTAATACTATCGACGGAATAGTGTCATTAAAACCTGAGCCACAGCGGCCAACGCAGGGCCAGACGCAACGGGGCGTCGAAGTGACTTGCGAGCGGCAGCACAAACCTTAACAACATAAGTTTGCCGCGGCGAGAAGTACTATTCGCCACGATGTTTCTACGGCTGAAAAGCGGGAATTGCTCTTTGAAGATGCAACACGACGCCAGCGGTTTTACACACCAGAGTGTGCTGCTCGACGAAACGCTCGAGCTGATAAACGCTTCGGGCGGCGGAGATTTTATCGACGCCACGCTCGGCCTCGGCGGCCACACAGAAGCGATCTTGCTGGCGAACGACGCGAACACGGTTCTCGGCATCGACCAGGACCGCGAGGCATTGAAAAGTGCTGGCGAAAGGCTGGCGAGATTTGGCGAGAGATTTGCGGCTGTTCATGCAAATTTCTCTGAGATTGCAGCGGCTGCGGACGGACGCGAATTCGACGGCATCATCGCTGATCTGGGAGTTTCGTCGATGCAGCTAGATGACGAGACGCGGGGATTCAGCTTTCGCGAAGACGCTCCGCTCGACATGCGAATGGACGTTTCGACAGGCCGAACGGCAGCCGAGTTACTCGACGAGGAAAGTGAAGAGACGATCGCGAACATAATATATAAGTACGGCGAAGAGCGAAATTCGCGGCGGATCGCGAAATGGATAGTTGAAAAACAGGGCACGGCCGACGCGATCACGACAACACGGCAACTCGCTGATTTGGTCGAAAGAGCGAGTCGCGGCGGCAAGAAAGAGAAGATTCATCCTGCGACGCGAACATTTCAGGCACTGCGTATCGCGGTAAACAACGAAATTGACATCATCGAACCATTCTTGCGTGATTCGATAAAAACTTTGAAAACAGACGGTGTTCTTGCGGTGATCACATTTCACTCGCTCGAAGACCGCATCGTCAAACAAGCTTTTCGCCGGTTCTCAGGGCGATGCGAATGTCCGCCGAGGCAACCGGTCTGCACTTGCGGTGCCGAAAAGCTAGTTGAAATTCTGACGCGAAAGCCGATCGTGCCCAATGAAGCGGAACTTGCCGCAAACCAACGATCGCGAAGCGCAAAACTTAGGGCTTGCCGAAAACTTGCCTATTGATCCCAAATTCCGGAGGCGTAACCACTATGAGATCACGACGTAAACCTGCAATCAAACCCGGCCCAGAGCTTATCAACGAACGTTGGAAGCTATATCTGGTGATGATCGTAATATCGGCGGTCATCGTGGCCGGGTTCTTCTTGTCGGGCAAGCAGCACTTTTCGTCGTGGGATTTCAGCATCCGTAACTCTAAGCTTCGCAAACAGATAGACGATCTAGAAACCGAGAAGCGTCGTCTTATCTTGGCTCGCGAGACCGCAAATTCGCCAACCGAACTGAGACGCGCGATCAGCAAGATCATGCCTGGCGCAACGACAGTCGCACCAACTCTCGCTTCTGCGACAAAGCCTGCTGGCAAGCAGGAAGACAAGACAGTGGTCGCGGCATCGTTCAAGAAAGGCGATACAAAAGCTGAGCCATACTCCATCGTGAAGACCGCAATGGTTCTACCAGCCGCAAAAACGCCGAAGGTCGAACGACCCTCGCGAACAGTAGCGAGGAACAACGCTGAATAATGTTTGCACGCGAGACGCGTGCGGTCCGCCGAATATTGGAGACTCCTGAAAAATGGCAACGAAACGAAGTAATCGACGACGCAAAACTCCAGGCTCACAGGTAATTACAACGCGATTTTTGCTGATCGTGGGATTTTTCGCGATCTGGTTTTTGGGCGTTACGGTTCGGCTGGTGCACCTTCAGGTAAATCAAGCGGAATGGCTTCGTGAGAAAGCGGTCGATCAGCGTCAGGATACCAAGCGTTCGAAAATGCTCCGCGGGACGATCTATGATCGCGACGGCAGGCCGCTTGCGATGAGCATCAAGGTCAAGACGCTTTACGCCGATCCGACCGAGATCGAAGATGTTGCGGTTGCCGCAAAGTCTATCGCCAAGGCCACAAAGGTTGATGTTAATCAGCTCACCAAGCAGCTCGCCGAGGCAAAAGCTAAAAACAAACGCTTTGTCCCGATAATTAAAAAGGTTGATGAAGAAACTGTCGGTCGCTTGAACAAAACTCTCGCCGTTGATGGCGTCAAGAAAGCAGATTCACCGCAGTTCACAGGCTTACACTGGAGCGAAGATCAGGCTCGCAGCTATCCGTATGGATCGATGGCGGCTCAGGTTATCGGCGTCAGCAATCTGGACGACACAGGCATCGTTGGTATTGAACAGTCGCAGGACGATATTCTCCACGGTGCGGTTATAAGCCGTCGCGTAGAGCGCGATCGCCTCGGGCGCATATATGACGAGGTTACCGAAGACCGTGAGAAACCTGGCGACGTTACGCTGACGATCGGTGCTTCGTATCAGCACAAGGTAGAACAGGCTCTTGAGAATGGCGTCAAGGCTTCGAACGCAAAATCAGGAATGGCGATCGCGATCAACCCGAAGAACGGCGAGATCCTGGCGATGGCGAATTATCCGAGCTTTGACCCGAACTCGATGAGAGACGCTGTTCCGGCGAACATCACAAACCACGCCATCCAAAGCGTTTATTCGCCCGGTTCGGTAATGAAGCTCATCACGTATGGTGCAGCCCGAGAGAAGCATCTTTTCTCGCTAAACGATACGATCGATGCCGGAAACGGTACGATCACTGTCGCTGATCATCCGTTCAAAGATTCGCATCACGTTGGGAACGTGAGCTATCCCGAAGCATTCGCACATTCTAGCAATGTTTGTGCGATCAAGACGGCGTTGCGAGTCGGGAAGGAAGATTTTTATTCAACGCTGACGCAGATGGGCTTTGGGTCGAAAACAGGCATCGAACTTCCGGCCGAGACCGTCGGCATTGTTCGTTCGCCGGAGAAATGGCACGGTGATTCGCTTGCATCGATGTCGATCGGCTACGAGATCGGTGTGACGGCATTGCAGATGGTTACGGCATTCGCGACCGTGGCGAACGACGGCGTCAAGGTTACGCCGCGGATCATCAAGGAAATCAAGAAAGCCGACGAGCCTCCGGTCCGTCCCGAAGCCGTCGAAGCAAAGCGTGTGCTTTCAGTCGAAGCCGCTCGCGATCTGCGCACGATGCTGAAACAGGTCGTGCTGACGGGAACCGGCAAACGTGCTCAACTCAATGGTTATACTTCGGGCGGCAAGACCGGAACGGCGTGGAAATTCAATTCCGCAACGAAATCCGTTGATTCGAGCAAGTACATTTCCTCGTTCATCGGCATGGCACCGGCGGAGGATCCTGAAGTTGTGATCGCAGTCGTCATCGACGAACCAAAGGCTGGCGGCCGTGACGGCGGCGGCAGTGCGGCTCCGGTGTTTCGTGCGATCGCTGAGCAGATCCTGCCGGAAATGGGCGTTGCTCAAAATGGCCCTGCGGTAAAGGAATTGCCGATCGAGAATGACATTCCCGAGATCGTTGAGCCTGCAAAGGCGGACAAGAAAGTCGCCACGAATTCCGGTGACGCAAAGCTAGATCCAACCGTCGATAACAAGAAGAAAGACACTAAACCGACCAACGCCAAGCCTGCGGCAGTCGAACCGAAAAAGACGGCAAAGCCTCAGCCGCGATTGAAGCCTGCGGGAAACACGAGTGCCGGTTTGCGGCAATTTTCGGAAAGAATAGAATATACGAGACGAACTTGAAACTTGAAAATATAATATCGGCAATCGGCGGCAACGCTCCGCAAATGTCACCCGCTCAAACTGCGATCGACGCTACGAATTTCGTTATCGACTCGCGAGAAATTAGAGCGGGCGACGTGTTTTTTGCGCTCTCGCAGCCCGAGTATGCTAACAACGGATTTAACGGCGATTTCGATGATTCGACGCAATATGCAGCCGGAGCCATAGCCGCCGGAGCGGTTGCGGTTGTGCTTCGCGAGGATCGCTATGCAGAGAACGAAACAGCGCTTGAACCATTCAGAGACCGACTGATCTTTGTTGAAGATTCCATCGCTGCATTACAGAAGCTGGCACATTCGGTTTATGTCGATTGGGCACGCCCCGTCGTGGCGATCACTGGAAGTGCAGGGAAAACTACTGCGAAAGAACTAACTGCCCACGTGCTCTCCGGGAGCGGCCGCAAGATCCTTAAGAACATTAAGAATTACAACAACGGGCTAGGGCATCCGTTGACCGTGCTTAATTTGGCTAAGGATCCGAGTTTTGACGCGGCCGTGTTGGAAATGGGAATGTCAACGCCGCTGCATGAGATCGAGCGGCTCTGCAAGATAACGCCGCCCGATGTCTCAGTTGTCTTGAATGTCCTTCCCGTACATCTTGAGCATCTTGGCACGATCGAGCGCATCGCTCAGGCAAAGGCTGAGATCGTCGAAGGTATGAGCGAAGTCGGCACGGCTGTGCTAAATGCTGATGACCTTCGTGTTGCCGAGATGGCAAAATTGTCGAAAGGTGAGGTGATCACTTACGGCATTGAGAACGCGGCGGATGTTCGTGCGACTGACATTCAGGTACATGGATTTGGCGAAACAACATTCCAACTAAACATTCGCGAAGAAAGTGCCTTTGTACGTTTCCCGCTGAACGGCCGCCACAATATAATGAATGCGTTGGCCGCAGCAGCCGTAGGTATTGTGTTCGGTATGACGGTGAAGGAGATCGCGGAAACGCTGTCAACCGTCGCCCCGCCGCCGCAACGTGGCGAGATAATTCGCTTCGCCACGGGCTTTACGGTCATAAACGATTCGTATAATTCAAATCCTGACGCATTGCTTTCGATGGTGGAAACGCTCATCGAAGGCTCGCCGGAAACTTCGCGAAAGATCGTTGTTGCCGGTGAGATGCTCGAACTTGGCCCTGAGGCCGCCGATATCCATTTGGCGACTGGCAGAAAAATTGCCAAGCTTGGAGCAGATATTTTGATCGGAGTCAGAGGTCATGGCGAACAGCTCGTTACCGGCGCAAAGGACGCGGGAATTCGAGCCGAGTTTGCCGGTGATTCTGCCGCCGCTGCGGAACTCGTCGCTGATCTTGTTCAGCCAGGCGATGTTTTGCTGGTAAAAGGTTCACGAGGTGTGCGGACCGAACGT
>JAEUQI010000057.1 GCA_016789145.1 Blastocatellia bacterium | reverse complement strand
CGACCGAAACGTCACTCCGGATGTTGTTACCGATCAGACTTCGGCTCACGATGTTTTAATGGGATATATTCCGGTCGGATATGACGTTGAAGGGGCCGCGAAGTTTCGCACTCGCGACCAAGCCGCATACGAACAGGCCGCGCTGGACAGTATGGCGAAACACGTTGAAGCAATGCTCGAGTTTCAGCGTCGAGGTTCGATCGTGTTCGACTACGGCAATAACTTGAGACAGAGAGCTAAGGATAACGGCGTTGTAAATGCGTTCGACTATCCTGGATTTGTTCCTGCCTATATTCGCCCGCTGTTTTGCGAGGGCAAAGGGCCGTTTCGCTGGGTGGCTCTCTCCGGCGACAAGGAAGACATCTACCGGACAGACGAAGCTATCATGAACCTTTTCCCGGAAGACGACCATCTCGCCAAATGGCTAACGATGGCACAGGAAAATGTTGAGTTCCAAGGGCTGCCGGCACGGATCTGTTGGCTAGGTTATGGGGCTCGTGCGAAAGCTGGATTGAAACTAAATGAAATGGTAGCCAGCGGCGAGCTAAAAGCACCGATCGTGATCGGACGAGACCATCTCGACTGCGGAAGTGTCGCCTCTCCAAACCGCGAGACCGAGTCTATGAAGGATGGCAGCGATGCCATTGCTGATTGGGTTTATCTCAACGCTATGATCAATGTCGCCGGCGGTGCGACTTGGGTGTCACTGCATCACGGCGGCGGCGTTGGAATCGGATATTCGCTTCACGCCGGCCAAGTCATCGTCGCCGACGGCACGCCTGAGGCCGCCGCGCGTATCGAACGTGTCCTCACGACCGATCCAGGCATGGGCGTGATTCGACACGTTGACGCCGGATACGAGGAAGCAAAGGATTTCGCTGCAAACAATGGCGTTAAAATTCCGATGGCATAACTAATGTCCTGCGGGCTTATCTTTCCCGCCAAATATCGATATCACCACTTTCAAAACCCACATAGCTCCCACTGCGATCAATCCGACCACGATTCCGAGTACAATTTCCTTGACTACCGTAGGAACTTGCGGCACCAGCTCGTGAAAGAAATGAATGTTGTGTTCAAAGATCCCACCAGCCACGAGAATAAGCGCGATCGTGCCGACGACGCTTAGGAAGCGAATTACCTTTGGCAGGAGATTGACTAGGAACTGTCCGATCTTGGGCAAGGCCCCTTTGCGGACGGGCTGTCCGTCATCGCCCGTAGGACCGATGAGCTTAAATCCGACATCATCCATTCGAACGATCATCGCTACAAGTCCGTAAACGCCTACGGTTGCGATCAGCGCTACTACGGAAACCGTGACTATCTGGATGGCTAAAGACTTATCGAGAACGGTCCCAAGCGCGATGATGACGATCTCGATCGAAAGAATAAAATCTGTCGAGATCGCCGACTTGATCTTCGTCTTTTCGGCATCTTCGCTATCTTCGGGATGTGGCTCGTCTGCCGCATGCGTGTGCTCATTTCGATGAAAGATCCAATGCAGAATTTTCTCGACGCCCTCGTAGGCGAGATAGACGCCTCCGGCCAGTAGTGCGACGATGATCGCCGGCGGATAGATGACATTAAGTGCGAATGCGAGCGGGACAATAATCAGCTTATTTATAAACGATCCCTTAGTGATCGCCCACAGAACGGGCAGTTCGCGAGTCGAAACAAACCCCGTTGCCTTCTCTGCATTCACCGCGAGGTCGTCGCCGAGAATACCAGCGGTCTTCTTAGTCGCGACCTTGCTGGCGAGAGCAACGTCGTCCATCAACATCGCGATGTCGTCTAAAACTGCAAAAAATCCTGATGCCATATCTATTGGGTTGTGATCTACAGAGCTATACTATCGTGGTCGGAGCTTACGTGCCAATTTCGGCCGATCTTACTTATGCGGACAAACCGATATCCACTTCGTTGCATCCGACACGAGGGCAAACGGCATGCAAAGCCTTAGCTTTCTAGTCGTCTGATCGCGCATAACTGTACGTTTCGTGTTACTACCTTCGCTTTTCGCGGGATAGTCATGTGTCGGATCGATCGGTGTTTTGTATTTTGGATAGACTCTAGCGAAACTCGTGAACGGCGAAGCCGCACCGGATTGCGAGTAATCGTACAGCCATATCTCCGGAATCATTGAGATGTCTAGTCCCAAACGCCGAGTGACGACTTCCCGTGCACGACGCGAATCGGGTGCCGTGTTCTCCTTGTAAGCCTCGTACATAGCCGGCAAAAGAAAGTTTGACGGAGTCGAATAATCCGTTTTGCTATCTTCCTTCAAACTTCGCCATTTTTTTGTTATCGCACTTTCTTCAACGCCGACGGACGGATTAACGTCGCAGAATTCCTTGATGGTCGCTTCGACGTCCTTTAGGTCGGATATGGACAAGTAGTTCGAGATACCTATCCGCTCGGGATTTTCACGATACTCCTTCGTTAGCTTGCCAGTCATTGCGAGCCGAAATGCGATCAAATAACGTAGTGTCGAGAAAGTCATTTGTGTCGCCTTTTCGCGATCAGAAGACAAATGGTCGATCCTGCGATAACCGGCATGACCGTAAAACGATGCAAAATCTCGGTGTGCATATACGTCCTGCAAATAATGCAGGAACATGCCCGGATTCTTCTTAGCAGCAACCGTTTCAGACCAGAATTGCTCTTTTCGCTTTCTGACGAGCAATTCCATATCGACCAAAATACTAACATCGCTCGGACGTTCCGGATCCCACCAGTAGACGTTTTTTCGATTCTTTAATGATTCAATATCCGCTTTAGAGGCAAGGGCGTGGTATTTTGATCTAACTTGGCTAAAAGTTGATTTGAATCGATAGGCAGCAATGATGTTGTTTAAGTCCGGCGTTACTGGCTCAGTATCATCGTCGAAATCGACACTAACATTCGCACTTGCGATCTGCTCAGCCTGTATCGGTGTATAGCCGGCCTTTACGGCTAGAAAGTAAGTCAACCAAAAATGAGTGTCGTTGTCGTATGCCTTCGTCGAGACTGAGGTGAAGAATATAAGTAATCCGGTTGCTAGAACTGCTGTAAGCGATCTACTCATATCTCAAGTCTCATTTCGATTCGTTGTTTACAGCGTGATAATAGCGATTTAGGACTGTGTTTTCAAGAATTATCGACTGAATTGACATCGCTCTCGATTCGGCAAATACTTGAGAAGAATGGCGAGTATCTTTGAGCTTACAACCAGGCCCACGGCAGAGGTATTTTATTCTAGAAATGACGCAAACGATCCGCGCCTCGGCGAGGTTGTAGGCGCCGACGTCTCACAATATGAGACATCAGACATTGTCATCCTCGGTTGCCCGCAGGACGAAGGTGTCCGTAGAAATCAAGGCCGTCCCGGAGCAGCAGACGCTCCGGATGCGATCCGGCAACAATTTTATAAACTCACTCCATTCAACATTCGAAAAAATATCTTTGATCTGGGTGATATAGAACTCGGTTCTTCGCTGGAAGAGACGCATGAATCGCAAACCGCGGTCGTCTCGAAGGTACTGGAGGACGGTAAGCGTCTGATCGTCCTCGGTGGCGGCAACGACATATCTTATGCCGATGGCTCTGCTATGGCGGCCGTGTTTGGAAAGAAGAACTGGATCGGCGTCAACATCGACGCCCAGCTCGATGTCAGGCTTGCCAATGAACGCAACAGCGGCACGCCGTATCGGCAATTGCTTGACGAAGGCTTGCTAGATCCAACGCTGTTTTACGAGGTCGGCTATCAATCCCATTTCACGTCACCGATATATTACGAATACATTCGCTCTCTTGGCGTACATCGCATCAGTCTCGAACAACTTCGCTCCCGAGCAGAGGCGGATCTTGAGCTTAAGGAACAGATCAGGCAAAAGTTCATAGGCCACAGTTCCTCGCTCAGCACTTTCTTTGCTTTCGATATTGATGCTCTTCGCTCAGCCGACGCCCCGGGAACCTCGGCCCCATCGCCACTGGGCCTGCGAGCAGGAGAGTTTATACAACTTGTAAAATATGCTGCTTCGCTCGCGAATACGAAGATCATTGAGTTTTCCGAGGTGAACCCAACTTACGACAACGACAACCGCACTACTAAACTTGTTGCGATAGCTATGCACAGATTCTGTACCGGCGTTCAATAATAAATGGCAAACACAAAGACAATCACTGGCGTAGATCGATCAAAACTCGATTCATTTCGCGGCAAAATGAAGAAGTTCGGTGCCGAAGTCCCTGATGGCGATGACGTGGAGATCAAGGCACCCTTCGGCGTGAAGATGCGTGCGTCCTACGTCGAGTCAGCAGAGACACTTACACTCGAAATACTAGACAAACCTGTCTTTGTCCCCGAATCGCAGATTTGGAGCATTGTTGACAGCGGGACAGCGTAGAAAGATCACACTACCCTTGACAGTTTTTCACAGCTTTGGCATTCTTTAGGTTCGCTTTTCGCTTGAAAAGACGACGGAACAGTCTCTTAGCTCAGTTGGTAGAGCACTACCTTGACAAGGTAGGGGTCAGCAGTTCGAGTCTGCTAGAGACTACCATTTTAATTTTCGATAAGATGCTTACTAAGAACTTTGCTGTTTTTTTAACTACTACGACACGCTTCTAATGGCGTGACAATCGCGGTTTCCTTGGAATATCGCAGAGCAAAGTCGCTTTTATCGGATCAGATCATTTTGTAGTAGGACGTTTTTCAAACTCCGAACGAATACCCGAAAGGGGCGACAAAGAGAACGTAGTTGCATGAAAACTCAGGTTTTGATGCTCTTTTGTTTGTAACGGAGTTTAGTGTGATGCAAGTCAAACTTGGCGAACATATTCAGGATATACCTGCACCTGCGACGGTCATCGACGCATTGAAAGCACTCGACCGCGACGTGCTAAAGGTATCGCTTGCCGCAAAGGTTAACGGTGCCGAAGTCGATCTCAACCGTGAACTAGCCGAAACCGACGAAATTCTGTCGATCGAGCCGATCACCGCTGATTCCGCCGAAGGTCTCGAACTTATTCGCCACTCGACGGCTCATTTACTTGCAGCGGCGATCCTCGATCTGTTTCCCGGCACTAAGCTCGGCGTTGGCCCGGCGTTGATGGAAGATCCGCGATATGGATTCTATTACGATGTTATCGCACCGCGAAATTTGACCGAGGACGACTTACCTGTCATCGAAAAGAAGATGAAGCAGATGGCGAAAGGCGACCTAAAATATCGCCGCGATGTTATCAGCAAAGGCGAGATCCTCGATATATTTAAAGGCCGCGAAGAGCCGTTGAAGTGTGAGCTGATATCCGACAAGGTCGAAGGCGACGCGAGCGTTTACTATATTGACGGTTCGCCATTCATTGATTTTTGCCTCGGGCCACACGTTCAGCATACCGGCAAACTTAAGGCTTTCAAGCTTTTGGCTATTTCCGGTGCGTATTGGAAAGGCGATGCCGAACGCGATCAGATGCAACGCATTTACGGCACTGCATTCGCTACTCAAGAAGAGCTCGACGCCTGGCTCAAGCAGCGTGAAGAAGCTGAAAAGCGTGATCACCGTAAACTCGGACGCGAGCTAGACCTATTCTCGATCAGCGATGATTACGGTCAGGGCCTGATACTTTGGCATCCAAAGGGCGGCATCATTCGCAATGAGATGGAGCGTCTGCTCAAGGAAGAACTTGAGAAGCGCGGCTACAGTTTCGTATTTACGCCGCACATCGCAAAACGCAATCTTTGGGTTACAAGCGGACACGAAGGCAACTATTCCGACTCGATGTATGCCCCGACGAGCATCGAGGACGAAGAATATCGCCTCAAGCCGATGAACTGCCCTTTCCACATCGGCATCTACAAATCCAGCCCGCGAAGCTATCGCGATCTGCCGCAACGTTACTCGGAAATGGGTACCGTTTATCGTGCAGAGCTTTCGGGAACTCTACACGGCCTGATGCGTGTTCGCGGGTTTTCGGTCGATGATGCACATTTGTTTGTGCGTCCTGACCAAGTTCACGCTGAGGTTGCTGATTGTTTGGATTTTGCGATAAAGGTATTCGATACTTACGGTTTCGACAAGGTTAAATTTGAGCTTTCGGTTCGCGGTGACGCTGAAAACAAAGGCTATCTCGGTTCCGACGAAGATTGGGCGAATGCGGAAGAGCAACTTGCAAGTGCCTTGACCGAACGCGGTATTTCTTACGAACGCATCGAAGGCGAAGCTGCTTTCTACGGACCGAAGATCGACATTAAGATCGAAGACGCGATCGGCCGCGTTTGGCAGCTTGGCACAATTCAGCTTGATTTCAATCTGCCGGAACGTTTTGAGCTCGAATACACCGGCGATGACAATCTAAAGCATCGTCCGTTCATGATCCACCGAGCACTATTCGGATCGATCGAGCGGTTCTTTGGTGTGTTGATCGAGCATTATGCCGGAGCGTTCCCGCTTTGGCTGGCACCTGTTCAAGTAGCGGTATTGCCGATCACTGATCGCATTAACGAATATGCAGATTCGGTCGCACAGACGCTACGGGATACAGGTTTTCGTGTAGAATGTAACACGCGCACCGATAAGATCGGTGCTAAGATACGTGACGCGCAATTGCAGAAAGTTCCGTATATGCTTGTCTTAGGAGACCAAGAGCTTGAGAACAAAACGGTTGCGGTCAGGCATCGTAAGGAAGGAGATCTTGGAGCGATTTCGCTCAACGATTTCATAGAAAAGGTAACGGCAGAGAAACAGAACCGTTCCATTTAACCATTGGATCTAGCCAAAGGAGGCAAATATCGCAAGAAGATTTGGAGGAAGGAATTTTAGGCCGCGACAGCGTGAACCGCTTCATCGCACAAATGAGCGTATTCGCGTTCCGGCTGTGCGAGTCGTCCTAGACGACGGCGGTAGCCTCGGCGTCATGGATACGCGAGATGCGATCCAAGAAGCCCGAAAACGCGGCCTCGACCTCGTAGAAATTTCGCCGAATGGGCAGCCGCCGGTGTGTAAGATCATCGATTACGGCAAGTTCCTTTACGAGCAAAAGAAAAAGGCTCACGAGGCGAAAAAGAAGCAGGTCACTGTTCAGGTCAAAGAGATCAAATTTCGCCCTGGCACCGACGACCACGATTACGAATACCGGCGTGAGAATGCCCGTAAGTGGTTGAACGACGGCGATAAGGTTCGAGCTGCTATCGCATTCCGGGGACGCGAAATGTCGCACCGGGAACTTGGATCAAAGATATTGAAGCGTCTGACCGAGGAACTGGCGGAGATCGCCGACGTCGAGGTCTTTCCAAAGATGGAAGGCTATCAGATGTTCACGATCCTGTCACCAAAGAAGACCAAAGTAGCAACGGCTAGCAAACATACTTCGGTTGCACCGAACAAAGACGAAGAAGCCGCAAAGCCTAAGAAATCGGCAGAAAAGAAGTCGGAGCCGAAGGCGAAAGAAGTGATCGAGAAAGATCCTGACGAGATTTTTTAGTGTACGGCGGGCTGCCAAGTCTGCCGGTGCAATTTTATAGAAGAGGCGAACAGGCTAGGCAGCCTGTTCTACGGAGGAGATAGGTAATGCCAAAACTAAAAACACACAAAGGGGCAGCAAAGCGTTTTCGCTCAACGGCTTCGGGTAAATTCAAACGCGGCCATAGCCACGCTCGTCACATTTTGACGAAAAAGACCGCCAAGCGTAAGCGTAATCTCGATATCGACACATTGGTATCAGAAGGCGATCAAAAGCGTGTAGAGAAAATGCTGCCATACGGTCGCGATTAATAGATATTTAGATCATGCACGCTGCATCGCGCATTGTGCATCGGAGGAATTATGCCAAGAGCAAAACGTGGTAACAAACGCCTAGAGAAGCGTAAGAAGATATTAGCCTTAGCAAAAGGTTATCGTGGTACGAAATCGAAGCTGTATCGTTCAGCAAAAGAGTCGGTCGAGCGTGCGTTAAATTTCGCATACACCGGCCGCAAGCTGAAAAAGCGCGATTTTCGCAAACTGTGGATCGTCCGCATTAACGCGGCTTGCCGTCTGAATGACATGAAATATTCACAGTTCATTCACGGCCTCAGCCTCGCCGGCATCGAACTCGACCGCAAGGTCCTAGCCGACATGGCCGTCAAGCAGCCGGAAGCATTCACCGCCGTTGCGAATCAAGCAAAAGATGCACTGAGCAAGCAAGTTCCGGCTGCAGCATAGTTTTTGTAGTATAATCGGCACCAAATAATTATGGGCCGGACAATTGTTCTAATCGTAAGTAGCCTGCTGATCATCCTGTTATTTCAGGTCGATTCGCAGGCTACTTCTTGTGCGATCAACAATGATGCCCGTGAGGTTACTGCATACGCTCAAGCCTCAATCGGTTCCAGCTTCAATAAAGGCTTCCTATTCGGTATTTGTTTCGCTATCTTCGTTGCCACTTTAGCCGTTCTGATTAAGAACCGAAGAATATTGTTTTCATTTGTTTACGGCCCTGTCGCGTTTCTCACATTAGCAATACTTGGGATCATCAACGGTATGCACTCTTCGTGTCTCGGTTCAGGCCTTGACTCGTTCTATTATCAACTCGTCATTGTGATTCTGATGTTGATGTTTATCGGATCATTAGTTTTGGGAAGACGAAAATCCGTAGTCGCTGAGCCTACCTTCATTAGCCTCAATAATGATTGAGTATCTAGAATTCCATTTCCATTCGGTCGAGTAACCTAAATCCCAACCTCCGCTTTCGCCTCGGCGAACATCGCAATCGCTAGATCGAGGTCTTCCTTCGAATGAGCCGCTGAAACTTGTGTTCGGATCCTTGCTTTGCCTTTGGGGACGACCGGGAATGAGAATGGGATGACATAGATTCCCTTTTCTAGTAAAGCCTCGGCCATTTTGACGGCTGGGGTTGCTTCGCCGAACATGATCGGGACGATGGCGTGTTCGCCGGGGACTACTGTTAGGCCGATGGCTTCGATCTTTTCGCGGAAATAACGGGTGTTTTCGGCTAATTTGTCTCTTAGCTCGGTGGAATTGGTTAGCATGTCTAACGCGGCGATGGCGGCGGTGACTATTGGTGGGGCTACTGAGTTTGAGAACAGATACGGCCGCGAACGCTGCCTTAGTAGCTCGATGACTTCCCTTTTGCCGCTGGTGTAGCCACCGCTGGCGCCGCCGAGGGCTTTGCCTAGGGTTCCGGTGATGACGTCGACGCGGCCCATGACGTCGCAATGTTCGTGGGTGCCGCGGCCTGTTTTGCCGACGAATCCGACGGCGTGCGAATCATCGACCATCACCATCGCGTCGTACTTATCGGCCAGATCGCAGATCTCTTTGAGAGGAGCGATGAAGCCATCCATCGAGAACACGCCGTCGGTGGCGATCATGCGGAATCTGGCGCCGCTGGCTTCCTGCAGCTTGGCTTTGAGGTCGGCCATGTCGCAGTTCTTGTAGCGAAAACGTTGGGCTTTCGACAATCGAATTCCATCAATAACGCTCGCGTGATTTAGTTCGTCGGAGATGATCGCGTCCTCTTCGCCGAGGATGGTCTCGAACAAACCGCCGTTCGCGTCGAAACAACTCGTATAAAGTATCGTATCTTCGGTGCCGAGAAAGTCGCTGATCTTCTGCTCGAGCTGTTTGTGAATGGTCTGCGTCCCGCAGATAAACCTCACGCTCGACAACCCAAATCCCCAGTCGTCCAAACCCTTATGCGCCGCCGCAACGATCTCGGGATGATCGCTCAACCCAAGATAATTGTTTGCACACATATTCAAAACCTCACGCCCACCAACCTCGATCCGAGCCTCCTGCGGCGTCTCTATAACCCGCTCATTCTTATAAAGCCCCGCCTCGCGGATCTCCCCGATCGTCTCCAATAAATGCTTCTTAATGTTCGAATACATAATGTGAATCCTGTGTAACTGTGTCCAATTCTAGTGGTTTTGCGACCGAATGTGAAGGTTCGTGAATTTTAACTGAGGCAAGGTACCATCTCTTGCGGCTACGCCGATCGATGTGCGGCGTAGCTCTGCTTCGCCGTCAGCCTGTTTGAAACTTCCTGCGGCTTCGCCGAACCGCGTTTCGCGGCAATTAGCCACGTCCTTTAGGACGTGGTCAGTTAGGTGATGAAATTCGAAGGGCGTTTTAACGTCCTTCTTCTTCAGCTTCAGCTCAATCGCTGTGCGATCGCTCAAGTCGTTCGTAGACATCGCCCGTTCGATGATGCTCCTTCTGATTCTCAACATACTGGACGACCCATTTGAGATCCTTAGTACCAAACGACAATATGCCATAACCGCGTTGCCATTCCAGTGCTTTCGAGCCGAACTATTTATTGATTTGAAAAGAACTGCCGCCCTTCAGTTTGCCTATGAAATCGGACATCAAGAGGTCAGGCGGCGCGGTTAATCCGATGTGTATATGCGTTTCGATGCCGCCGATCGCGTGCAGATAAACGCCGGGCGTTTCGATGATCTTGTGCGTTAAGTAGTGATAAAGTCGGTCTTCGATCGCAGGCGTTATCATCGGCAGGCTGTTCTTGGTGTGCCAAGTGATATGGAAATTGATCTCGGAGTAGGAATTGGTCGACATCAGCGTAATTAGTATCTGTTCCGCGTTCGTGCAAGGACGTTAAAACGCCCTACGAAAATAACTTCGTTAATCTACCACGTCCTAAAGGACGTGGCTAATTGCCCTTCGGGGGACGGCAAGCCGTCGGTTTCACAATAACGCGGTTGAATGCCGTTCCGGTGACGGCAGGCCGCGGCTATATCGAGATTCGATTCCTATATCTCACTCCAATCCAGCACAACCTTGCCGGAGTCGCCGGTTCGCATTACTTCGAAGCCTTGGGCGAAGTCTTTGTAGGAGAAGCGGTGCGTGATGACGGGCGAGATGTCGAGGCCGGCTTCGACTAGGACGTTCATTTGGTACCAGGTTTCGTACATTTCGCGGCCGTAGATGCCTTTGACGGTGAGCATGTTGAAGATGATGGTCTTCCAGTTGATGGCGAATTCGTCGGACGGAATGCCGAGGAAGGCGACGTTGCCGCCGTGCGTCATGTTGACGAGCATGTCGCGAAACGCCTGAGGATTGCCCGACATTTCCATGCCGACGTCAAAGCCTTCTTTCATGCCGAGCTGTTTTTGATAGTCTGCGATCGAGATCTCCGTGACGTTGATGGCGTGTTCGATGCCGTTGGCACGAGCGAGTTCGAGGCGTTTTGGATTGACGTCGGTGATGACGATGTGACGCGCACCCGCGTGCTTAGCGACCGCCGCCGCCATGATGCCGATCGGGCCGGCACCGGTGATGAGCACGTCTTCGCTGAAGACTTCGAACGCCAAGGCAGTGTGCACGGCGTTGCCGAACGGATCGAATATCGCCGCGACATCGAGGTCGACGTCCTTGTTGTGCTTCCAGATGTTCGTGTACGGCACGGCCATGTATTCGGCAAAACCGCCGTCGGTATTGACGCCGTAGCCGAGCGTGTTCGCACATTTGTATCGACGGCCCGCGAGACAATTGCGGCAACGACCGCAGACCAAGTGCCCCTCAACACTGACGATGTCGCCGAGCTCGAAATCATAGACGTTCGAGCCGATCTCGACGATCTCACCGACGAGTTCGTGGCCGAGAATTGTGGGGACTTTGATGGTCGATTGAGCCCACGCGTCCCAATTCCAGATGTGAACGTCGGTCCCGCAAATGCCCGTGCGTTTCATGCGGATCAACACATCATTGATGCCGATAGTCGGCTCCGGAACATCCTCGAGCCAAAGCCCGACTTCAGCCTTACTTTTTACGATCGCTTTCATATGAGCCTGATGATATCAAACTGTGCGACAGGCTTCCACGTTTGCGGTTAAATCGTGTATTCTTAGACTTTACGCCCATAATGGACACCAACACGGAACAACTAAAGCCGCTTATTGCGGACGAGATCGCAGCGTTGAGCTCGATCAACGTCGATGGACTTTCGCTCGACGAATGCGAGGCGAAACGCCGCGAGGTCGCAGACACGCGTATTCGCTTGCTCGGCAAGAAATCGGAGTTAGCGAATCTCAAGAAATCTATCGGCGCTATCACGGCCGAGGACCGTGCTGCTTTCGCTCAGAACGTGCAGTCGCTCGAACGCGAGATCACTGAAGCTATCGAATCTGCGGAAAGCTCATTAGACCGCAAACTCGCCGATCTCAAGAACGAAGCCGAACGCGTTGACGTGACGCTTCCGGGACGACGTATCGCTCCGGGCAGCCATCATCCGATCACGGTGCTGCGGCAGCGGATCGAGGACATTTTCGTGTCGATGGGCTACACCATCGAAGACGACCGCGAGATCGAGACCGATTATTACAACTTCGATGCGTTGAATATTCCGGAGAACCATCCGGCTCGTGAATCGCAGGATACGTTCTACACGACCGACGGCTTTGCGTTGCGTTCGCAAACATCGACCGTGCAGATACGAGCGATGGAACGCCGCGGCGTGCCGATCCGCATCTTGGCTCCCGGCAAAGTCTTCCGCCGCGACACGCCTGACATGACGCACACGCCGATGTTCCACCAGCTCGAAGGCCTCTGCGTCGACAAAGGCATCACGATGGCTCATCTCAAAGGCACCGTCACCGAATGGCTCAAACGGCTGTTCGGGCCGGACACCGTGACGCGTTTTCGTCCGTCGTACTTCCCTTTCACCGAGCCTTCGGCGGAGTTCGATTTCTCGTGCTTCAAATGTAACGGCACGGGTGAGTTCGAAGGCGACCGCTGCCGCCCATGCAAAGGCTCCGGCTGGATCGAACTCGGCGGCTCGGGAATGGTGCATCCAAATGTTCTGCGTGCCTGCGGCGTCGATCCGACGGTCTATTCAGGATTCGCATTCGGCTTCGGCCTCGAACGCATGACCGCTATGATGTATAACATCGACGACATCAGGCATATGTTCGAAAACGACGTGAGATTTTTGGAGCAGTTTAGGTAGATAGATGCTGCTTGCTCTTCTAATCGGATTCGTCGGTCTCATTTGCCTGATCGTGCTTGTTCGCTTGATCGTGCAGACACTCCGATATTCCGAGTATCGAATGAAGGGCGAGAACATTGCTTTCTTTGACACGAGCACAAAATGTGTTCGATGCGAAACTCCTGTCAGCGTAACTACGGTTCGGCGAACGCCGAAACAAGTGCTGTTCGGAGGATGGAGTTGCCCACGATGTGGCTCCGAATTTGATCAACTGGGAACTATTAGGGTCGCTCGTTCTTATGACGCTCACCTTCGAGACATAAAACGACGGGAGGAAGCATTTGAGTTTCCGACTTCAAACGAGGATGGCTTGAGTCCCGTCCAGCGACTATTGGATGAGTAGAATATACATGTTCTGATTGTTAGATAATGCGCTATGAACATCAGCTACAACTTGTTAAAAGACCTAATTGATTTCGACCTTTCGCCTGACGAGACGGCGAAGGCGTTGACGCGTGTTGGATTGGCGGTCGAGGGCGTGCACACCGTAGGCGGCGATTTTGTGTTGGACATCGATCTGACATCGAATCGGCCTGATTGTCTATCGCATCTTGGCGTGGCTCGCGAGCTTAGTATATCGCTTGATCGTGAGCTAAAGCTGCGTCCGGTCGAGGCTGAAATGCCGATGCCGCCGGTCTTGGCGGGCGATGTTGTTCGCGTTGATGCGAGCGACCTTTGTCATCGGTTTACTGCTCGTATCATTCGCGGCGTAAAGGTCGGACCGTCACCGCAATGGCTCGTCGAGCGGCTCGAATCGATCGGCGAACGCTCGATCAACAATGTCGCCGACATCACAAATTACGTAATGCACGAACTCGGTCAGCCGATGCACTCGTTCGATCTGGACAAACTGTCGGGCAATCGCATCGTCGTCCGACGAGCGGCCGACGGCGAGAAGATCACGACCTTGGACGAAGTCGAACGCGAACTAGACAGCTCGATGCTCATGATATGCGACGCTGAGAAACCTGTTGCCGTAGCCGGTGTCATGGGCGGAATCGAGAGCGGTATCTCTGACGAGACTACCAACGTACTACTCGAAGTCGCATATTTCGACCGTGCTTCGATACGTGCAACATCGCGTAACCTTGGCCTCGCGACGGAAGCAAGCTATAGATTCGAACGCGGCGTTGATATCGACAATCTCAAACGAGCGTCTGACCGAGCCGTCGAGCTGATCTGCGAACTGGCAGGCGGCGAAAAAGGCGAGTTCATCGACATTTATCCGACACATCAAACCGCGACCATAGTTGTGTCCAACGATATTTCGGCCTCAGTCAAACGACTTACGGGACTCAATGTTGATGAGGTTGAATGTGATCGAATCTTAACGCGGCTCGGAATCGCCCGTCAGCCTGATTCGAATGAATATAAGTCGCCGTCTTGGCGCCATGACATTGCTATCGAAGAGGATCTCGTCGAAGAGGTCGCACGGCATTTCGGTTACGAGAATATCGAATCTGAACTGCCTCCGGCATATGGCGCAGGTGAGTACCTGCCGTCCGAGGACCGAATTCGTTCGGTTAGGTCGGCATTATCGGCCCTTGGATTCTCTGAGGCGATGACCTACAGCTTTATCGATGTAGAGCACGACGATAAATTCGATCTAGTTACCGTACAGGACAGTAATTCTGGATTCGTTACGTTGAAAGATGCAGTAATTGAGGGTGCCGTGCGAATGCGGCCGACGATGTTACCGGGACTGCTTGATGCGGTCCGCCTAAATCTAAATTACCAGCGTCGAAACCTGAAACTGTTCGAGATCGGGAAAGCGTTCATTGGGGGCGGCAACGGGCAGTTGCCGTCTGAGCCGAGGCTTTTGACGATCGCCCTTACCGGTTCTGAGGTCTTCGCTTCTACAGTCGCCGATGGACGGGGGCAGGATCTTTTCGACGCGAAGGCGGCGTTTGAAACCGTAGCATCAACCCTCGGCATTTCGATGCCTGAATTCCGTTCGTCAGCCGCAAAACATCTAACGGCCGGCCGCGCCGCAGACGTATATGTCGATGGGGTCTTGGCCGGATCTGTTGGACGTTTGCATGACAGCATTGCATCAAACTATAAACTTAAACGCGATGTTTTCGTCGGGGAGTTACTGCTAGATGTCTTGCTCTCGGCTTCGCCCGAATCGGTCGTCTACAAACCTCTGCCCCGTTTTCCCGGCGTTTCGCGTGATGTAACATTTGCCGTTGACCGAAACTTCCAATATTCGAGTCTAGCGGCGGCGGCCACGACCGACGACACGCTATTTGATGGCTCCAAATTGGTCGGAACTTTCGAACGAGACGGCGAACGAACCATAACAATTCGCCTGAACTATCGGAGCGATGATCGCACTTTGACCGATAATGAGGTTGAGGCAGTGCATAACACAGTTCTTGCTAACATTCAGCATTCATTAGGTTTATCGCCGAAGGCTTAGAAACTTGTAGAATCTACTTGAAGTTTTCCACAGGGTTGAACTATATTCTAAAGACCTTCGGTGTAAACCGAACTATTGGAGCAAGTTAATGAATGCCTTAACCGGAATGGAGAAGTTCTCGCATCTTGAGGACAAGATCTATCTCACAGTTCAATATGTACAGAACCTCCGCGAGGACCGCGATGAGATCGCTTCACAGCTCAAGAAAGTGACGGCGGAGAACGTTGAATTGACCGCGGAACGCGATCACCTCGAGGCGACGCTATCGCGTCTGCTAATTGAACGCGACGCCGTCCAACTAAAGGTTGAGGGCATGCTCGAATCTCTCAGAAAGGTCGATCCTGCTGTAATGGAGGCATTTGGAGCATAGTTATGGCAGAAGAAGCCCTTCGCGTTGAGATATACAACCAAACGTATAGCATTCGTTCAGACGGCGATAATCAGTATATTTACGGTTTAGCAGAATACGTTGACCGAAAGATGCGCGAGATCGCATCCGGAACACAGACGGTCGATTCCCTAAAGGTCGCAATTCTTGCAGCTCTTCATATCGCTGATGAATATCATCAGATGAAGGATGCTCAAGGTCAGATCGACACTCAGCTTGGAGTTCGCAGCTCCGAATGCTCGGAAATGCTCGACCGCATCCTGAAACATCGCGAAGTTCCAACTCAACAAATTCCGATTGAACAATGAACTTGCATCGTGACGGTGGCCGTGTGATATTCTTGTGTTGGCGAATTGAATTACTTTGATGCTCGTCACCGGACGAACACAAAATTGAGCCAACATATGAATGCCGGGAGGCGAATGCGGCAGGCAAGAGTAAGCTCTCAAGCGGAGCATTACCGAGTCCGGCGGCTCTGATACCTGAAAAGGTAGAACGCCACCCACCTGTACACTACAGGTTCAATTCATACGTTCGAAACGGCACCGAGGTGTCGATTCGCCGACTAATCTTCTTTAATACCTTTATCCAATTCTGCGTAGATCTCTCGCTGCATCTGTGCGCTTTCTAGAGCCAGCGGGAGCTCAGCCGCACGAGCGTTGAGTTTCTTGAGAGCGATCTCGGCCTCGGCGATATTCGTTCCGCGTGCTGCTGCGGCCTCGACCATCTGCATTCGGCTCTCAGCTTCCGCAAGCATTTGTTTGGCTTCGGAACCGATCGTTTTGATGCGTTCGATATCCTCGTTGATCTCTTTTCTGAGTTCCTCGGCGTTGGCGGCCTTTAGTTGTGAAAGCCTATTTAGGCGCTTTTGCATCTTGCTCATTTCCTTTTGAGCAGATTTTGCAATTCGGGTTGCGGTCATTCGAGACGCGAGTGTTTCCTTGTAAGCATCAGCAAGAAACAGGTCGCGGCGTTCGATCTCCTTCAGCGATCGCAGCTCCGCACCTTTTATCTCGCTCCGAAACCAATCGATCTCATTAGCTCGAATACCGCGGGCTGCAATGCGTTCGCGCACGGTTCGGTGGAGCTGACTCCGTCGATACATCATTACGCCCGACGCCGTTAGGCCTGCAACAAAGCCCAAGATCGTCGCTAGCAACCCAAAGAAGATGATAACCGCCGCCGTTGGCGGCGTTCCGCCAAATAGAATAAACGCAAGTACAAACAAGATCGCAGGTATTGCGGTCGTCACAATAGGTGCGGCCATCGCCGTCGTTCTAAGCCGTTTGCCTCTACGAATATCACGCTCGATCGCAACGTCTGCTCCCACAGGAATCACTTCGCTCGTCGTCTCATTAATTTTTGTGATCGCATCTGCTAGCGACATAATGCTTAGATATTCGCAGAAAGTGTAATATGATGCCACTATAGACATTCTGCTTATGAGAAAAGGTTCGCTCATCATCTTGGTTGCTCTCATTGGTTTGCTCACATCGGTTGCGATCGGACAAACTCCGACTCCGTCACCTATGGCAACACCGAAGCAGAAAGTACGGACTTGGACAATTCCGATCTCGATTTTTACAAAGAAGGAACTCCAGGCTGACCAAGCTTCCGAATTCGTTCAGGCCGATCGTTTATCAATAAAGGAAAATGGCGAGGAACAGCAGATCCTGTCGATCAGAGCAATTGCAGAAAGCCCACTCTCGCTTGCGGTTGTTATCCAAGAGGACCTTACTCCAGATGTAAATCTTAAATTGAATGAACTGCGAGATTTTATTCGCAGCCTGCCGAGAGGATCTCGAGTGATGGTTTCGTATGTACGTGGCGGATCGGCGATCACTTTGCAGAAATTCACCGACGACTTAGAAAAAGCTGCAAAGGCTCTACGTATTGTCGGGGCGGGTACAGCCACCGGAAACGGGCCGTTTGCCGGCCTGAATGACGTATTAAAGCGTTTCGAAGCGATGCCAACCGGTCGGCGAGCTATACTTCTCGTTTCTGACGGCGTCGATACGGCCCAAGGGACCTCGGTTTCATCGCTTGTACGCACGATCGACCTAGAGAACTCGATCTCACGAGCACAACGCTACGGAGTTGCGGTCTACACAATTTATTCGCCAACCTCGATCACTGCTAACAGCAATTCTCAGTTGGTAACCGGCGGGCAAGGGGCATTGCTGCGAATATCGGAGGAAACAGGTGGGCGTTCGTTCTATCAGGGCTCGATCGCTCCGGTTAGTTTCCAGCCGTTCTTTCGCGACCTAAATCTACTGCTCGGTCGTCAGTTCGCTTTGACTTATCTTTCGACCAACATGAAGAAGGGCTATTATCGCGTAGAAGTGATGTCGACGAATCCTGAAGTCAAGATCGAGCATCCGAAAGGATACTACTACCGCTAACTTATTCGTTTTAGACAGGACGGACAAACGAATGTGTCCTCTTTGATCAAAAACCCGATCCAAAACAATGGAAAGAAAAATACGAGCAGAACTGCGAACGTGATCCAACCGGCCGTCGAGATCTTTCGTTCGTGTCGCGGCAAGTAGGTCGATGTACAGAATGGACATCGATAATTAGCCAATCCCGCCGCAGGTCTGAACGCAACGGCTCCTGTCGGCTGTTGGCCTATCGGCATCGTGCCCTGTGTTTTTCGGGCTTCGGTGTTCGTCGAGAACTCGTCCGTCTTCCACGCGTAAGGACGCGGCGGAGCATGATCGTACGGTTGCATTTGCGGTTGCACGCCACCAGCCATCTTCGAACCGCAATTGCGGCAGAAGTTTACCTCCGGCGAGTTCATATTTCCGCAATTATTGCACTTAACCATACGCTGTTCTGTTACGAAACTAGAACGTCACACGTTCGCCGCTTTTGATCGCATTATAAACCGATTCGACCAGTTCGACGGATTTGAAACCGTCGTCGGCAGTCACAGGAACTGGCTTGCCGTCAATGATCGCGTCGAGAAAGGCTCGGTCCTCTTGAACGTAGCCCCACTTCTCTTCCTTTTCAAGCATGTGGAAAGACTTTGTTTCAAAATTCGGATCCATTCCCTGCGAATCAAAAAGCCGTTCCATCTCCTCGGTCATTATGGTGCGATGATGGCAAAAGACTTCTATACGCTCAAACGGAAAGTGCCAGCTTGCATCGGACGACGAGGCGAATGTGCAATGAAATCCGCTCTTGAATTTGAATATCACGGAGAATTCATCAAGTTCCGGATACTCATGCTGCGAACCATACGCGACCAGTTCTGCTATCTCGCCGAACTGAAACCGCATCATATCGAAAAGATGTATCGTTGTCTCATAAAGAAAACCACCGGTGACGTTCACATCGCCTGTCCAGACCGGATTCTTGAGCTCGCCGCGGTTCATCTTGATGTGAGCGGAATGAGCGGTGTCGGCTGAGAGAAGTTCTTTCAGCGTTGCGTAAACCGGAGCGAATCTTCGGTTGTGGCCTACTTGGAAAACGGTGTTTGCGGAAGCATTCGCTCGGTCACGCAAAGTGCCTGCGTCTTCAATACCGATCGAGAATGGCTTTTCGCAGAATACGTGCTTGCCCGCGTTCACCGCATCGATGGCGATATCTTTGTGTGTGCGGTTCGGAGCACAAACGATTACGGCGTCGCAATTGTCTATCAATTCTTCGCGAGAGCCACAGACCTTGCCGCCGATGGTTTTTGCAGTTTTTTCCGCCCTTTCGGGGACGATGTCGTACAACGCCGAGATCTCAGCACGCGATTCGCGGGCATAGATACGGCCGTGCAAATTCCCTGCGTAGCCTGTTCCGACAATTCCAATTCTAACTTTATCCATGAATCAATATAACCAATTGCCAGAGATATTTTGCAACCTCACCTCTACATCACCATCCACTTTCCGAACCCAAATATCAAGCGGTCTGCCATCTTCGTTCTTGGCTTCTTCAATAAATCTGAATCGATGACAATCAAACTTACTTTCTCCGCCGATTTGCCGATATATGAGGGAAATCTCACCGCTAGTTAACGACCTCCATCTGTTTCCTATCTCTATAAGTCCACCGTTGTCTGCCAGTTTTAGCGAAGTTGAGATCCTTGAATTCGCTGAAGGAAGGCAGGAACGATAAGCTGCTTCGGAAGCGGAATCCCACATCAAGTAACCCCAGAACAAAACGGCACATACCAGCACGCCAGTAAGTAAACCGCCGATAAAATCTCTGAGGCTAGTCACAAAATCAGCTTACCAACTGCCTCCCGCAGCGTATTTTCCGAGGCCGAGTGCTTTTTCGGCGGCGTCTTTTGCCGTTGCGGCGACTTCGTATGGGTCTTGCTCCCAATATTCGGGGCGAAATATTTCGACGCTGGCCGGGCCGTCGTAGCCGATGGCATCGAGGCTTTGTTTCATTTCGGCTATCGGGAGAATTCCGAGGCCTGGATATAGGCGTTTCGAATCATTCAGCTCAGATTTTGGAAGATCCTCGGCGTCGTTGATGTGGAATATGAAGAGTTTCTTCGGGTCGAGAGCCTCGAGTGCCTCGAACGAGCTGCTGCCGGCGTAGAAATGGTATGTATCGATCACGTTGCCGACGCTTTCGCGGTTTACGAGGTTGACGATCTTGCTTCCGAGGTCGAGCGTGGTGACGGAATTGCCTGCTTCGCCGAGGAATTCGAAGCCGATCTTGATACCGTAAGGCTCGGCGATGTCTGCTAATTCGTTGAGGACTCGTACAGACTCTTCGATCGTCTCTTCGTCTGTCTTTGGGCCTTGTCTCAGGGCTCCTGGAACCGATAATACGTACGGACAACCGATCGCTTGCGAGATTTCACAGAGTTTCTTACATTCGGCGAGGATCGCGGCATGGTCTTCGTCGCTTCGCCAGGTGATGTGTTCGAGTGTATTGATCGAAAGAACGTCAATGCCCGTCTCCGCAAGTAGTGCCTTTAGATCAGCTACCGTATTTGTTTCGAGATAATCGTACAGCTTATTCGAACGTAGCTCCACTAGGTCGTAGCCGGCGGCTGCGGCGGATCTGATATCAGTTTCGAGGTCGGCGGTCATCGTCGTTGCGCCGTTTATGGAAAGTTTCATAGCAATATCAAAGCGAAATTTTAGCACGAACGGCACAAGCCCGCACGATAGTAGGGGCGTAACACTCAACATAAATTGAACGGCGGCTGCCGACGCCCTTTCAAAACAAACAACCTCCGCCATACGCCGTACATCTGAAAGTTCGTGTAACGCCCTTACTGTCGTGCGGGCTTTTGCCAGCCATTGAAATCGGTTAATCTAACCCTCGAATATGCTCAAAACAGCCAGTTTAATAATCGCAATACTTGTCAGTTCATTAATCACGTTCGCCCAAGCGTCCGACGCGGCTCTCAAGGCTGTGATCGAGAAAGATCGAGGGGCGCGGAGTGCTGATGGGAAGCTGCAGACGCTTTCGGCGAGCGAACATCTGGCTCGCGGGACGGTTTATTTTGATAATCGGTCGTTCCCGCAGGCTCGCGAGCATTTTTCGAAGATCATCGACAACTACGCGACGGCTCCGGAGCTTAGCAACGCCCTTTGGAAGCTCGGCCGCAGCTATTATTGGGAGCGCGAATACAAAAAATGCATTCCGACGCTAGCTCGCGTGGTCGCTGAGTTTCCCGGAACTAAGGACGGACGCGAGAGTTTGTATTTCCAAGGCTCTTGCCACGTGCGTTTGGGGCAGAACGCGGAGGCTTCGAAGCTTTTCCAGCAATATGTCACGATGTACCCGACCGGCGAACGCAT
>JAEUQI010000056.1 GCA_016789145.1 Blastocatellia bacterium | reverse complement strand
TATTAACACGAAGGGAACCTCGTTCTTGGGTCGTTCGAGGATCTCCTGAAGAAACTTCATTGGCGAAGGCGTGTGTGTGAGGGTTGCGAGCCCCATATTGTGAAGGGCGGCGAGCAATAGTCCGACGGCGATCCCGACTGATTCCTGCGAATAATACGTCGGTTCGCTTTCGCCATCCTCCACTATGGTCGTGATCCGAAATACGACAAGCAGATACGGTGCGATCTCGAGAAACGGTTTGTGTTCGTCGGTGCCGAGCGGTGCCAAACGACGGAGCCATTTGTCGCTCATTCGATTGTGATAGCTTTCGTACTCTTCGGCTTCCGCAGCCTCACGTATCTTTCGCTTGACCTCGGCATCGCGAACTACGACAAACCGCCAAGGCTGTAAATTCGCTCCCGAAGGAGCTGTTCCCGCGGTCGCAATAGCGCGTTCGATCAGTTCGAAAGGCACATCCCGGTTCGAATACTCGCGCACCGTCCGCCGCCTAGCGATCAACTCAAAAAAACGCCGCCCACGGTCAAACTGCTCTTCGGGCTCAACCCCTTCAAATTCAAGCGGAATGAATTTTGGATCAATACTCTCCATAAAAACCTGTCATTTAGCAAAAAGCTGGCTTAGTTCCAAAAACACTTGGCGATTCCACGCCGACAGTCGTTGTCCATTCGACTTCGCCATCGGCCATGACATCGCGTCCGATGACTGGTCTGCTCAACGCCGTAGATGATCGGGGAGTCAAACTTCGCGATCTAATTTTTACACCCATTGCAGATAATAACGAGCTGCAACTATATGAAAAATCTAATCTTTCTACCGCCTCGATTCCAAAACTGCTGTTCCTGATGATATTCGCTTCGCCGCTCTTTGCTCAGAAGCTATGCCCGTTGCTATCAGCCATTGAGCCTTTCGGTTAGACGCCTTGAGTTTAACCCTTTTCCCGGGCCTTCCGATTTTCAGCCAAATTTCCTGGTAGTACCCTCGGGCCGACACTTGCCGAGCCTATTTACTCTCAGATGGTAACAAAGTCCTTTACATTTAGCAGGATAAATACTGGACCCGGCTTGCTGCTGATGTTTCCGAGGCCGAGACGACGTTGGTGGCAACCGCGCAAGGTCCGGTCACCGAGGCAACCCTCAACGACCCACCACGCGAACCGGCGTGTTCCGTAGTGGTTCGTCTACGGCGACAAAGAATAAGAACATTCCGCCGCAAGCACTGGCATTCATGTCTGAACGGCCAAATCGAAAGGGACTGTCGTCATCACAGCAGGGGGGGGCACATGTCGCGATCATCTCAAATCCTTTAGCCGTCGCGGGATTGATAAACGAGCGGAATGAATGGATCGGCAGTAGTAATTTGTCAGATTGACGACAACTCCAAACGCAGATTCTCTTGGATCTGCGTTTTCCATGATTCGGTTACTTTTGCGGTTTCGGCAAAATCCGGCCATCTTTCAACTGCCTTTCGGACCTCAGCAACAATCGATTCTGCACGCCCGCGTTTAAGGGAAACCGCCTCAGCGCATGCCTTAAAATCATTCATCGAAAAACCATCCCGCTTTCCGTTCATGGTCATCTGGTGACTCGATGTCCATACTCCGGCTGGATTGAAACTGTACGCAACATCGAAGGCGGGAGCGAGAGACCAGTTACCTGTCTTATCCATTAGGAAAGCAATATTCTTGACATGGTCGTCCTGATTTCTCGCAAGGATGTTAAATGCCATCCGGCGAAACATCTGCTCAATAGTGGATGTCGGGAGCTTAAGTTGACGCATGATCAGCATGGCTTGCTCGTAGCCATAAGCTCCGGCATTGTTGAAGTCAAAATGAGCGAGGCCGCTCAATGACAGCATGTGCAGCTTTTCGCCGTTCTCTAGACGGTCGAATCGCTTTGTCATGAAATGCCGTCTGTCGTTTTCTTCGAGTAAGCGGCATTCGCTCATCTGTATTCCTGCCTCGAGCGCCATTAGATAATAGGCATACTCGATTGCTCCATAGCCCCGAGGATCGGCAAGTTCTTTGTCGCGATTTCCGGTGACGCCGTCGAACTTTAATAACCAATATTCAAATCCGTCGCCGGCCTTTCCTTGTCCAGACCTCACTTCATTAGTTTTTCGATTCCACGCGATAACCGCTTTCGCTCGAGCACCACCCGCGGAGGTTCCTACGCGAAGGATATCCCTGAGAGAACCAGGATCGTCAAAGGTAGTATCAAGATTGCTTCGCTGGTTCAAAACGTCGGAAGCCAGATTGACTAAAGCGTCAATCTCGATCTTACGAGAGGCCATCTCCTTGGGGCCTTTGCTCGGGAAAAACTCGAGGGCACCCATACCACGTGAGCCCGTGTAGCAGAGCCTTTCCACCGCATTAAAACTATCAGCGGAACGGCCTTGCGTTGCGAGCCATGCATCAATGAGTGCGTTGCCAAACTTATCCGGTAGTGAATCCGCTAGCAAACCCGGCAAGCCGTGAAAGGTCACTCGTGGCAGTTCAGGGAACACGTATATTGATCCAGTGAGCGGCATCACGATGGGTGAGACCTCGATGCCGCTTTTCATAAATTCCGGTGCGTACTCAAAGGCAGCCACATCGCTGCGATCCTCAAGCGAAACAGCCCCAATGGTGCTTCCCCACAGTTTGACCTCAGCCAGCGTTATCATGACTCATTCCCCCAACTCCAACCCGTCCCTTTCGAACTTCGTGACTCTTTAGAGGAGGCTCGTCGTCGTTTCTTTCCTTGAAGTTTTAGTTGAGCCATAGGGCTTGCAACAGGTTCGGGAAAGAGAACTTCTAGGCGTTGCTGTAGTCCTAAAGAGCGCAGGAGCCTAATTAGGCTTGTAATTTGAACCGATTCGCCGGCCTCTAGGCGTTCAACTGTTCGCTTTGAGACCCCGGATTGCTCCGCAAGGTTGGCCTGGGTGAGATTTTGATTCAATCGAACCATTGCGACACGTTCTCCGATTTCTTTAAGTATCGCTTGATCGGTCGTGTTTGTGTCGAATCTCATAATACGTTAATTATGGCGAGTAACTATGGTAATGTCAATATATATCGGCAAATATGGCGAGTAAAGTGCATCGCATCTTCAGGAGTATAATATCGTCATTAATAACGAGTTAGGACCGATTTTAAACGCACCTCGCCAATTTCGGCGAAGTGTAGCAAATATTCGACTATCTGGTTTCTGACTGAGATTATGTGGAAACCGGATCGCCAACTGGAAGTGCCTTTTCTATGGTGGTCATGGCACGATGGCCTCCAGATGTTTGGCCAGTACAGATTCTAGCTCAAGTTCTTTTGCTGCTTTTACGAGCTTTGCTTCGGTAGTTTTTCTTGTTGCAAGGGCTTCGCGGGCGGCCTTTATTGCTGTTCGTTCACCTATTTTTGTGATGAATTTCAGAGCTTCCAGCACCGCCCGTTCGATCGTGACGATTCGATAGCCCTTTTCATCTATGATCTGTTTGTCGAGCCTCGTTTTTGTTCGGATCAGTTTATAACCGGTTACTCGGGTTCTTTTCTCCGGAGGAACCATTACCCATATTTCTCCCGGCACCTGTTCGGCAAGATTGTAATGATATAGAGCTGAAAGGCCCCCAATTGTCGAATCCGGCCCGAGCTTTGAATACGCGATTTGGAATCCGACATCTTTATCCAGCGACGCCTTCGGATGTAGGTAGATTCCCCGACCGAGACGAACGAGGTCCTTTGTCGCGACAAGCCGGGATATGTCTTGCTGACTAATTCCTACGGACTTACCCTGTGCGAGTGTAAAGATCCCAAGTTTTCTTAATTTTGGTCCGTGATGCTTAGCCATCAGTTAAAGAGTGTGGTGCAAAGTGACATTTGTCAATGAACAATGTCGCGATGCACCCACCTGAAGAAGGGTCAGCATTTCAGACAACATCGCTCAAATATATAAAAGAGCGGTAGGCGAGAAGGGGGAAAAGTAATGAAAACCGGATACCAACTTCTTGGTGTATTAATAAGCCAGAATGACCTAGGAGATGGGGTTTCGTCACATCGTTTCTCGAAAATGTCGCAAAATACTAAACAGCGAAATTAGTGTTTATTTTCGACCAGAATGTGTTATTTTGTTGTTCTCGCCAGTGTTATTAATCGCGTTCTAATTGGGAATAATCTTTCGGTAAGTTGGTTGCAAGATGGTTGCACTTTTGCCGACGCATATCTACTTATACATTGTGAGTGAGACGCAAATACCTGATTTTGATTGGGTTTGAGCGTTTTTGAGAACCTACGATGATCCCCCAGGTTGGTTGGGGTGCGAGAGGTCGCAAGTTCAAATCTTGTCGTCCCGACCAAAATTATTGCCTGTTGCAGCCTAAACATAGATGCAACAGGCATTCTTCATTCGGCAGATTCTTCGGGAGCTAAATCAGAGGCTTCTTCGTCAGCGACAACAGGAGTATCATTCATGGACATTTTCGTTCGTAGTTGTGAAACCATGAAATGGATCGAAAACGTCACGAATCCGGCGACAATGACCAATATGACTCCAAGGATCGACGCAAAATTGTATCGGTTATCAGTTAAACCGGCGGCCTGTTTGAATTGGAAGGCCGCACGGTCTAACCAGAAATAATACGCGAGAGAAAAAATCGCGAAGAACAAAAAGCTGGTCCACAATGCCCAAGGCTTCTTCGTCCAAGCGATCGCGGTTGCAACGATAACTAGAACGATCCACGAACCGACGATGAAAAGGAATGCATTACTCGCGTTGTAAGTATATCCTTCTATGGCTGCTGTAGGAGCCCCAATACTCTGTAGCCAGCTAAATGCATAATAGGTGATGAACGAAGTGATCGCTATCGCGGCCAAGAGCAACGCGAGATAAATTTTGCTTAGCATACGAAACTTTGTAGCACAGTTTCCGTGCAAAGCAAAAAGCCGACCCCTTCTCGGGATCGGCTTTTCGGGTCGAAAGTTAACTTGAAGTCGTTACGGTCGTACGGTGAGATATACAGTCTGTCCACGGCGAGTAACTAAAAGCAACACCGGCTTTCCTACACCTGCATCGAGGGCTGCCCGCACGTCTTCGACGGTACTCACAGCCTTACGGTTGATCTCGGTGATCACATCGCCGCGAATGATTCCAGCCGACGCAGAGGGGCCGCTCGGGTCGACCTCAGTTACCACGAGGCCCTGAGCCGATTCTAATCCGAGTTGCGTTGCCATTTGCGGAGTGACAGGTTGTAGGCCGACGCCAAGTTTTCCGCCTTTTTCAGTCGACGGATCGCTCTTTCCACCCGGAGAATTCTCGCCGCTCTTAGCGGATTCGAGCTCAAATTCGTCGAGCGTCGCGGTTAGTTCCTGAGGCGATCCGTCCCGAAGTATGCTGATCTTGATCTGCGTGCCAGGCAACGTCCCCGCAACTTTGTTTCGGAGGACGTTGGTATCTTCGATCTTTTCATCATTGATTGCAACAACGATATCATCTCGCTTTAACCCGGCCTTCTCGGCCGAACTGCCCGGACGGACGCTCGTTACTATAACGCCTTTCTTGCCTTTAGCATTGAAATTTTCCGCAACATCGTCGGAAAGATCCTGAATCCCGATTCCCAGTCGTCCGCGGCGGACTTTACCGTTTGTCACGAGCTGTTCGAGAACGCTTTTTGCCATGTTCGAAGGTATGGAAAATCCAATACCGATATTTCCTCCTTGAGCCCCACCAGGCGAGAGAATTTGGGAGTTGATACCGATCAGTTCGCTGTTCAAGTTTACCAAAGCACCACCCGAATTACCTCGGTTGATTGGTGCGTCAGTTTGTAGGAAATCCTCAAAACTACCGTCACTTAGCCCGGTTCTGCGGCCTTTCGCGGAAATGATGCCGGCTGTTACCGTCTGGCCGATGCCGAGCGGATTGCCTATAGCGAGAACGATGTCGCCGACGCGGACCTGATCAGAATCGCCAAGGTTAAGGAACGGCAGATTTTCGCCTTCTATTTTTATGACAGCGAGATCACTAGGTTCGTCGGTCCCGATGATCTTAGCTTCAAACGATTTGTTGTCGCTCATTAAGACCGTTATCTTTTCGGCACCGGCGACTACGTGATTATTGGTAAGTATTGTGCCGTCGGCCTTTACAATGACGCCCGAGCCAGCTCCGCGCTGTACCTGCGGCCGTTGAGGTTGTTGCTGCGGAAACTGCTTAAAAAAATCGTCTCCGAAAGGGAACTGCATCGGACCTTGCGGGCCAGCCTGTGGGGCCTTCTCCTTTATCTCGGCTTCGATACGTACGACCGCGATCGAGGTGCGATCTACCACGTCGGCGTACGAAGTGCGTATTCCATCGATGACAACCGGAGCGGACGGAGCCGGCGGAGTCTGGGGCTGCTCATTTGCCATCGTGCCCATTTTGCACGACGTGGCTGCAAATGCAGCGGACAATAATAGGAAACCCAAAGTTTTCGACCTAGACATCTTACTTCTCCAAATTTAATTTGCTACGTGTGGGGAAACGCTTTTGATCGTGTTGATCTCTTGAAAGAACTACGCTTAAACCGGCGAAATTGTTCGGCGAAAATCCTTCAGGAGGTCACCTTTTCCAGCTCATCTTCGAAAATGTAGGCTAGAGATTTGTATACAAGCTTCGAGCAAAGAAATGCAGGCGAATCGTAGTTCTCAAAATAAGAATATTCAACCAAGTCCATGCCAATAACTCGTTTCTTTGCTGCAAGTTTCCGTATCAGAGTTAATGTTTCATACCAGCCTAAACCACCAGGTTCCGGAGTACCTGTTGTCGGCACTATGCTAGGATCTAGACCGTCGATATCGATCGTAAGATAGACGTTGTCTGTTAATGAATCAACAGCTTCATCGATCCAATCCGTGCGGCCTACGATGTCTCGTGCCCAGTATATTTTAGTTGGTAGATTCTCTTTGAGCGATATAGCTTCGTCGACCGAGATCGAGCGAATACCTACTTGGACCGACGGAATTCGCATGTCCTTTACTACGCGGGCCATGATAGAAGCATGCGAATGCGGGGTACCATCGTAAGTATCACGAAGATCGGCATGAGCATCGATCTGCAAAACGCTCATATTCTCGTATCTTTCGTTATGAGCCTGAATCACCGGAGCGGAAACGGAATGTTCGCCACCAAGCATGCATACGAACTTGCCTTTATCTACAAGCTCTTTGGATAGCTCGTATAGATCGCTCATCATCTTCTCAGGAGTTTCACGAGGTGCGAACTCCGGGAGAGTGTGAATACCGACCTTGTAAGGCTCGGTGTCGGTCTCTTCCTCGTATAATTCCATATTGCGCGAGGCATCGACGATCGCCATCGCGCCGGCACCGGTACCGGTCCCGTAAGAAACGGTACCTTCGTAAGAAACGGGAAGGATCAGTACTTTCGAGGCATCGAACGAAGAATATTCCTCTTCGTCGATGCCACCAAAATTCAAGGGAAGTGTTGCGGATTCACTCATGTCGGTGTTCATAGTTCAGTAGGCAGTGCCCAGCGTCAGTTTTTCTCTGTACTGACCACCGCCTACCGAACAATGCTTTATGGAACATCAACGCCCAGATCACGGCCTGCAAAGCTGAAATTCGGGCGTTTGCGGCCTTTCATGAACTTAGCTGCTGTTTGAGATAGTGCGGTAATGATCATTGGGAGAGCTATCGATGGGTCACACGGCACATAAGCGGTCGTCGCACCACGAAGCAACTTACCGAATTGCGAAGTGTGTACTCCGCCATACGAAGGCGTACGTATATCAAGCGGAGCAGAATCGGTCGTGATCGAGATCGCGTATTTGTGCCCACGAACGTTGGTTCGCGTGATATACGACGAAATTTCCGTGATGTTGACCATATGCTGACTGCTGTCGCCGCCAAGAGTAATGATGCCTGAATTTCGCGTTTTCTGAGCGATCTGCATTAGGTCCATTGTGTCTTGAGTTAGATCGAAGGAGATGTTGATCTTCTTTTCGAACTTCGCACGGGCAATACCGACGGCGATCTCGCTACCGGAGAGGTCCGGACAAAACACGGGAATTCTCGCCTTGTATGCTGAGGTAAGGAGTCCATCTTCATGTGCGATCTCAGAAAGCTCGCGTCCCATCAGATGGAGGAATTCACGGATCGAGTATGATCTAGTTAGATCAAGTTGGTTTATCACACTACCGATCCATTCGTCGGCCTCTTGATACTCCTCGCGGTTTGCGAGAACGTCGCCTAACCGCATTACGTCAGAAGCGTCAAGGTCTTCATCGGTCATGCTCGGATGTGCTTGAAAATGATTTCGACCAAGGATCTCATGTATATCGTTATAAATGACCGAACCGCTTACAACGATAACGTCGACAAAACGGTTCTTTATCACATATGCGAGCAAACGACGCATTCCAGACGTGATCAAATTGCCGTTTGCACACAGATAGATCGTCGAATTATCATCAAGCATATCCAGCCATATGCGATGTGCCTCAGCCAATTGTTTTGCGCCAAACCCAGCGCCTTCCATCTTCTCTAGTAATCCTGCGACGGATCGATCGCGATCGATCGGAACCGGCCGAGTTGGAACCGTTAAAAACTTCGAGGACTTTGCTTTCTTTTGAGCTACCATAATTTTCTCTACCAAAACTTATTTCCCATTCGGGGTTAGATAGGTATAACTATCTACTTGATCTTCGTAATATTCGATCAGTTGGCTACCTTCGTTCGACGATAGTTCGCCGGATTTGACGCGAGCCAAAACTGCTCGTCGATAAGTATCGTGCAACTGGGCGGTATCGAAACGCACGGAATTTACCGCATCGCCCAACGTGGCGCCGTGTATCACCTTCTTGATAATATAGCCGTCTTCTCCAATAAAAATGTGGGCTTCGTGAGGTACGCCAAAAAGGTTGTGGTTGTTTCCCATCACCTCTTGATAGGCTCCGACGAGCATCATCGCCAAATAATATGGCTCTTTCTTGTCTAACTTATGCAGTTCCAATACTGGCTTAACGTCGTGTAAGTCAACGAACTTATCCACGATGCCATCAGAATCGCAAGTTATATCACAAAGCGTAGCATATTCTGTCGGCTTTTTGTTGAGTTTATGTATTGGAACGATGGGAAATAACTGTTCGAGAGCCCAATTGTCAGGCATTGACCGAAAAACTGAGAAGTTTGCGAGGTATTTAACACACATTAGCCTACGAAGATCGTCGAATTCCTCCGAGACGTATTTCTTTAGCTGTGCATATTTGTCCGCCTCTTCGCATATGTCCCAGAAAAGCACTTCGCCTTTGCCTTTGGCTTCGAGGGAAATTAGGCCTAGATTGAACATCGAGAACAGATCATCGCGATTTTCGAGAGCGTCGTGATAATACTCTCGATAATTCTTCGCATTTATCGTCTCACGCAGATCGTGCAACTCGTGGACTATAGGAGGGTCGTCCGGCGACAGGCTCATTTCCGTATCGTGGTGTTCAACGACCGTTTCGATCTCATCTTGGATGTTTGTTACCAAGATCGCATGATATGCCGACAAAAAGCGGCCGGATTCTTGAATGATCGTCGGGTGCGGAACCGTTTCATCGTCGCAAATGGTTTTAATGACGTAGATTACGTCATTGGCGAACTCACGAGCGTTGTAATTCGCAGACGATTCGAACGAAGTGCGCGAACCATCGTAATCAACCGCCATACCGCCGCCGACATCAAGATAGTCAATGGGAATTCCCATCTTGTGTATCTTTGCGTAGGTGCGTGCGGCCTCTTTCATCGCATTCTTGATGCGTTTGATGTCAGTTAATTGCGATCCGATATGGAAATGAAGGAGCCGCAGCATATCCGTGCGACCGGCTTCCTGTAGGCGGCGTATCACTTCGAGGATCTCAGTGGTCGTCAAGCCGAATTTGGCCGCTTCGCCACCACTTTTCTCCCATTTTCCAGAGCCTTTTGAGTAAAGTTTTACCCGAACTCCTAGCATTGGGAGCGGCGTGGTTGGGTTATTTGCTTGAGATTCGATGGCAAGGTCGAGCGTATGATCAAGCTCGCTCATTTTCTCAATAACAATGACAACGTTCTTTCCGGCAGCGGCTCCGGCGAACGCCAGCTTGATAAAATCGCGATCCTTAAATCCGTTCAGAACGAGAAGACTATCCTTCGCTTGATCGACACCGAGGGCCGCATAGAGTTCGGCCTTTGAGCCAGCCTCGAGGCCGAAATTGTAGCGTGTGCCCTCCCGTAGGTATTCTTCGATGACGGCTCGATTCGAATTGACCTTCATCGGAAAAACGCAGAGATGGCCGCCTTCGTACTCGAACTCTTTAATAGATTTTCGAAACGCCGTTTGAAGCTTACGTATCTGGCCAAACAATAGCTGAGGAAAGCGAAGCAGCACCGGCGAACTGATTCCACGTTTCGACAGATCATCGACGATCTCTTTGAGGTCGGCAGTAAGAGTGTCGTTTTCCGGAGCGCGAACGATCAAATTTCCTTTGCGATTGACGCCAAAGTAATCTGCCCCCCAATTCTCGATCCCGTAAGTTTCGATCGTTTGATCGACCACTGTGCTCAATGGCGTTTCCTCCGTATTCTTTCGCTATGCCGTAGCCAAGCCAATTCAACAAAAAGAAGTAGTTTAATAAAAATCGTAATGAATTAAAAGACCCTTTCAGAATATTTCCTTTTTCTTACGGAAATAGTTGATCTCAAATGGCACAGGGTTTGCAAAAGCAAGGGTCGGAGAGATAGGTGATTCATGGAGATAGCCGAGCTTTCCACTGAAATCGTAGGTTTTTACGGCATTGCCAGCCCCCAATTGCCGTGGAGTGTCATCAAGAGGTGCCAATAAATGTCACTTTCACTAATTTTATGATCAAGAGGTGAGCATAATGGCTAGAACAAATCAGAGAGGATTCTCTCTAATCGAGTTACTGATAGTTGTCGTCGTCGTCGGGATTGTGGCGTCCCTTGCGGTTCCTGCATTGCAAAAGGGAATCCGCGCCGCTGAGAACGGTAATGCGTTTGGTTCAATGAGAGCGATATCATCGTCCCAAGTTGGCTTCTTTTCGTCAAATAACCGTTTTGGGCGGCTTGCCGAGATCAACAATACATTGTCTGGCAGCCTGGGCACCGTGGTCGGCAATCAGATCAATCATGGTAAGTTCGTTTTCGAGATGGCCCCTGCCGCGCCAACCGACGCTGAACTTCGCCAAGGTTACACGATTACTGCGACTCGAAACGTGACCGGCGAAGGTTTGATCTACAAGTATGAGATCGATCAAACAGGGGAAATTCGGCAGATCTTACCTTAGCATCTTTGCTCTTCTCTCCCATTGTTATTTCTCGGTTTTCAGTACCTACTTTTTGCCCTAAGGAACTAAAATGAACGTCTTCGAAGACTTGATCGAGGAGCTTAAAGAAGAGAATCTTCTAGAAGATACTGTAATAGAGCTCGCCTCAAATGCTACCAACGTGGCGGTTGGCAATGCAGCTCTACCCGAAGAGCCATTTGCCCTGTCGGGAATGCTTGAAGCTGAGCCCGATATCTCTCCTGTGCAAGCATCCGCTGAACCAAGCGGTGAATTCTCGAACGACACATCGCCCGTCTCTCTTGACGCGCCCGCTGATTCAGAACTGCTTTTGCAGGGCAGTGACGAGGTTGTGTCGATCAAAAAGCCGGTTGATGACAGAGCGTTTTACAACAAGAGAGCGAGTGCTGAAGTATCTAGTCTTCAGATGGTCGAACACGTTCTCTCAGCCGTTGAACGCGAATATCAGAAGAAGCTTCCGAAATCTTACGACGATTTCAACGCCAAGAAGGCTCTAAACGCCTTTCTCCAAGTTAGCGGTTCGATAACTTCTGACGAGCACAAGCAGGCTGAGTTCGCTCTAATGCAAGAAACGGAGGCATGGTGTAGTGCCCTGTCGCTTCGAGATCGCGAGATATCAGTAGCTGATCTGCGAAGGTATAGCGAAAACTGCCGACCGATGCTTTCATCGCAAGCAATGCTGTCTCTCGCAAGGTTCTACCGGAATCTCCCCTACTCGGAACCCGTTCGAGGGAAATTTGATTTCATCATAACTCGGCTCTTTTCCAAGCCTCTCGAAGATCATACGAGGAAACTCCTGTTCGGCTCGGACGAAATGCTTGGGCACATCAAGAATCTTTATGCAGACTGGTCGAGTCTTTCGCTTTTCTCCGTAGATGACCCGGAATCGAACATCAAGTTGGCCGTTCTTAGCTTTGGCGATCTGACCGCAGAAGCTGAGAGTGCGATCGAGTTTGACGAACTGATCAAGAGCGATTTCTTTGAGCGGCTTCGGCTCTTCAAGGAAAGTATCGCCGATCTCTTTTACGCTCCCGAGGTTACGGCCGCGGCGATCGAATGCAATGTCAGGATCGGCAATGTTTACGTTGAACTTATCGACCGAGAGCGGCGGCAGAGCAACGCTGCGAGCGTCCATGATAAGTACTCCTATCTCGATGACGATACAGTTTCTCAGGCGACCGGAAAGACCTTGGAGCTTATCGAGATACTCAGAGAAAGAACGACAACGTCGGCGGTCGAAGACGTAGAATCTGAAAGTGATGTCATCGATGAGACCGCCCCGACCATACAACCTAAGAAGAAGAGTGATACTAGTTCTTCGAACAGGTTCAAGTTCAAACTGCCGTCGCTAAATACTGAAAGGTTCGGTATTAACAAATGGGTGCTTGCGACCAGTATCGTCCTTATTTTGGTATCGGTTGGGATCTATGTCTGGGCTAACTTCTTGTTAGTTGATCCTTCGTCGACCGCAGGTGTGTCCAGATTTGATCTGCAGAATTCGCCATTCCGCGAGGATATAAAGGTCGCAAAGATCAGCGGAGAGACGTTCTATGGCGTTATGTTACCGTCCTGGGAAACGATGCCGAAGGAAAAGCAGCAAGAGTTGCTACAAAAGATCTACCAGCACGGAGGTCAGAAAGAATGGCTTAAGGTGAATCTTATGAATAGCCAAGGCCGCACCGTTGCGTATATGTCAGCGACTCGAATGGAGGTCGGAACTCCGACCCCATAGTTAACTCAAGAGACTGATCCTCGATGCCCTCCGGCAAATCGTCGGCGGGCATTTTGCGTTGTATTGGCGGACGCTGAAACCTTCAATTAGAAATTGGAGTATAATTTTCACCGATAGAGATATCGAATTCCAAAGAAAACTGAATGCCAAAGTTTTGGCGTCTACAATAGAATTATGAAAATTAAACGAAAACTCACGTCGTTGCTCGCTGTTTCCGTATTGAGCTCGACGTTGCTTCCTTCAGCGTTTGCACAGTCGAATCCGGCGGAGATCAACGCTGCGATCCGTAGGGAAGGAATGGAAAACTCCAAAGTGATGAATACTATTCACGTATTCACGGACGTTTTCGGGCCTCGGCTTACCGGTTCGCCAAATCTGGTCAACGCGGCAAAATGGGGTGCCGCCGAGATGAAACGCTGGGGCTTTGACAGTGCCGAGCTCGAGCCTTGGGAATTTGGGCACATGGGTTGGGTCAACGAAATGAACTCCGGCCGGATCTTCTCGCCAGTTCAAGACACATTGACCTACGAAGTTCTGGCATGGACTCCATCTACGAAGGGCGTTGTCCGTAGTGACGTGGTCAGTTTTGTAATACCAACTTTTCCGTCGCCTGAGAACGAGAAGGTCATGCAGCCGCCGACCCAAGCGGAACTTACTGCGTATTTCGATAGCATGAAAGCCACTGTGACGGGTAAGGCCGTGCTGATGGGCAAACCCGCCGTGATTCCCGTCACGATCAATCCGGCTCCGCGACGTATCTCGGACGAAGATGCGAAAAGGCGCTACGATCCCGCGAATCCCGTTCCGCAAGGGCCGCCTGCCGGCTTCACGCCGCCTGCGCAAGTGAAGCCTCGAGAAGGTGCTTTGTCCGGTCTTCAGATCGCGGAGCAGGTCGACAAGTTCCTTGTTGATAATAACGTGGCTCTTCGGATCAATGACGCCGCAATGGACCACGGCCTGATGCGTGCGTTCAATAATCGAACTTTCGACCCGTCGAAGGTCGTGCCAACCGTTGTTATGCGAAACGAAGATTTTGGCAGAATGTATCGCTTGATCCACATCGCGAAACTGCCGGTCAAGGTCGAATTCGAAATCAAGAATCGGATCATTCCCGACGGAGTCACCGGCTATAATATGATCGGCGAGATCTGGGGCTCGGATAAGAAAGACGAGGTCGTAATGCTCGGCGGCCATCTCGATTCGTGGCATGCGGCGACAGGTGCTACAGACAATGCGGCCGGATGTGCAACGATGATGGAAGCCGCCCGTATTCTGAAGGCGATCGGGGTCAAGCCTCGACGCACTATTCGCGTAGCCTGTTGGAGCGGCGAAGAGCAGGGCCTGCTTGGTTCGCTCGCATACGTCAAACGTCATTTTGGAACTGCTGAAAATCCAACGCCGAACTTTGATAAGTTCAATGGCTATTTCAATATCGACAGCGGCACCGGGCGTGCTCGTGGTATGAGCGTATTCGGGCCACCTGAGGCAGCCTCGCCCTTGAGAAGCGTACTGGCTCCGTTCGCCGACCTTGGTTTTGCAGGCGTATTGAACGGGCGTAGCCGCAACATCGGTGGATCCGATCATACGTCTTTCAACAATGCGGGCTTGCCGGGAATTGGTGTTGCTCAGGACCCGATAGAGTATTTCACGACCACCTGGCACACGAATCTGGACACCTACGAACGCATCATCGAATCTGACGTTAAGTCGTCAGCGGTGATCATCGCAGCAGCCGTTTACCATTTGGCAATGAGTGAAGAGAAGTTGCCCAGGTATTCGAAGGATGCAATGCCAAAGGCTCCGTAGCAACCAGTTAGTTCCAATTAGGGAAGAGGCCGTCTGAAAAGACGGCCTTTTCTATGTCCGCGAGGTGTTTCAAGAGACGTAACGTGCGGGCTGGAAGCCCGCGTTCCGACTGTCCGCACTGTCCGCAGCGTTCTTGCCGTTCGCGGCGTTCTTGCTGTCCGCGGCATGTTTCACGAGGTTGAAAACGTCGTGTTTCTTTGGAACGTTTTGGCTGTCGGAACGCTGTATCTCTATTGATATCAACAGTTAGTGTGAAACGGTCTGAAAAGTACTCCAAAAGCGTACCCGAATGTGCCGGAATTCGTATCTCTAGTGTTTTCAATACTTACAGATCGATCTTGCAAAATCGTTCCACGAGCGTTCCAGCGGTTCGTGGAACGCTTAAACTATTGATAACAATAGTGTTACGAGAGCCAAAGTGCCATTTTTAGCCCAAAATGAAAAAAACTGTAAGACATTGTCTTACAGCACCGTTAGAAACTGTGCTTTCCGTTAAGTACTTACTCCGTGCGAATGTATTTAGATGTCAAAGATCTAGCAACTGCAAGAGTTGCGGCCAACGATTAGTATAGCACAGATGCGACAATGTCTCAATAAAATTCTTCAAAATGCGGTACAGAGTACTTGCAGGCGATCTTTCTCCTAAACCGATGAATACCATGATTTAGGTATTATCCTTTTCTAGCTATAGACGCACTTATTGACGAGCATCTGACATTTTGATAGTCTCTCTTACTTCGTAATTCGGCGGTTGCAGTTTATTGCCGCCAGAGTCTTCTCGCCCAATTGTCCGAGTCCACTCCGAAACTGCCAAAGTTAGAAAGCCTGGATTACACGGTTAAAAAATGAGTTATCAATTAGAATTTTCTTTAGTTAATGGGCTCGTTGAGGCGATGGTTGAGGGAGAGTATTCCCTCGTCAATATGTTCGACCTTATCGATTCGGTTAAGAACGAGTGTGGTCGTACGAACATTGACCGAGCATTGGTCGATTGCTCCGCTATCAGCGGGTCGATGACCGAGGCAGAACGGTTCGCGGGCGGCAAGCGTGTCGCGGAGGTCTTCGGCCAAGACATTATGGTCGCTCTAGTTATGCCCAAAGGTGAAGTTACGAAACTGGGTGAGATAGCTGCGGTAAACCGAGGGGCCAAGTTCTTAGTCACCGAATCACGAGACGAAGCTCTCGATTGGCTTGCGTCGAATTAGATAAAGAAAGGCGGAGCCGATAAAGGCTCCGCCGTAGTTGGTATTCACGGATCGATCGTTACTCCAATTGGAGTTGGATCTTTCCGATGCTGTCAGTCACGTTAAGTGAAACCGGAGTGAACGTATAGCCTTTGGCACCGATCGTTACTATATAAGTTGCTCCTGCCGGAACGCCCTCGATAGTAAAGTTACCAAACGCATTCGTCGTGCCTCGATACACAACTCCCGTCGAACTCGTCAGCGAGACCTGAGCCCGATTCACCGCGATTCCCGAAGGATTTGTGACCTGACCGGCAACGACCGCATTACTCGAAGTTGGCGTTGCGACGATGGTCACATCACCCGGATCGAACGTCGTAGCGACCGGATCGCCGTTCACGTCGCTGACATAATCGTCAACCGGCATATCCGCGAACGTAAGCGTTGTCGGGCCAAGTGGTGCTGACAGCGGAACGAAGAATGTCATTAGGATGACTCGCTGCGTTCCCGGAACGAATGTAGTTCCGAACGTGTTGAAGAACCCGTTAAGTCCGATACGACCCATGCCGGCTTGAGTACAGTTGGTATCAAGCGTGGCAGGAGCATGCCAGCCCGGGCCAAGTGTTACTTGCGGGCAAGTCATTCCTGTAGGCATTTGCAGGCTGGCCGTATCGAAGTGTACCGAGTAACTAAAGCCAGTCTCGATGCCCTCTGAAACGAGGTCGATCGCGACAGTAACGTTGGCCCCGCGAATTGCGTTTCTATCAACCACGGTCATTGTTATCGGCGGCATCGCGTTTCTGTTTGGCCGACGAGTCTTATCACCATAGATCTCAGATGGCAGCCCATCCACAAACGGGATCGCTACGGTCGGCCCGGCCGCTGGATTCAAGATACCTACAAGATCGCCGGTAACGTGGCGTCGAGCAACCGTAGTATCACCCGAATTAAGTTTGCCGTCGCCTCGAGATAAGTACGGGGCACTATCGGCTCGCTGGAATTCGTTGATGCTCGGATTGACCGTAACCGCACCCACGACGAGGTTCCGTATACGGATAACGTCGCCATTGTTATGGCCGCCATCGCCGTAGCCCGAGTTAGCAGGCAGGCCGCCAGCGATATCTGCCTCAATTCCCTTAGCGAAGATCACGAGTCCGTTTACATAGTCAGCAGGAACTGATATGCCGGACGGGTTCGCAACGTTACGAGGCGTGGCAGCGAATGTGACCGGTGTGTTGAAATCTGCAGGAAGAACGGTGTCTTCGGCAAATGTCACCCTGATCAATTCTCGTAAGCCCGCCGTGTAGGTGACGCCAGGATCGAGCGAAAGCTCAAACTTGCGTCCGCCAGGGAACGGTGCCGACGAAACAGCACAGCCAGCCGGAGCTCCAACACCGCAGGTCTCAGAAACATAGTCGATCTTTGTATCATCATATAGAAGCACAAAGTCCGCACTGTTTTCCGTGCCCTGACTCATAATCGTGATCGGTACTACGATATTTGCACCTGCCGACGGCTGAACAGTATCGACAAAGGTAATATCACGAGGATTATCACCCAAGTATCCGATAAAGTCAGCTCCGGTCACATTGCTGTACGCATTTAGGTATTCACGAGCCGAAGCGTCGTAAATATAACCGTTACACGTCGGATTCGCAGGTACACATGCCGGAGTGAGAGAGAAGCTGGCTCCACTCGGAACACCAGTGAACGAATAGTTTCCGGCTGCATCCGTAGTCGTAGTTACAGTTGTTACACCGTCGAAGAGAGAAACGGTTACGTTCTCAATACCACCGCCGCCGGTGTACTTCGTGATCGTACCGGAAACTGTCACCAGGCCGCCTCCATCATCGTCGAGTATCGTCAACGTCGAAGGATTGGTTCCTACGATCGTTACGTTATCGCCAGGGCCGGCGACGATAGTAGATAGCGTCAGTAGAACGGTCTCATTGACCTCGCTGATCAGATCAGGATTGATCGTGATGTCAAACGTCGTGCTCGTTCCGGCTCCCGGGATCGAAAGTGGTCCGCTTGCAGCAACGTAGTCGATCGGATTGAATGGTCCAGCCGGTCCCGGATTTGCCGTTCCTGCCGAAGTCGCATACGAGACGCCGGCAGCATTTGCCGTGGCACCATTGCGGTTGACCGTGATCGTTGCCGTTCCCGCACTTTCGCCGACGTTCGGAGCCGCGAGGGCGAACGAAAGTTCGACATCGTTGTTCTCGATCGTCGCGGTTGCAGTTGTCGTTCCAAGTGCTGCATTTACAGCGTTAGAGATGGTAACTGTAAATGTTTCATTCGGCTCGACCGTGCCATCGCCACCGATCAGAACGCTGACGAATACTGAAGTATCAGGATCGCTTCCGCTGGCCGGAATCGTAACTACTTGGTTCGTAAGAGCCGTGTAGTCGCCATCTGCGGTCGTTGCGGTGCCATCGCTCGTGTTGACCGTTACGGATGCGGGCAAGGTGCTCGTACCCGTTCGTGTCAACTGTAGGTTCAACGTCTGTCCGGCCTCAGTTTCCTTGATCGTTGCATTAGCGATCGAAACCGTCGGCGGAGTTTCGTCAAAGTTATACGTATCGTTGACGCTATTGACACCGATGACTAGGTTGTCGACGCTAGCGTCAAGTCCCGGAGCCGCGCCGCTGCCAACCTTGAATATAACTCGCCCGATCGACGTCATAGGAACGTTGTTCCTAATGCCAAGGTTCGGGAATAGTGTCAATATCTGCGCCTTAGTGCAAGGAGCCGATTGCGGACACGCAACGGTGAGCGGACGAACGCCCGAGCCGGAACTGCCCCAGAATTTCGCGGTCGGTGACATTGCGTCGAATGTCTGCCATGTTGCCGGCGTGAATGTGTTCGCAGGATCGTTGTACGGTTCGTAAACGATTCGGCCTTGATAGCCATTTATGCCATCCGTTACATCGCTATCGACGTCGAACGCGAGAGTCGCGTGGATCGAAGGATTAGCACCGGAGTGCTGATAAGCCGAGTAAGACAATGCAGTGATATCGGCAAATCTAACGCCGGAGTAGGCATCCTTCATGAACGCCTGTCCTGCGGTTGCGTCAACCGTGATCCTCGCACTACCGGTTCCGAGTGGCGGAGTCGCCGGTCCTGTCATCATTCGACCACTGGCAACACCAGCGTTCTCCTGTACGAACGACCATCCAAGCATATCGCTCGGCGTAACGGTTATGTTCGTGTTCACAAGATTGAACTGGACATTGTTGTCGACCGAGGTCGAAGCAGCGTTCGGATTGCCAGCGCCGTCAACAAACGTTCCACCGGCAATTGTAGCAGTAACAAGACCGGTCTGATTCATTCCGCTGACAGCGGCGTTGAATGTAGTTGGTCCGCCTGTTAGAACAACATTTGGTACGGCAAAACCGCCGAATGCCGTTCCCGCACCGGTCGCGATCGTAACGTCGCTAGCGTCAAATCCGCTGATCGCCGAAGCGTCAGAGATCACGATCGAGAAGTTCACCGGTGAGGTGCTTGTCGGATCTGCCTGTGCTGGAACAGTCTGCTGATCGATCGTCACCGTTGGGTTGGTAACGTCGTAGTAGACCGAATTGTCAGCCGAAGTCGAAGCCGCATTGCCGTTATTCGCGGCATCGGTTGCCGCGCCTGCGTCAACAGACGCCACCACGGTTCCGCTGCCGGTCATTCCGGTGACAGCGACATTGAATACGGTTGGACCGCCTGTGACTGTTCCGACAAGAGTTCCCGGAGCCGTGCTTGCTGACAAATTAACATCGCCAGTGACGAAGTTCGCCGTTGGTTCGCTGAAAGTGACCGTAAACTCGATCGGCGATGCATTTGTCGGATCGTTTTGGCCTAGTTTCTGCTCAACTCCAACTGTCGGCGATGTGGTGTCGTATGTGACAGTGTTGTCGAGCGAACTCGACGCCACGTTTGCACCGTTAGCACCTGTCGCCGCACCGGCAACGACATCGGCGATGACTGTACCGTCGTTTGCCATACCGCTAACCGCGACGTTGTAGACCGTCGGGCCACCGCTGATAACGACCGTTGTCGCGCCTGCGGTTCCTGACAATGCGATGTCTGATGAATCGTCAAAGTCAGTAACTGCCTCGCTAAAGGTGACCGTAAAGTTGATCGGCGAAGTGTTTGTAGGATCAGGGCCGACCTGCTCGATCGTGACCGTCGGCGGCGGCGCCACCGGCGAACATGTCGAAGGTATGGTCAAGAAGCCTGCAAAATTAACGTCATTACTGACGTTGTCACCCGTTCCCGGACCAACCGGTCCAGGTCCGTCTGCGGCGCCCCAGTAGTTTCCGGAGGCGTTGTTCACGGCCGATGTACCAGTTTGTGCCTGAACACCAAACACCGCGTTTCCGAGAATGTTGTTGTTAAAGATGGTGGCACCAATATCAGCACTTTCAGGGTTACCGTCATAATCGAGGCCCGAACCGATATAAATACCGATCTGATTGCCGTAGATGTTATTACAGTTGATATCAACCAAAGCGTCAGCCGTATGGGCTATACCGCGGTTGGTATCGGTAATGTTGTTTTCCTTGATCACGATGTTCGACGAGGTCGTCGAAGGATTCGTGATACGGAAACCGTCGATCTGCGTGTACGGCGGTGCGTCGCTGAGCAACAATGCGCGATTTCCATCGATGTTGTTGTCAGTGAAAGTTGCGGGCACTAAACCGTTAACCGATTCAACTTTGATGCCGATCCAGCGTCCCCAGCCACCGACACTGTTCTGCGGTTCGCTCTCCGAAATACGAAGCGGACGTTTGAGTCCGACTTCCTTATCACCCTCAAACTTCGAATTCGAAGCTCTTGGAGCGAGCGGAGTAGCATCCTGTTCGACATAAGAATCGATCGTATTGTTCGAGATCGTGTAGCCGTTTCCGCTATATGCGTAATGCAGGTTGAACCAGATCGGGTAGCCGAACGCCGTGATCGTATTTCCGTCAACAACCGAGTTCGGTCGGGAAGTGACCTGGCCGTTGAAATGGTGGATCATGATACCGCCAAACGATTGGGTAACAACGTTGTCTTCGACATTTGTCGAGGCATTGTTGCCGGCGAAGATAGCATTGCCGTAGAACCAGCCTACAACGTTATCGACCTTATTATTCGCGATCCTGCTGTTCGTTCGAACACCCGCAGCATTTGGATCGCCATAGACCTCAATGCCGAATTCGCCCAGGTTTTTGACGATGTTGAAGCTGATGTCAGCTGCCGGATTGATGTTTCCGTTGCCGCTGATACCGCCATATGCGTCAACATCAGCACCATTCAATACATAGTTCGAATCGAGCAGCGGATTGTCGCCGTCAAGTGTAAAGCCTTTGAAAACCGTGCCGTCGGCCGTATTTGTGATGGTCACCATGATCGAATTCTCATCATCAGCGCCGTCGAACGGATCGGTATCATTAACCGCGGCCCTGATCACAGCCTCAGCAACACGCGAACCTGTATTAGGATCGATCGCGGCATTTGGGCCGAGAATATTCAATTGACGGTTAACGGTAAGCTGCTCGGTGTAGGTTCCAGCAGCTACGTTAACGGTACCGCCCGGAAGGGTGCCATCTACTATTCCAGCAGCAGGGTTAAAGATC
>JAEUQI010000055.1 GCA_016789145.1 Blastocatellia bacterium | reverse complement strand
ATATATCAACGCGAAAAGCCTGCGGAGTCAATGCACGTCGTAGTTTCGTCCGATCGACGGTGCGGACGATCTCGCCGCCTTCGACGTGTTTTATCGTGTCGCTGACCTCAGCAACGAGGCAAGCGGCTCCGGTTTCTGCGGCCTTCATTACCGTTTGAGCGATCTCTTCAACGGTTACGAGCGGCCTTGCTCCGTCGTGAACCGCAACGATCTTGGTGTTTTCCGAAACCGCGGCCAAACCGTTCTGAACCGACACTGCACGCGACGCTCCGCCCGCGACAACCGTTCTCAATTTTGAGATCTCGGATCTGAAATTTGGAATTTGATCTTCGGATAGTACAAGCACGATCTCTTCGATCTCGTCGCAAGCTTCAAATTTCTCTAACGTGTGAGAAAGCAACTGCCTGCCTCCGATCTCGACGAATTGTTTTGGAATATCGGAACCGAATCGAGTTCCTGAGCCTGCGGCGACGATGATAGCAGTATTCACGATTCTACTTCTTCGATTATTGTCGTCTGGCGAAGCTCACGCGTGGCTTTGCGAAAGCCCATCGAACGCGAATCGTGAATGTTGTAGTTTTCCTGGTTATGCTCTTCGCGGTCTTCCCACAATCGGCCAAAGATCATCTTGCCGGCAGTTGTTTGAAGAACCGACGTTACGGCTATGTCAGCAGTTTTCCCGATCAACTTGCGAGCATTATCGACGACAACCATCGTACCGTCGTCGAGATACGCGACGCCTTGATTGTATTCTTTACCTTCTTTCAGGACGAAAACACGCATCGCTTCGCCCGGCAGCACAACAGGTTTGAGAGCGTTGGCGAGTTCGTTGATGTTCAGGACCTGAACGCCTCGCAGCTGCGATACTTTGTTGAGATTGAAATCGTTGGTGACGATCACCGCGTCGAGTTGCTGGCCGAGCTCGATCAGCTTGAGATCGACCTCTTTGATCGCAGGAAAATCAGTTTCGATGATCTGAATATCGAGTTTCGAATTATTCCTAAGCCGCTGCAGCATATCCAGACCACGGCGACCGCGTTGGCGTTTCGACGAATCGGCAGAATCAGCAACCTGCTGTAATTCAGCAAGAATAAAATGCGGGATGATAAGTGTACCGCCAAGAAATCCGGTTTCCGATACATCTGCGATACGACCGTCGATGATCACCGACGTGTCGAGTATCTTGTAGTCGCGTTTGATATTCTTGTCGCTGAAGATGCCGCCAAGAGCTGAGAGATCGATATAGTCGCCTTTTGCGGCACCGACCATCAGGCCGACGTAGCCCATAAAAAACATCAACGAAATGGTCATGAACGACTGCATTTCAGCTGAAACTGCGGCTTCTTTTTGGATAGAGATAAGATAGCCGATAAGGAAGGCACCGAGAATACCGAGAATCGAACCTACTGCGGCACCGATCAAGGTCTTGAGACTTGCCTTGCGCACGCGCATCTCAAATAGGATTACGACACCGGCCACGGCAGCACCGAGAAGTGCCGACAAGATGTGACGCGCCTCGTCGCCAAACGCCGACATCCCAAGTCGATGCGTCCGTTCGAACGGATTCAACATGTATCCGAGCAGAACTAGCAGACCGACGAATGCTATTCGCAGTATGAGAACGTCAACCTTCATCGTGGTTAATATATCACGAGTATTTATAGGTATTAAAACCAGCCGCTTTCCATAAAAATGGTATTATCGGATTTTTGAGAGATGGCAAAGCAACCTTCATCAATATTCGTATGCCAAAATTGCGGTGCACAGCAGCGTAAATGGCTCGGGCAATGCCCCGATTGCGGCGAATGGAACACTTACGCCGAAGAGCGTTTTCGCGCAACGGCGACTAAAACAGCCGCAGCATACAGCGGCATAATGTCGGCTCCGACAGCATTTCGTGAGATCGAATCGCAGGATGATAAACGGACATCGTCGGGAATTGATGAATTCGATCGAGTGCTCGGCGGCGGCATTGTCGCAGGTTCGCTCGTGCTCATCGGGGGTGCTCCGGGCATTGGCAAATCGACGATCGTGATTCAAGCCGCGGACAAGATCAGCGAAACCGGCGTGTCTGTCCTTTATGTTTCGGGCGAAGAATCTGAACGTCAGATCAAAATGCGCGGCGAGCGGCTCGGACTAGACGCCGACAATGTTCTAGTGATGGCAGAGACGAACCTCGACGCCGTATTGGGCGAGGCCGGCAGCATGCGTCCGGGAGTCCTCATCGTTGATTCGGTGCAGACAGTATTCAGCCCCAAGATCGAATCGGCTCCGGGCAGCGTGTCGCAGGTTCGTGAGGTCGCCACGCAACTCATGCTGTTTGCCAAGCAGACCGGCACACCAGTTTTCGTGACAGGCCACGTCACCAAGGAAGGCTCGATCGCCGGCCCGCGAACGCTCGAACACATCGTTGACACGGTCCTCTATTTCGAAGGCGACCGCCACCATAATCATCGAATTATTCGCGCGACAAAGAATCGCTTTGGCGCGGCGAACGAGATCGGCGTATTTGAAATGACGAACGCAGGACTTGTGCCCGTCGGAAATCCATCGGAAATGTTCCTGCAAGAACGCCCTGAGGGAGCGACAGGCTCCGTAGTCGCCGTCACGATGGAAGGCACGCGGCCGATGCTGGTCGAGGTTCAGGCTCTGGTCAGCGGCGCGAAATTCGGGACAGGACGGCGAATGGCTCAAGGTTTTGATCAGAATCGAGCGTCGCTGCTGATCGCCGTGCTCGAAAAACGTCTCGGTTTTCAACTCGCCGCTGACGACATATTTATTAACGTTGCGGGCGGCATCGAGATCGACGAACCGGCGGCAGACCTTGCGGTGATCTCTGCTATAGCCTCGAGTTTTCGATCCGTCGCAATTCCGCCCGAAGTCGCTATCTTTGGCGAAGTCGGCCTTACCGGCGAAGTCCGCGGTGTCCTTCAAGCCCAAGCCCGAGCTCGCGAAGCTCAGACACTCGGCTTCAAAAAACTCATTCTCCCCGAGTCGAACAAAAAAGGCCTGGAAAAACTCCTCGGCCTCCGCGTCGTAGGCGTCCGCGATCTCGAACAGGCGATGGACGAATTATTCTGAACCTCCGACGTTATTAGCCGTATCATTTAGCGTATGAAAAGCTCGAAACTGATCTTGGCCGCATGTGTATTTGTGTTTGCTGCTTCTGCGCTTGCACAGAAGACGCCATCGGAGGACGCTGTGATCAAACTGACGGTTCAACGATTGATCGCGGCTCAGACAGCGTTCGACCAAAAGGAACTCGAAGCAGTTCTTGCTCCCGATTTTGTGGAGATATCGCCGCGAGGCGAGGTCGATGATCGAGCAAAAGTGATCGGTTTCTATTCTCCCGAAGCCAAGTCAAAAAGCGGAAAAGCACCGATCGTCGTGGACATCAGCGAAGAATCGGTTCGTAATTACGGCACCTACGCCATTGCGACGATCAAGCTGACCTATACGTTAAAAATGCCGGATGGACAGTCTGCTGCACGAATTCTTCGCGGGGCCTATGTTCTGCGTTCTTTGAACGGTTCGTGGAAACTCTCGTCTGCTCAATACACGCCCATGCCGCCGCCGCAACCACCGAAGTCGGTGAATTAGTCTGCGCTCATAATTCGCTCGAGGATCAGATCGCGTTTCTGACGAATGTCGGCGACCTTTGGTTCTGGGTCGGGGCCGGAGAATTTTGGTGGTTGGTTAAATGGGTCGATCTGGAGCGGGACGCCTTCTTCGTCGAGGCGATGGGCGATTATCTTCGAGATCAGTTCCTGTTCGAACTGCGTGATATCGACAAATTTGACGCCAATTCCGGTGTGATCAAAACGATAAAGCGCCTTGCAATGCAGCGGCACGAAATTGCCGTCGGGCAGCGGCAGTTCCATTCGAAATTCATCGCCGACCAACACTTCCTCGTCCCAATCAGTGAAACAGCCGCCGATAGAGATCTGCTGTAGATTCGTCAAATGCCGATGCCCATATTTATCGTAGATCCGCGCCGGTATATCAAGCGAAAATCGTACGTGCTGGCGTTGTAGTATAGACATTTGGGGCTAGAACGGAACCTAATTTCCATTCTAGCCCCAATCGTTTGCCTACTGCAATAAAAATCTAGTTATTCGCGGCGTTCGCACTTCCACAATGCTTTGCGAAAGCTTCTGACAACGCTTGGGCGATGACCTGCGGCGGACGGCCCTCAAGGTCTCGGCGTTCGAACATCTGGACGAGCTGGCCGCCTTTCAATATGCCGATAGCAGGCGACGACGGCATGTAGCCGGTGAAATGCTCGCGGGCAACATCAGTCGCGTCAATGTCGGCACCAGCGAACACCGTGATCGCACGATCCGGCTTGTTCTCCGAATTAGCCAACGCCATCGCGATGCCCGGGCGAACGCCGCCGGCAGCACAACCGCAGACCGAATTGACGACGACCATAACGGTGCCATCAGTATTCAACGCCTCAGTAACTGCTTCGGGCGTCTTGGTTTCTTCGATGCCGAGCTGAGCCAGCTCTTGTCGCATCCCGTGGATCATCATTTCTGGATATGGCATAAGTTTATAATTGCTCCCTTGAAATCGGACAAGACTCGAATCCTGACCTTTTTTTCAAGTATCGGACAAATGCGAGTTAACGTCAAGTTTACGGGCTTTAGTCATACGCGAGTTTGCCGAGCAGCGCTCGACGCCGTAATATTGACGATTGACCGAGAAACGCAATGGCTATTGAGATCGAAAAGAAATATAAGCTGGACAAGAAGTTGCTTGTCGAGTTGACGAGCAAACTAAGCACTGTTGGTGCCGTTTTCGCATACGAGAATTTTGAAGAGAATTACCTACATCGCGGCGGTGTTTTGGACGAACGCGGGGCCGTTTTGCGGATACGTAAAACGCGGGAAAAGACGCTGCTGACCTACAAAGAAAAGGTTCCGAACCAAACTGAGTTCAAGCAACAGATCGAACACGAAACTACGATCGGAGACGTCGATGCCGTCGAGGCAATCATTCAGAAGCTCGGTTATAAGCTGTCAGCCGTGTATGAAAAGCACCGCAAAGCGTGGCACCTAGGCAACTGCGAGGTCGTGCTCGACGAACTGCCTTTCGGCTACTATATGGAGATCGAAGGCACGATAGAGGATATTACTGAAGCCGAAAAACTGCTTGGCGTAGAACATCTCGAGCTGGAACCTCGGGGTTATCCCAGATTGACCTCAAAGCTCGGAGTTGACGTCAACGGTGTAATGGAATCGAGGTTTGCGAAGACCCAACCCGCCTAGATATCGATCTCTTTCCCGACGAATGCCATTTGCGAATCAAAGCCGCCGGATATTCTCGCGGCAACACGTTTGTAAGTTCCGTCCGAACGCAGCAATCGAGCATTGATCTGATCCTTAAGATAGTTTTCGAGAAACACATCTTTCAGATATCGAACGATCTCTTCGTCGCGGATCGGCGTTAAAACCTCAACTCGGCGATCCATGTTTCTATGCATCAGATCGGCACTGCCGATGTAAACTTCGGGTGCGCCATCATTTGCGAACCAAAAAACGCGGCTGTGTTCTAAGAATCTTCCAACTATCGATCGAACGCGAATATTCTCCGAAAGCCCCTTAATTCCCGGCCGCAGCGTGCAGATGCCGCGAATGATCATGTCGATCTCAACGCCTGCCTTTGACGCGGCGTAAAGCTCATCAACAATGCCTTCGTCGGTAATGCTGTTGCACTTGATAATGATCGAAGCGGGCTTCCCGGCTTTCTTGTGTTTCGCTTCGCGCCGGATGAGAGCGATCAGGCGATCTCGCAAATTCAGCGGTGCGACGAGTAACCTTTCATATTTATCTTGCAATGAGTAGCCCGTAAGGAAATTGAAAAGATCCGTCGCATCGGCTCCGAATGCTTCGTCAGCAGTCAGAATTCCAAGATCTGTATAGATCTTTGCGGTCGACGGATTGTAGTTCCCTGTTGCGAGATGAACATAGCGTACGAGTTTATCTTTCTCACGCCGAATGATAAGCATCACCTTCGAATGCGTCTTCAGCGTCGAAATGCCGTAAACGACGTGTACACCTTCTTTCTCAAGCCGACGTGCCCATTCGATGTTGTTTTCCTCATCAAATCTTGCTTTCAATTCAACAAGCGCGGTTACCTGCTTGCCCATTCGCACGGCTCGGATCAGCGAGGCAACGATCGGCGAATCCTTTCCCGTGCGATACAAACATATCTTGATCGCCTGAACCTGCGGATCCTCAGCCGCCTCGGCAAGCAGATCTGTAACGATACCGAACGAATAGAATGGATGATGAAGCAGTACGTCTTTCTTGCGAATAACATCGAACATCGACCGCTTATCGTCGGTTTCGTTTAGATGCACTGTCGTTATCGGCCTGTCTTTGAGGGCGGGCCGGTTCAGACCGTAAAGCTGCATTAGATCGGGAATATCTACAAAGCCATCGACTCGCTGAATACAATCATCCGCTAGCCCAAGCCCGTTGGTCAGCAGCTTAAGCATCTTAACAGGCATCGTGCTCGACACTTCGAGCCGCACAGGAAAACGGTCGCTGCGGCGTTGCAGTTCTCGCTCGAGCGTTCGCATCAGGTCGCCGGCCTCGTCCTCGCGAAGCTCGATATCAGCGTCGCGCGTTACACGGAAGAGGAACGCTTCGCTCGTTTTCATATTCGGAAAAAGCTCAGCGACATTCGCCGCGATCAATTCCTCGAGCAGCACAAAACGGCCTTGCTTCTCATTAACCGGAACAAGCCTCGGCACCGTACGCGGGAGTTTGATTCGGCCAAAGCGCTTCTGCTTGAACAGATGCTTGAGCTTGGGAGCCGCAAGGGCTCGAATCGGTTCGATGATCAGACCGAGGTTCAAACTAAGGTTCGAAATGTAAGGAAACGGATGGCTCGAATCGACAGATTGCGGCGTCAATATGGGGAAGAGATTTTCGATGAAATACTTGTCGAGATTCTTTTTTTCCTTTGCCGTTAGCTTTGCGTAAGGCTCGATCGAAATGCCCTCTTTGCGAAGCTCCGGCAGGACGACATCGTTCAGATAGGAAGCCTGCCTCTTAAGCATCGGCCGCAAACGAGCATAGATCGCCGCAAGTTGTTCCGCTGCGGTCATGCCGTCAGGCGAAAGATCGCCGATGCCCTCGGCAAGCTGCTCCATTATTCCAGCAACGCGGATCATGAAGAATTCGTCGAGGTTTGTTGAGAAGATCGAGAGGAATTTCAGGCGTTCGAGCAGCGGCAGGCTGTCATCGGTCGCCTCATCAAGGACGTGACGATTAAATTCGAGCCAGCTCAACTCGCGATTGAAATACGGCTTGCCATCGAACGCCGGTTCGGGCGTCGATTGCGTCGCTGTCTCGATTTGCTTATTTTTCCCCGTGGCGTCCAGCGTCATACTCGGCTTGGAAATTATAGACGAAGCCAAGCCGGCCTAAAAGAAATTCGATGTTAACTTTTTTGCTCGATCGCGATCGTTCGAGCATCGTCACCATCGCCTGAGATAGTGATCGTAAATGTTCTGTTGGAAAAGTTCGAGTCCTGCAACCTATCAGCCCATTCGATCAGCGTCACCACATTCTCATTTTCAACGATCTCGTTGAGCCCGACGGCCTCCGCAATATCGCCGCCCCTATCCAATCGCCAAAGGTCAATATGATAAACGTCAAAACGATCGGTCTCGTATAGATTCACCAACGAAAAACTCGGGCTCGTCACCTCATCAACATCATACCCAAGCCCGCTCATCACGCCCTTAGTAAACAGCGTCTTCCCTGCACCAAGCCCGCCGATGAGCAACACCACATCGCCCGCCGCGAGCATTTCAGCAAACCGCTCGCCAAATGCGAAGGCGTCTTCTGGAGTTGTTAAGGTCTGAATACTCAACTTATTCTTGAATTACAGCTGACAGCTATTAGCTGATAGCTGTCAGCTGTTTTCTAACTCTGAAAATACTTCGACAAGGCATTCTCGAACATCACTCGCAGTCATAACGCGTTTGCCATACTTTTTCTCAGCAACATCACCAGCCATTCCCGCAATGAAAACCGCCGCGACCACAGTCTCGAAGATATCAATGTCCATCTTCGCGGCCTGTGCAACGAAGCTAACTAGAATTCCGGCCAACGTATCGCCGTTCCCTGCCTTGCCAAGACCGGAGTTCCCTGTCGGATTAACAACGACACGGCCATCAGGAGCACCGATCAGCACGCGTTCACCTTTCAGAACTAGTATGACATTGTTTGCTGTCGCGTAATCGCGAACTGCGGCGACGCGGTCCTTAATCGCCTCTTTGCTATCTGTTCCAATCAGCCGCAGAAACTCGCCCTCGTGAGGTGTAAGTATAAGCGGAGTGCCGACACTCTTGTCGGCTCGTGTTGGAACAAATGCCAACGCCCCAGCATCCACGATCACCGGCGTTTTCCGTTCTTCAACGATCTTTCGAAAGATCGCTTCATTCCCCGCATCATTCGCATCTAGTCCACAACCGATCAACACCGCATCAGCCTTAACTTCAAATTCGCCTTTATCAAACGGCCTTACGATCAGATCAGGCAAAGCCCTCGCCGCAACCTCGCTTCGAATGGATGACGGAACCGTCAAAGTAACAAGTCCAACACCAGACCGCATCGCCGCATTCCCAGCCAAAACCGCGGCACCGGAATAGTCCTCGGAACCGGCAAAAACCAATGCATGACCGCGTTTGTTTTTGTATGAGTCTACAGAAAACCTCGAACTCGCTAGCCACTTCGCGGCGTCGCTTCGATCAGCAAAGTAAAGCTGGGATGGTTGTTCTTCTACGAGCACATGTGGAGAGCCAATGTCTGCGACTACCAATTCGCCGTTTGCCCTTGAGGCGGGAGAAAGGATGTTTCCGGCTTTCGGTGCCGTGAATGTCACAGTCAAATCGGCTTTAATATGATACTCGGGAGTTTCGGAAACATCAGAGAATAGACCTGACGGAATATCTATGGAAAGAACGAGTGTCGAGTAAATGGGGTCTAACGCAAAGCCGTTTTCCATCCTCAGTTGATCTTTGACGACAAGAGGCAGGTTGCGAAACGTCGAATCTAACGGCCTTTTCAGTCCCGTTCCAAAGAGTGCGTCGACAAAAACATCAAAAGACCCAACGTTAAAACCGGAAGTGTGAACCCAGTAATCCATCAATGGAGTTTCTTCAAAATAAAGGCAACCTTTGTTCTCGGAATCGGTCGACGCGATCGATTTCAATTTCTCACAGTTTTGTCGGGCATCGCCGACAGTCTCCTCGACTTGTCCAAATAGATTGACTTCAACCGTCGCACCGTCGTCGTGCAATATCCTCGCCAACGCCGCGCCGTCGCCGCCGTTGTTGCCTTTGCCGCAGAGTATGAGGATGGATTTGCCTTTGACTGAGCCGCCGAGTTTTTCGGTGATGACGCGTGCGACGGCGTGGGCGGCGTTTTCCATCAGGATTATCGACGGAATGCCGTATCGCTCGGTCGTCAGACGATCGACCTCACGCATTTGCTCTGCTGTCAGTACCTTACGCATAAGGAAGAGTTTCCCACGAAAAGCACAAAAGACACAAAAAAGCCGCATCACGCGACGCGGCTGAGTGGTTTGATCTGGAGAATGTGTGAATAGACTTCGAGCCTGCTTCACCGTGGTAAAAATGTTTGCCACTGTGCTCTACACGCTTTTCTTCCGTTCATCTAATAGAAAGGTGTATTCGCACCTTGCTTCCATAAAAGCTCACGGTATTCGCCGAATTTTCTCGACTTTGTATTTACGAAATCCGGTGTGATGTTTCATCACCTCAGAAACACGCATCGTACCGTCAAGGTCATAGAGAGCAACTTCAATTACAACGCTGCCGCTATAGTCATTTCGAGTGCCCAACAGTAGGTTCTTCTTTTCACGATGGCTTCCACCCGAAGACAGTACTTTTAGTTTCAGGATGCCGACGTTTCGCCCTGCGGTGATGAATTTATCGAGTTTCTCTGCCCGTACCATAGAGCGAAACTCGGTATAGACCGCCTTTTCGTTTTCTTTCTCCGGGATCGGATCCGGTTCGATCGCAAACGACAGCATATTCAATTGACGTTTCATCATACGAATGCTTGCCAGCAGTCTTGCGAAGTCCGGGTCGCCACGCTCGGCAGGCTTCTCTTTCGATGCCGCTTCCTCGAGGTAAAGAACGATCGCGAATGCCGCACGCAGTTTGCTCACAGCTTGATAGAACGACTCCTGATCGTCTATACCGAGGTCATATTCGGGAACGAACTGAGCCGAATTGTAGACCTTGAGCCGACCATCATTCACCAAAACGCCAGCCATAACGCTGTTTACGGTTCTCTGTTCGATTTGCAGACGCGATTGGGTTATTTCGGTGTCAGAACGGAACAACGACATCAATTCGGCAACCGATTTGATCGCTGAACTCGCAATGCCCGGCAGCCCCAAGGTAGTAATAAGCGGATTTCTTTTGCCATCGGTAGATTCGATCTGAAAGGAATTTTCCTTGCGGGACGCGGCAGCGTAGGCTTCTACTTCCTTTAGTAGCTTTTCGTAGTTTGCTAGTGCCAATTTTGCTTCTTCGCGATACATTCTGTACCGAGAGAGGGCAGCAAAATCTTGTTCGTCGAATATGACAATGCGATCGTAGTTTGTTGATAAAGGAGCTATCCGATCACGCACGCGAACGGACACCTCGTTCAACGAATCATAAGTGAGATCGATCACCTCAAAGATCGGTTTATCGTCAGTCTTGTATGAGATCTTTCCGCCGGTGTTGTCGCGGCTTGCAGAACTGTTTCCCGATGCGTCGGTAAACGCCTTTAGATAGTCGATCTGAGCCTTTAATAACTGTGTCTGAAGTTCAACGAGCTTTTTCTGCTCTTCAAGTAGAACCGACTGCGGGACGGGAGTTGGGACAGGAGTAGGGCTCGGTTCCTGAGAAAACGCAAACCAAGCCAGTGCGTTCAGTATGACGAGGGTAGTCAGGATGCGTTTCATCACTTCACCTCCTTTACAGAACAAGTTTCCGCCATTCCTATTGTTGGCGATATGACATTTGTCACATCGCCCGGTCAGACCTTGGCAGCAAAATGGTGATCCCGGTTGGATTCTAACCAACGACCTTCCACTTAGGAGGCGGACGCTCTATACAGCTGAGCTACGGGACCATGTCAGAACCGCCTGCATATGCGGGCGGCACATAAGTATAATCGGACTAACTATCGTAACTAATGAGCGACTTAACTTCATAGCCGTCAAACTTGCTGCGGCCGTTGAGGAAGTTAAGTTCGCAGACGAACAGCAATCCGGCAACGGTGCCGCCGACGCTTTCAACTAGGTCGCAAACGGCTCGTGCCGTGCCGCCCGTAGCTAGGAGATCATCGACGATCAAGACGCGATGGCCTTCGCCGACTGCGTCTTTGTGCATTTCTAGCGTGTCCGTGCCGTATTCTAGTTCGTAAGACATCGAGACCGTTTCGGCAGGCAGTTTCTTTGGCTTACGAACCGGAATGAAGCCAGTTCCGAGCTGATACGCAAGCGGCGTAGCGAAAATAAATCCACGGGATTCGACGCCAATTATCGTATCGATGTCCATTCCTCGACACATCTCGGTCAGAGCATCGATCGTGCCCTCGAGTCCTTCAGGGTCTTTGAGCAGGGTTGTAATATCGTAAAAGTTGATGCCAGGTTTTGGGAAATCGGGCACTTCGCGAATGAGTTTCTTTAAATCTTCCATCTTTATTTTTCTATTCTAAATGACGAATATAGACCTGTCGGCTCCACAACTAATTCTTCTATTGATTCGACTTGCGAGAAATTGGGCCCAGCCGTCATGTCGTCGCGAAACGCGATAACGCTTGTTGCATTACCTTCGGCCCAAGACTCTACTCGGCCGTCGTCAAGGTTACGCACATAGCCCTTGACCTGATGTCTCGCGGCACTTCGCTGGGCGAAAAATCGAAAGCCGACGCCCTGAACCATTCCGCTAATGAACAAATGCCTAGCAATCATCCGAGCGAATCCAGACATTCGGTCAAACTCCGCTGTCGACAAGTGTATATCGGCATTCCGCGCATCGTGAATTTGCTCGCCGGCGTTTGCCTGAGTTCCTCAGCCAACGCCAAAAAATCCTTCGGTTCGTCCGTCTCGAACGAGATCAAATACTCTTCGTCGCTAAAACCAAACGCATGAGTCATGTGGATCTTTATGTTAGGAAATCGTTTCCCGACCATAAAATTCTCTTCGATCATCTGATCGCGACGATCTGCGGGAACTTCCGCCCAGCCTTGGCTCTTCGCACATGGATAAACAAAATGATACTTTTTTGAGCCTGCCAAAACGTGTTCTCGCGACTGCGAACCGTCCAGCACGAACATCATATCTTTCGTGACAGCGAGGTAATTGTCCGAAGGTTCGAGAAAATTGCCGAGCGTCGTTTGGTACAGCTTTGAAGTCATATCTTGGATGACGTCGAGCGACTGGCCGACACGCCAAAACATCAGATCTGATTTCGAATCGAACCCGATAAGCGAGTAGCTGAACAGCATCAGATCGTCACGAAACGAGTCAAATACCTCTCGAAATTCATTTCGAGCGAACTGCTTCGTCTCGCTCGGCAGTTTTCGCCATTCCGGATTTACGCGAAAGAAAATGAAGTTCACAAACTGCTGCTCGACCGGGATCGGCTCCGCAGACGAACGCTCGCCGACCAATCGAAGGCCGGTCTCAGGCGTCTCTTTCTTTTGGGTGAACACGCTCATTTCGTAAACGTAATTGTGGCAAGTTTTGCAGACATTGTCCAAAACGATGCGCTCGCGTTCTATGTTTACTTTCTATGCGGTTGATGGCACAATTCCTGATAGTGTTCCGCATACTTTCCATATTTCTGATCGCGTTGACATCCGTGCTTTCCTGCATGGCACAGCAGCGTCCGCTACTAACCGATGACATAGACATAACTCCGTCGGGCTCGATCGAGATCGGTGTGGGCGTCGATTTTCTGCAGGATGCAAAGTTCAGCCTTTCCGGCATTGAGGGCGACCTGACCAGGGTTGGAAATATTCGAATTCGTACGGGCCTCGCTCCAAACGTCGAGATGCAGATCGAGGGCACGCTCCAGAATTTTGTTGCGATCAACAATCGAAATCCGTCGAATATACCGTTGAACGTTACCGGCAACTCGACAAACGATTTCGACGACTTTACCTCGTCCGTAAAGGTGAAACTTCGTAGCGAATCAAAACGCATCCCCGCTATCGGCCTTAAGATGGGCTTTCAGATGCCTAATACTGACCAAGCCAAGGGCATCGGGACGAATCAGATAAATATCTTCACTAAGATCTTGGTTCAGAAAAAGTTTGGAAGCGTGATCGATCGCGTTGCGAAGTTTAATCTTTTCGGCAATATCGGATTAGGCATCTATACGGCGCCGCTCGATCGTTTCACTCAAAACGATATGCTGCTCTACGGCGTGGCAGGAATATATCGTGTGAATCGCCGCATTAATCTTCTGGCAGAGATTAATGGACGAGCAAATACTCGTGGCGGAGCGGTCCCTATCGGTACGGAAAGCCAGGGCGAATTTCGAGTTGGAGCCCAGATCAAGGCGTCGGGTCTGCGTTTTGATACGGCCGCAACGTTTGGGCTTACAAGATTCTCACACCGAACGGGTCTGATCTTTGGAGTAACCTATCTCTCGCCTTCTATTCTGACGCCGGCAAAATAGATCATATATTTACCGGATGAAACCCACGACCGAGATAGTTTGGCTCGGCGATAGCATTTGAAACATATTTTTTGGCGATATCGATAGCCTGTTTTAGCGGCTTGCCGATCGCGAGGTTTGCCGTAATCGCTGCGGACAGCACACAACCGGTACCGTGTGTTCCTTTGGTCTCCACAAAAGGCGCGACAAACTCAACGACTTCTCCGCCCGAGAACAAATAGTCGATCGCTCGCGATCCTTTACGTTCTCCCTCAATTCGGTGTCCACCTTTTATCAGAATGTCCTTGGCTCCGAGATCTCGCATGACTTCTGCGGCGGCAACGATATCTTCGTACGACTGGATCGCGACGCCGGAAATGCGTTCGGCCTCGGGGATGTTAGGCGTGATGACAGTAGCGAGCGGAAACAAACGATCGATCAATACCCGAAGAGCAGCATTATCGATCAGATCAAATCCGGAAGTTGACCGAACGACAGGATCGACTACAAAATTCTCAACACTATTCTCAGAAATGATCGCAGCTAAGCGATCAATAACTTCACTTGTTGGAAGCATTCCGGACTTAACAGCAGCTACGCTATAGTCATTGAATATTGGGTTGATCTGAGATGCAACGGTATCTGCAGATTGCGCTTCCGCACCGAAGACGCCTGTCGTGTTTTGATAGGTGATCGAAGTCACTGCCGCTGATGCGAAACAGCCGAACGCCGTAAATGCCTTGATGTCAGCAATTACACCTGCTCCGCCGGACGGGTCAAGACCGGCGATCGTAAGACAAACTTTCTTGTTGGATTCACTCATTATCACCTAGCACATCAGTTAGCTTTCGAGCGCTACCAAGATCCGCAAAGCACCTTATTCCAGCAACGCCCGCAGCCCCGACTTCGACAGCCGATCGACAATTACTACCGTCGATGCCGCCGAGAGCGACTATCGGAAATTCACCAGCCGAATCAACAACGGATCTGAGGACGTGCATCCCAACCGGTTCAGATTTCCCCGGCGTCGAAAATATTGGTCCGAAAACGGCCGCATCGGCTTTGTGTTCGATCGCTTGATAGACGTCGTCGATGCTGTGTGTCGAAACAAAGATGGATAAACTCGAACCAAATGCCCTCTTTACAAGGTGTGCCGGAATCGAGCTTCCAGCGAGATGAACGCCATACGCACCGACCGCTGCCGCTATGTCGGCTCGATCATTTATCAACAAACGCATCTCTGTATTACGCAAAGCGTTGACGGCATCGACGCTCAGTTTATATAGATTTGAAGACGAAAGGCTCTTTTCCCGGATCTGAAAGTAACTAACGCCGATATCGGAGAGCTTCTTGGCGTGCTCCACAATGTTTTTCGACGTTTCTTCGAAATTAAGATCATTGGAAAGGCCTTGAGAGATCGCGTATGTGATCGGCCTTTTCACGAGCGTTCGGAGTCGGCTTGAAGCAGCTTTACGCTATTTTTGAAATTGAATATTTCCCAAACACCGATCACGATATTGAGAACGCCCAGGCCCGTCACCGCCCCGCGAAACCAAGTCGAAGCAACCGCTTTATGTATCGCCTGCAAGCCCGACTTGTCAGACACGAAAGCGAGCAGGTAGTTATTTGACCATTGCCCGAAAAGCATGTCCCACGGCGCGAGGATCAAATACATGCCAAGCAGCATACATAGGATAATGAAGAAAATGACGGTAAGCCTCTCGACCATACCGTCATTCTATATTCTTCGCTTGGAACAGGCAATACCGTTAATGAACGACCATTAGGTTTTTCACGCGTTCGGCTACGTCTCGATAATCGACGTTTTCGGCATAAATTGTTTCAAGAAGCCTCGCCGATTTACCGATATCGCCATCGGCTTCGTATGCCATCGCTAATTCGTACCAAATACCTTGCTTTTCATCATCGTTGAGTTCCGGCGTTTCTAACGCTCGATTGAACCAAGTTATGGCATGGTTTGCGGTTCCATTCGCGATAAAGCAATGACCGAGCAACGTCGCACACTGAAAGAACCTCCGCGTACCGTCCGTCGCCGAGATCAAACTCGCCGCGTCCTGAAACTCTGCGATCGCCTGTTCATAGAGTCCCATTTCCTGATACGCAACTGCGGTGTGATAGTGAGTTTCGAAATCGTCGTCCGCAGGTCCTTCATCGCTTTCGAGCCCAAATTCCGACCGCATCTCGTCTATGCCGAGAGCACGTGCTTCGACGGGAACAGGAGCGTCGATCGTAGCCGAAGTAGCTGCCGACAAGGAGTTTCCATTCAATTTCGCCCGCAGGAATACTATCTCATCACGTTCACCAAACTCGGCGGCTAGTTCATTCAGCGATTTTTCGGCGAGTTCATGATAATCGTTATCGACGTAAAATTCGATGCTCTCGATCTCTTTCAGGTACTTTGCCGCACCGGTCTCCGGCAACGCGATATCGCTGCCGTTTCGATCAACCGCAACCTGTTCCGGCGATCCAGAACCTTCGCGTATATCGGGTGTCGTTTGTTCTTCATTAACCGTCTTATCAACAGCTTCGGGCTCAACTTCGAACTGAGCCTTGACAAGTTCTGCATCTACGATAGCGTCGTCGAAGCCGTACTCTTGATTGATCTGAGCCAGGCGGTCGCGCAATTGAGCCTCGTGTGGACGCAGGATGGTCAAATGTGCGAGGGCGAATCGCTCGTCCTCGACTGAGTGTTGATCGTGCGCAGCCTTTGCCAGGCGATCTAACGCGTGGGCATATGAAGCCTCTTCTTTGACCCAAGCGGCATGCCTAACAAGCAGGCCAAGGCCTGCGAGATGCGTTTGATTCCGATCCAATATCTCGCTTATCCAACGTTTGCATTCATCGCCTTGGCCCGCAGCCAATAGGTATTCGGACGACATCGACAGGATCCGGGCAGCGGAATCAAGATCACTTGAGTTCAGGTAGATCCGTATCAGGTCAAGGAGCTTCGGATAGTTTGCCGGCTCCATTTCTACCAACTTTATGACCGCTTTTTCAGCCTCGACGGCATTGTTCGCATCTAGATGGCAATCGATCAGAAGGTAGAGAACATCCCGGTTGTACGGCTCATTTTCGAGAATTTCTTCAAGAAATGACACTGCTTTTCCAACACGGCCGATCGCCGAATTAGAGGTGACAAGCCCGCCAAGCAATCGAAGATCGTTCGAACGAACATCGAGTCCCTTCGTGAAAGCTCTGATCGCTTCTTCGTGTTTCCCTTTACGAGCCAGCCGGGCACCGGCCTCGGCAAACGCCTCAACGGCTTCATCGGACTGGCCTTCGCGAACGTAAGACTCGGCAAGAGTAAGGCAAACCTCGGTATTGTTCGGATCAAGCAGGGCGATCTGTTTCCACATCGCCAGAGCTTCGAGTCGGCGGCCATTCTTCTCGTAGTGTTCGGCTAGAGTCTGGTAATGCGAACGCGCCTCGTTAAGCGATCCTTTAGTCGCATAAAGCTCCGCAAGCTTGGTCGATACCTCGATGGAATCAGGTTGTAGCCGAGAAATCTTGTTGTAAATCGCGATTGCCTTTTGGGCAAACCCTTGTGTGCTGTAATGCTCGGCAACACGCAAATAGCATTCGATCGCTTCTTTCTTTTCAGCGTTCTTAGACAAAAGGTCGCCGAGCATGTTCAATGTGCCAATGTCGCGCGGGTCGGCATCGACGACCATTCTGTATTCGCCAATCGCCGCTCGTATCTTTCCCTGCGAGACGTAACGCTCGGCGTTACGCATCGCCTTTGTTTTATCGAAGCTCATCTTGATCGTATATGGACCGACGGGCACAATTTGTCGGCGAAAAAACCCTGCGGACTAAACTCAGAGGGCATTTGCGGGCAAAACACAGGTGAACCTGTGTAAGAAAAGATATCATTCAAATTGGGAGAATGTCAATCATTTTTTGTCAGTGTTTAACATTTTTGCGTCATTTTGACTTAGATCCGTTTTGATTTTTGTTTCGCAATTTTCTAGTCTTTAGCTTCGTCATTTGTCGAGTAGATCAATATGCAAGCAGTAATTTTGGCAGGCGGAAAAGGCACGAGACTCCGGCCATTGACCGTTTATACTCCAAAACCGATAGTACCTGTCGCCAATCGCCCATTTTTGCAGTACCAGATAGATATCTTGCGAAAAGCCGAGGTTTTGGACATAACGTTATCGCTTAGCTACCAACCCGACAAGATCGAGATGTTGCTCGGTGACGGTTCTGATCTCGGCGTCAACCTTAAATGCATAACCGAACCGAATCCGCTCGGAACGGCAGGTGCGTATAGGTATGCAGCCGATCAGATCCGTGAAACGACGGTCGTATTCAATGGCGACGTTCTAACTGATATCGACATTGCCAAACTGATCGAACAACATCGGTCCAGAGGTGCGACGGCTACTATCGTACTGACGCCGGTCGAGGACCCGAGCCGTTATGGCCTGGTCGAAACCGCAGAAGACGGTCAAATCCTACGATTTCTCGAAAAACCAAAACCCGAAGAGCTTGCATCGCTCGGTATAAACACAATAAACGCAGGTATTTACATTCTTGAGCCTGAGGTGCTCGATATGATCGAGTACGAAGTGAACACATCTTTCGAATACGATGTTTTTCCAAAACTTCTGGCTGAGAAGAAGCCGTTCTTCGCGTACATTATGGATGGCGAATATTGGCGAGACATTGGCACGCCTGAAAGTTATCTCGAAGCTCACCAAGACATCATGGGCGGAAAAGTCGCAGGTCTCGAGCACATGACCGCCGATTATGAATCCGCAACTGCAGCAAGCATCGATTCGGTTTCCATTATCGGCGAAGACTGTAACATCAAACCGAACGCTCGCATTATTAATTCAGTCCTCGGCAAAAATGTCGTTGTCGAAGAAAAGGCGGTGATCGAGAATTCCGTCATCTGGTCACATACACGCGTCGCTGCGGGGGCCGAGATCGACGGCGCGATCATCGGTCGAAGTTGCCACATCGGTCGCAACGCCGTAGTCGGTCCGGATACTGTTCTTGGTGATAAGACTCAGCTAACCGACTACACAAAGGTGTAACCAATGCCCGAATTACCAGAGGTCGATCTCGTGACAAGAACGCTAGAGCGTTTTGTAAAGCGCAAGACGATAGGTGACGCTTGTTTGCTTCGGCAGCGATTGGCTCCCGATTCCAGTCCCGCCAAGTTTCGCAATTCGCTTAAGGACGCGACTGTCACCTCGGTCACTCGCCGCGGAAAACACATTCTGATCGATCTCGACAATGGGCGAACTCTGATCGTTCATCTCAGAATGAGCGGTAGATTTTCGTTGCTAGATGCCGATGACGTCGATCCGAAATTCACCCACGCCGTTTTGTATTTTACTGACAACACAAGACTTACTTTTGACGACCAACGGCATTTTGGATTAATGAAGATCGTTAGGACCAACGAGGTCGCCTCCGCAAAGGAGATAATCAAACTTGCCCCCGAACCATTCTCTGAAGAGTTCACGGCCGAATATCTGATCGCGGAACTCAAGCGCACGAATCGTGTACTGAAAGAATTCCTGCTCGACCAGACCAAGGTGACCGGACTTGGTAATATTTACGCTGCTGAAGCGATGTTCGCCGCAGGGATCCATCCTGCAGTACGTACGAACAAGCTCTCAAAACCACGAACGGTACGTCTTTTCGCTCATATTGTTGAAGTTCTGCGAAGTCAGATCGAACTCAGCAAGATCGGCGAACCGGACCCAAAGAATATCGACGGCCGCTATTTCGCGGACAACGTTGATCGGCAGTGGCTCGTCTATGACCGCGAAGGCCAGCCGTGCGTGAATTGCAATTCGCCCATAGTTCGGTTAAAACAAAGTGGTCGTTCCACATATTTCTGTAAAGTTTGCCAGCGGCGATAGGCCGCCAATTGAGGAGAATCTAACTTATGTTCCGTTCGAAATTGATCGCGGCCACGTTCGCGTTTCTATTGTTGCTCTCGCTGTCCGATTCAGCGCTTGCGTGTGCTTGCTGTGCCGAGCGTGGGTTTCGCAGCACCGTCGTTGGCAGCTTAGATGATTACCAGCTTGGTCTCCTGAAGGATATGAAGATGGCCGACAACGCCAACTTGTATATCGACGAAGCCGGGTTTGAATCCATCCGCGGTCTTTCGGAACTCGACAAAGAGTACAACGAAGGCAGCCTCGAAAAGATCGACCTCATCAGCTCATATCTGAACAACACTTGGAAGGTCACGATAAAAACGCCGGCAGGAAAAACTGGAACTCTGACATTGCCACGCCCTGCTAAAGTCACGGTCTTTAAGGTCGATCAGTTCGAGAAGACCGAGGGCGATGCTGTACTTTACAAGGAATTTGTATTCAGCGGTCTGGTCGGCTCAGGAACAGGAGCATTCAAGGCCGGCATCGTTAAACCGACGAAGTTCAATCTTATCTTTATGGGCAAAGGCAATATGTGCGACAACGCAGAGGATTTTACGAACTGGCGTCTTGAGATCAACGGTGCAAAGGCTCGATATGCGTTCTACGGCAAGATGAAAGCATAGTCCATTAGCTTCGTCTTGACAGTTACGAGCAAAAGTAACATTATCAAATTTACGATCGTGGTGAGTTATTGCGACTTGCGACCACGTTAAATAAACTGCTAAACAGCGATCTAGAATTTACCTTGTTAGGAAAGTCTCGCTGGTTTGGCGAGACTTTTTTATATGAAAGACTTTCGCGAAATACTTGATAACGATTCGATCTACGTCTTTGATGGTGCTGTCGGTACTCGGCTCTACGATAAGGGCGTTTACATCAATCGTTCGTACGATGAGTTGAATCTTACTGCTCCCGACCTTGTCCGCGAGGTTCACGAAGAATATATCGATGCCGGTGCTGACATCATCGAAACCAATACCTTCGGTGCAACTCGCAATAAGCTTCAGCCGTACGGCCTTGAATCGCGGCTTCGCGAAATTAACATCGCCGCAGCCAAGATCGCTCGCGAAGCTGCCGGGGAAAGGGCTTTTGTCGCCGGTGCGATCGGGCCGCTTGGCCTGAGGATCGAGCCATTTGGGCCGACGAGCTTTGACGAAGCAAAGGCGATGTTTCGCGAACAGGTCGAAGGTCTGCTCGAAGGCGGCGTAGATCTTTTCATTCTCGAAACTTTCTCCGAAGTACATGAGATAGAACAGGCAGTATATGCGGTTCGCGAATTGTCCGATCTGCCGATCGTCGCCCAAATGGCGATACAGATGGACGGCAAGACGACCTTTGGCACAACGCCCGAATCCTTCACCGCAGCTCTAGACAAACTCGACGTCGACGTAATCGGCCTGAACTGCGGCATGGGCCCGAATCATACGCTGAACGCTCTTGAGAAGATGCGTGTCGTCACCGACAAGAAGCTTTCGGCTCAACCCAACGCCGGCTTGCCTCGCGACGTACAAGGACGACAGTTCTATATGGGCTCGCCTGAGTACATGGCCGAGTTTTCTCGTCGATTTGTTCAGGCAGGAGCTAAATTCGTAGGAGGCTGCTGCGGCACGACGCCGACGCACATCAAGCTGATCTCCGAAGCGATCCGCTCGGTCAGCCCACGTCAATCTATAAGCGAAGCACGCAAGCAAAGTGCGAACGTTGCCGAGCTAAAACCGCACGACGTTGAGGTCGTCCCGGCGGAAGAGCGCAGCCGCTGGTCGGCTAAGATCGCTCGAGGCGAATTTGTGACATCCGTTGAGGTCCTGCCGCCAAAAGGTTGCGACGCAGAAAAGACTCTCGAATCGATCCGTTTGCTCAAGGAAGTCGGCGTTGACGGTGTAAACATTCCCGACGGCCCGCGAGCCCAAACTCGTATGTCCGCAATGGCGACCGCTGTTTTAGTGGAACGCGAGATCGGTATCGAGGCTGTCTTGCACTATTGCTGCCGCGATAGAAACTTACTAGGAATGATGTCCGACCTGCTCGGTGCCGCTGCGATGGGCCTTCATAATCTGCTGATCATCACCGGCGATCCGCCAAAGATGGGGCCGTATCCTGATGCAACTGCCGTATTCGACATCGATGCCATTGGCCTGACAAACATGGCCAATAAGCTGAATCACGGCCTAGACCTCGGCAACAATCCGATCGGCAAACCGACGGCATTCTCGATCGGCGTAGGCGTAAATCCGGGAGCCGTAAACCTTGACGAAGAGATTCGACGTTTTGAATGGAAGGTCGAGGCCGGAGCCGAATACGCTATAACGCAGCCTGTTTTCGATACCGAACAGTTACGAACGTTCCTAAAACGCATCGAACACGTCCGTATTCCGATCGTCGCCGGAATTTGGCCGCTGATCTCCTATCGCAATGCCGAATTTATGCACAACGAAGTTCCGGGTGTAAATGTAACTCAGGAAATTCTCGACCGAATGAGGAAAGCCTCCGAGATCAGCAAGGAAGAAGGCCGCGACGAAGGCATCCGCATCGCCCGCGAATCCCTGCTGGAAGTACGAGACGTTATCCAAGGTGTTCAGGTCTCAGCGCCATTCGGCAATGTAAAATACGCCTTGCAAGTATTTGAAGCATTAGACGAATTCAAGAGAGCGGCTGTATAAAAACTTACCGCCGCCGATCGCTTTCATTGAAACAGACACGAACAAGGATTTTTCCTTTTCGTGTCTTTTTTTTGATGGGTCAATTTCATCGTTTTTGACACATATTTTCACGCGACAAATTTGGTCAATATCTCCGCGCAAAATCTGTCGCAGAATTTGTGGTACGTACCACATATGC
>JAEUQI010000054.1 GCA_016789145.1 Blastocatellia bacterium | reverse complement strand
TGTCAAAGATCAAGTGGCTGCAGGAATTGCGGCCACCGATCAGTATATCATAGATGCAACTATGTTTCAATAAAAATCTCCTTTATGCCTATGAAAGATAGAAATGGTGTTTGAAACACTTGATATCTATTGCCTCTAACACAAGATCATCTTCTGTTCACAACGAAGATAAAGGTAATTTGCAAACCGCAGAATGGTCGTTTCGGTATTGATCGATCACAAGATCGGTGGTCTGGACAATTGGAAATTACGCAAATATTCTTCGTAATAGCGTCTAGTGTATGTTTGAAAGTTAGGAGTAATTCGAAAATGGCAAAATTTACACTTTACATTAAGCACAAAGGTGGTTCGAAAGACTCGGTCGATAAGGCTGTGGTCCTACTCAAGACCTATATCTCGGATACGATCGCCAAAGGCACGACCTTTGACAGTTCGGATGTTTCTTACGTTGATGATTCGACGACGCCTGCACTTGGCGAAACGGACGCGGTCGTCTATGTCGTCAGGAATATTTCGAAGAGCGTGATCAGTTCTAAAGGCGGCAGCGTTGCGATCGCCGAATCGAATACGAATATTCTCGGCCTTACCGATCTGAATCAAAAGATATGCGAGGTCTATTTTGATCGTCTGTACGAAGGCAGCCCGAAGGAGCTTGCCGGTGCGTGCTATCACGAACTCGCCCATATCAAATCAAATATGGACAATTCGATGCATACAAATCAGGACGGCTTTCTAAAGGGCTCGCCCGATTACAATGGCTCGCCGACGGACAGCAACAAGACGTTTCTGAACAAACACATTGGTCGTAAGGTAAAGCAGAACGCGGGCTACTGAGGGTCGTGAAAACAGAAAAAAGGCTATCCGACTTTGAGGTCGGACAGCCATTTAGTGTTGCAGTCGTGTGCTATTTCAACGAAGCACTATCGACGCGGAACGTGGTCGTGACCGAACTGTCCATAGTGGTTCTGAACTGAATTCGAACAGTCTGTCCCTTGTACGCCGCGACGTTGAATGATCGCAGCGTGTACGCTGTCGTCGAAGCGACCTTGTTGAGGTTGCTAAACGTGCCGAGCGTTGCGAGCAGAGTGCCCGACGTGTTGCGGACCTCGACGAATAGACGGTCGTATTGTGTCGTCGTAGTTGTTTCGCTCGACGTGACATTGAGGTAAAACGTCAATGTTCCGGTCGCGGTCGATGGGATCGTAACGGTCTGGTAGGTCTGTCCCGTCGCACGATTGTTTACGCCAAAATAGGAATAGCCTGTTCCTGCCTGAGGACTATTACCATTAGCGGTATAAAACGCTCCATTTCCGCTCATGACCCATGGGCTAATGCTGGATTCGAATCCGCCGTTGACGAGCAATTCGGTTCCTGTCGGCGGGGTTGGTGTCGGGGTTGGCGTCGGTGTCGGTGTTCCGGTCGTCGGGCAAGAACCCACGCCGACTGCACACCAGCCGGTTGCAACCGTCGTGTACTGAGTGCTTGAGCCGCCGAATAGATCGGTCGCTGCGTTCAATGTCGCGGTGCGAGCACCTGCGAAATTGGTGCTTGCGGTCATATAGACCGTCAATGCACGATAGAAAATGCGAGCAGCATCGGTGCCGCCCATTCCCGTAACGGTCACACCGCTGACACGGTTCGTGCCGCCGGCTGCCATTAGATAATAAGCGTGATTGGAGATGCTCGAATTTGTGTGAACGCCGCAATAGTCGTTTGAGCTCGACGGTGTGCAAGTTCCAGGATAGAGTCGAACTGAATAGTGATCAGGATCGCCGACCGCATTTGGGTTGTCCATACGACGAAGTGCATCGCCAGGCGTTCCGGGTGTGTATGCGTCTTCGCCGATGAGCCAGGTTTGGGCACTGATAGCGCCGTCAGCATATGCCTCGACCATCGCTCCGAAGATGTCAGCGAACGATTCGTTCAGAGCACCTGATTCACGCGAATAGGTCATATTCGCAGTTCGTTCGATAACGCCGTGCGTCATTTCATGGCCGCAGATGTCGATCGTCGTGAGCGGCGTGAAGGTCGTGCCGTTGCCGTCGCCGTAGGTCATCATGTTCTGATACCAGAACGCATTGTTGTAGTTCGAACCAAAATGCACCCGCGATGCGACGATGCTGACGCCATTTGCCGCTGCGGTCGTTGTGCCGGGGCCATAGTTGCCGTCGATACCGTTGCGGCCGTGGACGGTCTGATAGTAGTCGAACGTTTTCGCTGCACCGTAATGTGCATCGACACCGGCGCGGGCGTTGGTCGCCGTCCAGTTATCGTCAGCGTCGGTGAAACGCGATTGCGTGCCGCCGGTTCCGGTCGAAGTGTTGCCGGTGTTGTTCATATTGAACGTGCCCATGCGACGCGTGGTGTCTTCCATGTAGAAGTTAGCGCCGGATTGGCTGGTCGTGATGTTCACGGTTCCGCTGTAAAGCGATGAGCCGGTGCCGGTCTTGAGATTGTCGTAACGATCGACGATCTCGCCTGTGTGTGCGTCGACGAAAGCAACAGGTGCTGACGTGTCTTTCGAACCATCAACACGCGGCGTTTCGACGCGATACACGAGACGGTCGCGGTCTTCGGCTCTGAGAATGTACAGGTCGATGATCGGCGAATCAGTGATACGTGCCTTTTCCGTGTAAGCACTGGTCGCGAATCGGAGAGCTTGTTTTTCTGAGATGTCCGGTGTCGTATTTACGCTGACATTGTCACGCAGGGCATCAGTCATTCGAGCAAGAGTACCGTCGCTGTTGAGGTGGACGATGGCTTCGCCTTCCCAGACCGGAATGCCGTTGATCCGCTGGCCGACATGAGTATGGGCCATGCCAAGCTGGTCGATCTCGACTCGCTTGATCTCATATTCGTCGGGGATACCGATCGCACGTTGCGAAGATTCGTTGCGGAGGATGTCGAGGCTGAGCTGTTTGGCAAGCTCGGCTTTGTCCTGCGAATTTGGTGTGAAGATAGCGACGTTAGCCTCGGAACGATCGACGAAAATGCCGAACGTTACCAATGCGACGATCGCAATTGATAGTGTTGCAAGTAGTTTTTTCACTTGTAGCGGTCTCCTATGTTTTGATTTCTGCAATGCAAGGAACAGCCACACACGCCGGCAGAGATGCGTGCATAGCCAAGAGCAAAAAAGTGTGCGTCACTTCTCTCAGAATTTACTGCTAAACTGACAAAGATTGGAAAGGCAGAGGAATTGTGAAGCATTAGGCGCGCTTGTGTCAAGTATCGGCTCAGCTAATGGTCGTTCGGCGTTCCGAATTCACTTGATCCCGGATAACCGTACCAATAAACAAAAAAGCCCCGATCGACGAGCGGTCGGGGCAAAAGGTGGGAGGGTGCCGATTCAGAAGAGCGACACGAAATCAAGGTCGACGACATCGTCATCGACTGAAACGACGCGCGTAGGGTCGGCGAAGGTATGTTGTTTGTTTGTGATCGAGACAACATAGGTTTCACCGGCCGCAACGTTATCGAATTCGTAAATGCCGAAGCCATTTGTTAACGCCCGTCGCGTGACCCCGAACTGGTCGGTCAACGTGATGACGGAATGCGGAATTCCAACGCCCGTAGCAGTGGACGCGCGGCCGCGAATCAATGCGCTTGACGATGTCGGGATCGCGGGCGATTGGACGCTAACGCCGTCTATCTCGAGGGAACCCGGACCTGCAAAGGTTGCCGTCACCGAAGTGCGGAATCGTATACGGATCGTCTGGCCGGCGTACTGGTTTAGCAGGGCGATCCCCGAAAACCAGCCGGTGTCTACAACTGTGTCCGGTGGGGTCGTTGTCGTATACAGAGTTTGAAGCAAGACATTGCTTGTGTTCAGGATCTGTACGGCGTAGGTTGCAGTCCCGCAGGCAGCACCATTGCAGAACGTATTATGGTCGAGCTGATATCTGTGTCTCCAGGTAAGGCTCGCGGTACTCGCGGCCGGTATCGTAACATCTTGCGAGAGAGTATAAACGCCTCCCGCATTTGCAGCGATTCCTTGGAATGCGTCCCGAGTACCAACTGGCGGTGATGCAGGGCTGTTGAATCCGGTTGTAAAGCCATTTGAAACGACGGTCCAGTTATGCCAAGATCCCGGGGCATTGACTGCTGTCCACCCTGTGAAATTTCCGGTCTCGAAACTGCCATTCGTGATCAGTTCCGCTGCAATTGCTTTGCCGGAAAGAGTATTCGTTAATATCGCCAGCATCAGAGCGAAGCTGACAAAATTAGAACGCCTAAGTTTTCTATCCATTATTGACCTCCCATTTTGTTTTTCTATTAATGAGTGTCAATATCGGCGAAAACGTAACGCGTTTTTTAAAATTTTTTTCTCAAGGTTTTATCGTGGTATGAAAGAACCGAATTTTTCAGAAGAGTTCGTCGGCGCGACTTTTTGCTGGGACGAAGTTTCCGAGGTTCACCGAGCACAACATGGCATCTATCAACGCGATGGTCGGCTTGTGTCGCTTCTCACTGATTTTGGCAAGATCAATCCGTGCTTTCCGGATTCTTATGGAGAGACGACGGATACCATCGATTACACAGGCTCAGGCCGTCGCGGCGATCAGAAACTCGACGCCCGAAACCGTGCGTTGCTCGATGCCGTAGAAACTAAACACAGCGTTCCACTATTCAACAAGCTCGGCGTCAACCGTTGGCAATTTCTCGGTTTTTGGGCGGTCAGTGATCCGCGTTATGTTTTTGATGAGAATCAGAATAGAATGCTGTGGAAATTTACATTAAGAAAAGTTGATCGAAAAGGAGACGTGAGATGAGAAGATCTGGCATTTTTCTGCTGTTGGTGTTTGCGTTAGTAACGCTTAGCTTTGCTCAAACCGGCTGGACGCCGGAGATGCAGCTTAAGACGAAGACGATCGGTTCGACGGCGATCTCGCCGGATGGGACGATGGTTCTTTACACCGTGTCGAACGAAGTGATGACGGCCGACCGCAGCGAATATGTTTCGCAGATATGGCTGGCTTCTGCCGACGGAAAAAAGAATACGCAGATAACATTTGCAGACAGATCATCCGCAAACCCGAAATGGTCGCCCGATGGGCAATGGATCGCGTTCACGTCTACGCGTAAGGACAATCGAAGCAATATCTTTCTGATGCGAGCCTCAGGCGGCGAGGCTGAGATGATCACCGATCTCAAGTCAAGTGTCAGTTCGCTCGAATGGTCGCCGGACGGAAAATGGATCGCCTACACAATGACCGACCCAAAGTCGGACGAGGAAGAAAAGAACGACAAGGGCCGAAACGACTATCGCTGGGCAGATGAGAACCCGAAGATGTCGCGGCTCTATGTAATGCCGGTTGCGAAAGACGCCAATGGAAAACGCGAATCAAGGAAGCTGACGACAATGGCACGTAGCGTGACGGCGTTCGACTGGTCGCCGGACGGTGCGAGGATCGCTTTCAGTCATGTCAGTGATCCGAAAGTCGATTATTGGCCGACCTCCGACGTATCGATCGTCGATGTCGGAAACGGAAATGTCTCGACGCTGGTCGCTTCCTCGAATTTCGAATCAAACCCACAGTATTCGCATGACGGCAAATGGATATCGATCGTCGCGAGCGACGGTGCACCTCGCTGGGCACAAAGCAATCGCATCAACATATATCCGGCGAACGGCGGTTCGCCAAAGGTCGCGCCGATGTCGCACGACGGGCAGCCGGGAATCACTGGTTGGAATGGAGACGACAGCAAGATCGTCTTCACCGAAGCCAAGGGCACCGGAACGGCGCTTTATGAGTTGATCGTCGCGTCAAATACTATCGTCGAAGTCCATAGTGTCGGTGCCGTGATCTCGGGAATGTCGATGAATCGAGCCAACGATTTTGCGATGTCGTCGCAGACCCCGACAGCACCGCCCGAGGTCTTTGTGGCTAAAAAGCCCGAATATTCGCCAAAGCAGATCTCTAATGTGAACGCCGAAGTCGCCAAGATCCCGACAGCCAAGACCGAGATATTGCGATGGAAAAGCAAAGACGGCCGCGACATCGAAGGGCTGTTAACCTATCCAAATAATTACGTCGCCGGAACAAAGGTTCCTCTCATCTTGAACATTCACGGCGGACCGGCAGGCGTTTTTAATCACAACTTTATCGGCGGCCGCGGTGCATATCCGCTCGCTTCGTTTGCCCAAAGAGGTTATGCGATATTGCGGCCAAATCCGCGAGGTTCGTCGGGCTACGGCACTGAATTTCGCCGAGCAAATATCAAAGATTGGGGCGGCATGGACTACGAAGACCTGATGACCGGGGTCGATAAGGTGATCGAACTCGGCATCGCCGACCCGAACAAACTCGGCGTCATGGGCTGGAGCTACGGCGGATTTATGACCTCAACGATCGTCACCAAGACGAAGAGATTCAAGGTCGCATCTGCCGGTGCGCCGGTCACAAACCTGATGAGTTTCAACGGAACGGCCGACATTCCGGCGTTCGTGCCTGATTATTTCGAGAGCCAATCTTGGGAGAATCCCGCGATCTATGCCAAGCATTCGCCGATGTTCAACGTAAAAGGCGTGACCACGCCGACACTCATCCAGCATGGCGAAGCAGACATTCGCGTGCCGATCTCGCAGGGCTACGAGTTCTTCAACGCACTAAAACTACAAGGCGTCCCGACTCGAATGGTCGTGATGCCTCGCCAGCCGCATTCACCGAACGAGCCCAAAATGCATCTGATCACCATGCAGTCGAATCTTGATTGGTTCGACAAATATCTGAAGTAGGTCTTCTTGAGAGATGAAAAAGGCCGCTGATATCAGCGGCCTTTTTATTTAGCGAATGAACGCATTCGGTACCGGTGTATCCGAGGCGATGCCCCAGCGTAATCCCGTGAATCCTGCGGTTGAACGAAGCAGGTACCACGTGCCGTCCGACGGACGATAGACTGCGGCGTCGGCACGACCGTCTCCATCGTAATCAGCCGGCACTGGCTTGTCGCCATTCAGGCCGAATGGGAAGATCGTCGATGTTGCTGTGGACAAGCTATAGATGTACCAAACGCCATTGGATGGGCGAAATACGGCAAGGTCGGTCCTGCCGTCACCGTCGAAATCAGCAGGTGATGGAATGTCTTCGGCAACTCCCCAACGAGCCGCTCTTTGCACGCCGTCGCTGCTCGAACGCCACCACCAATTACCGTCTCCGGGCCGGTATATCGCCGGATCATTCAGCCCATCGCCATCGAAATCCCCGATCACAGGCCGGTCGCCGGCGGCACCAAATGCGATCGTCGATGATATCCCCGACGCACTGCCGACGCGGAGCCAGTTGCCATTCGACGGGCGGTAAACGACGTAGTCTGCCCGGCCATCACCATCGATATCAGACGGCATCGGCACGTCGCCTGTCTGGCCGAGGTTAAAGTTTATTTGCTGATTGCTTATCGAACTCAGTGACCAAAAATCTCCGTTCGAAGGCCGATGAATTGCAATGTCGGTACGTCCATCGCCGTCAAAATCGGTCGGCACCGGCACGTCGCCGGCGATCGCGAATTGTTGTTGTTGGACACTTAGGTCACTACTACGCAAAATGTACCAGACGCCTTCGCTAGGGCGGAAAACCGCAACATCCGACCGTCCGTCACCATCAAAATCAAACTGCGTTGGGCGAAGCGCAGGCCGAACCGGCTGCCAATCAGCATTATAGCCGTCTACAACTGTCGCACCCGAACCGGAAGGCAATGCTCCTATCTCGAGCCTGCTCGGCTGACCGCCAAGGCCGACGCGAGTGTAAACGATCTTAGTTCCATCAGGTGAGTAAGACGCCTTTCGGACGAAGCCCGTGGGTGCTAAGGTCGATGCTCCGGTGCCATCGGGATTTATCGTTATAAAGACTGAAGTAAACGGACCGGAGTCGTAACGTGTAAAGATGATCTTAGTGCCATCGGGTGAATACGAAGGCGTCATGTCTAGGAAATTCGCCGCGGGCGATGTGATCTGCAGCCGGTTTGAACCATCGGCCGAGTTCATCGTATGGAGCTGCCATGGCCCAAAATTGCCGTTGGGACCGCTGTTGAAAACGATCTTGGTGCCGTCCGGTGAATAAGCAGGTTCACCGTCTCGAACCGTGTTGTTTGTCAGACGCTGTTGGTTCGTACCATCAGCATTCATCGAGTAGATCTCTTCGTTCCCATCGCGAGAACTAACAAATGCGATCTTAGTACCATCGGGCGAGAATACCGGACTCTCGTCGATACCGGCAACGTTCGTAAGCCTGGTCACATTGGATCCGGCTGAACTCATCCGATAGATCTCATAGTTTCCGGGTGAGTTGCTGTAGAAAACTATGGAATTGCCATCAGGGGAAAATGCAGGTTCCTCGCAAATGCCCATCGTACCATTTGTCAAATTGGTGACGCCGGTACCGTCTGCATTCGAAACCCATATGTCGGTGCCGCGAACAAACACTAGTTTTCCATTGACACGGCAACCAGGCGTCGAGCAGGTCTGTCCCGCAGTAAAGTCTGCGATGCGATTGCTCGTCGGATCTACGACAAAGCGTCGTGCCGGCGTAAATAAGTGGTTGCCGAGACTCGGCGTGATCGTGTAATTTCCTGTCCGAGCCAAGCTTTCAAAGCGATATTCGCCAAGGGAATTCGTCGTCGTGGTCGCCGAGGCAGCACCTGTTAGGTTTACCGTCACACCCGCGAGGCTTTCGCCATTACGCGTGATGCGTCCGCTGATGATCGAAGTGTTCGGTGTGACCGCAACTGGTTGCCATGCCGGATCATTTGATTCGCTTCGGCCCGGTTGAGTGGGAACATCGGCGACGATCCTGATCTGATTCGCACCGACGGCGTCCATTGTGTAGATGCCGTTCACGGTCGTGCCGCGGCGAACAAACGCGATCTTCGTACCATCGTTAGACCACGAGGGCTTGCCATCTTGAGCATTGCTCGTCAACGCGATCTCGTTCGTGCCATCGAAATTTACTACTACGATGCCGGTTCCAGCCTTTCCAAAGATTATCTTTGAACCATCCGGCGACCAAGCCGGATCATTATCGGGAACTGAATTGTTGGTAACGCGGCGTTCGTTGGTGCCATCGGCATTGATCAGCCAAATATCGTCAACGCTTGTGAAAGCCAACTTTGAGCCATCGGGTGACCACGACGGCGCTGTTGGAAACGACTGTGTAATCGCAGTGAATTGAGCCTGGCTCGTTCCATCGGGGCTCATCGTCCAGATCTGACCATCGCGTTCGTATGCGATCTTGCCTCCGGGCGACCAAGTCGGATTACTCTCGGTGATCCCGACAGTATTGTTAAGATTCAGTTTATTGCCGCCATCGGCATTCATCGACCATAGCTCGCCATCGCTGTAATAGACGATCTTGGTGCCGTCGGGAGACCATGCTGGTGCGGTATTGAACACAGGTGGAATGGTCGCGACTGCAAGTGTGTTCTCACCAGTGCCGTCAGAGTTTATAGACTGAATAGGTGATGCTTGCAAGCCACTAGTGAAGAAAAAGAGTCGACTGAAAGTCAATTTCCCGACAGCCGTCGGCTGAACAATCGCTTTTGATTCAGAACGCGATGTGAACAAAAGCGAGACAATGACGAGCATTACCGCGATCGAGATCACAGCTACGCCATGAAAATTCCCAGAAAAAACTGCAACGGGGTAGGTTTTCATTGATTTTACTTCCTGATAGGCAGATTGTACCTAATACTTTGAATATTTCCTACTTCTTTCGACCTAACTCGCCCGCGCGTTTGTAGGCTGAGTACACGGCTTTGGACAGCACCGTTCGAAGGCTGCCTTTCTCCATTTGGTAGATCGCCTCAGCAGATGTGCCGCCGGGCGAGGTGACCATGTTGCGGAGTTCGGCGGGGTGTTTGTGCGATTCGATCGCAAATTTGACGCTGCCGAGCATCGTTTCCTGAACGAGCAGCTTTGCCATATCTCGGGAAAATCCGAGATGTACGCCGGCGTCGGTCAAGGCTTCCATGACCATAAAAATGTATGTTGGGCCGGTGGCTGAGAGCGAGGTTGCCATGTCGATCATGTTCTCGGTCTCGACGAACAATTCTTTACCGAGAGCCGATAGCAGTTCGCGAACGTGAGCACGTTCATCGTCGCCGACAGCAACAGTGCACGTCCAAGCCGTAATTCCCGCACCGATCTGCGAAGGCGTATTCGGCATCGCACGAACGACCTTTGCCGTGCCTAGTTCTTCAGCAAGATGCTCGATCGTGGCTCCGGCAACGATCGATATTACAAGTTGGTCAGGATGCAGTACGCCTTTGAGGTCTTCGAGAACGCGATTCAGACGCTGTGGTTTTACGCAGATGACGATGGCGGAATTCGTCTGACCGACTACAACACGAGCGGCGTCGGCGTTGCTTTCTAATGCGGTGATCCCGTATTTGTCTATCAAGTCCCTGCGTCTCGATTCCCGCGGATGGCTCGCCGTGATATTCGCCGCATCGACCAGTTTGTTGTCTACAAGCCCGGCCAACATCGATTCCGCCATCACGCCGCAGCCGATGAATGCGAGGTGCATGTTCTTTAGTTCGTTTGTCATTTCAGTAAATGTCCGTCCCGATCGCGTTTCGAACACAATATTAACATTGTGGTTACGTGAAATTGAGAGTATATTCGCAGAACGCAATTATTTCAGTATTAAGTTAGCCGTGAGTTCTTATCGACGGTTTGGAGAGCGAGCGACAAGGAGACTTTTATGTCAAAAGGCGGGAGTTTATTTGGATTCGGATCAGTTAAGGTTAGTAGGTTTCGAGTGCTGATCCTCGGATCGTTGTTAGCAGTGATATTGGTGAATCTGGCTTTCCAAGGCTCCGATTCGACCATTGTTTTGGCTCAAGACGATGCTCCTGAGGCGACGACGCAGACGTTCAACAATGCCGCCGCGATCACGATCAATCCTGTTGGTAATGCGTCGCTGTATCCTTCGAACATCGTCGTCAGCGGTGTTAGTTCGTTCACGCGAATGGAGGTTCGATTGAATGGACTTTCACACACTTACTTAGACGATCTCGATATACTCTTGGTCGGTCCGCAGGGGCAGCGTGCGATCTTGATGTCGGACGCCGGCGGAGTAAATCCCGGCGCTACGAACATCAACCTGACATTTTCACAGTCCGCGACCTCGCCGATCCCGGATGCGGCGATACCTGCGACCGGCACTTTTCGTCCCTCCAATTACGTTGATACACCTACCAGCAGCCTCGTCGACACGTTTTCGGCTCCGGGGCCCGGAGCGTTGACCAATGAACCGGCCGATCTGTTTGCATTCAATGGCACAAATCCAAATGGCACTTGGAATCTTTATGTCGTTGATGATGCCAGCGGGGATGCCGGATCGATCTCGGGCGGATGGACTTTGACTTTCACCGTGCCGCAGATCTTCACCGTTACGAACACCAACGATTCCGGTCCTGGCAGCCTACGTGCCGCACTCGGAGCGGCACAAGACGGCGATCTGGTAAATTTCTCGTCGCTCTTTAACACGCCACAAACCATCGATCTGCTGACGGCTCTGCCCGACATCACTCGCAGTATCACGATCCAGGGAACGGGAGCGAATCTGCTGACCGTGCGACGCTCGTTCAGTGCGGCAACGGACTTTCGCATCTTCACCATTTCGGCGGGCATTGCAAACGGAGTCGCTATCAGCGGGATGACCATCACAGGTGGGCGCACCTCCGCATTCGGCGGCGGCATTGACAGCGAAAGTAATCTGATCCTGACCAATGTTCACATCACCGGCAATCACTCGAGCCAGGGCGGCGGCGGCGTTGGTTTAGCTAACGCCGACGGAAGCTTCACTGGCTGCACTCTGAGCGGCAATACGTCAAATGTTACCGGTGGCGGCATTTTCTATGTTGGCGGCGGGCGCACATTGCGCATTACCAACAGCACCATCAGCGGCAATCGATCAACTTTCGGTGGCGGCGGCATCAACAATCAAAGCGACGGCGGCAACAGCAGAATGGAGGTCGTGAATAGCACCATCGTTAGTAACACCGGCAACAACAATGGCGGGGGAATTGTCACGTTTACTCAGGGCGGCATGGGGAGCACCGCCACGACGACGCTCCGCAACACGATCATCGCGGACAACTCGCCCAACAATCTGGTGACCGTCGCGAGCGGCGGAGCGGCAACGTTTCAGACGCTGGGCTTTAATCTGAGCGACAATTACAACGGCGTGTTCACACCGCTCGGAACGGACATTACCAACGCGACACCGCGCCTTGCTCCGCTTGCGCTTTACGGCGGGCAAACGCCGACACGCGCTTTGCTCCACGCGAGTCCGGCGATCAACGCGGGCGATGCTTCGGGTGCGACAATTGACCAACGCGGCGTGGCTCGCGTCTTCGGCGCAACCGCCGACATCGGCGCAGTCGAGATGCGTCCGCTCGTCGTTACCAGCATTGCAAACGGCGGCACGGGCAGTCTTCGCAACATTCTCGGCGGCGGCGGTCAGGCGACATTCACCGACATCCAATTTGAAAACGGTTTGTTCAGCACACCGCAAACAATCACTCTCACTGGTGGAGCATTAAGTATCAACTTCAACGCTAACATCATCGCTCCGGGAGCGAACTTGCTGACCATTTCCGGAAATAACACCAACCGGATCTTTTCAATTCCCAGCACAATTACCGCGTCCGTAAGCGGAATGACTATCAGTCAGGGAGGTGTTGGCGGCGACAACGGCGGCTGTATCTTGAATGATGGTTCATTATCTATCACTAATTCAGCACTCAGTGGTTGTCTGTCGGTCTTTGAGGGCGGAGGCATTTACAATACAGGCTCGCTAAGAGTTAGCGGTTCGACGATCTCAGGCGGTTTTGCGAGCAGTACTGGTGGTGGCATTCAAAGCACCGCGAGCGGTACTGTAACGATATCCAACTCGACTATTTCCGGCAATAATGCGACTAGCGGTTTGTCCGGGATCGGCGGTGGCATCGCCAGCCTTGGTAGTCTCACCGTCTTAAATTCGACGATCAGCGGCAACATCGCCGGGAATACGGAAAGTCAGTCATCCTGCGGTGGCGGAATATACAGTTCAGGAACACTGACGGTCGTAAATTCGACAGTCACCGGCAACACCGTTACGCAAACCGCCGGCGGCACACAAGCCGGCGGAATTCTGCGTGCCGGCGGCTCGGCCACGATCAGAAACTCCATTGTCGCGGCAAACTTGAACAACAGCACAGTAGCTGATGTCAATGCGGTTGGAGCCACAGGATTTACGTCGGGTGGCTTCAACCTCATCGGCAACCGTGGCAATGTAACTTTTGGCGGAACGGCCGACCAATCCAGCACCGGAGCATCGCCGCTCAATCCGGTGCTTGGCACTTTGCAAAACAACGGCGGCACGACCGCTACGCATGCTTTGCTAGCGGGAAGTCCGGCGCTCGACAAAGGTAATATCTCCGGAGCATCGTTTGACCAACGCGGCCTAACCCGCCCGATCGATCTAGCCGGAATTACCAACGCTTCCGATGGATCGGACGTAGGTGCGTTCGAGGCTCAGACGGCTCCGGTTTTTCAGGGTCGAGCGCCGTTTGACTACGACGGAGATAACAAGACGGACATATCGATCTTTCGGCCCGGCCCGGGCGAATGGTGGGTTTTGAGGTCTTCGAACGGCAGCAATTTCGCTCTTCAGTTCGGTAGCTCGACCGATAAACTCGTGCCCGCCGATTACACTGGAGACAATAAGGCAGACGTGGCTTTTTGGCGGCCCTCTAATGGGAACTGGTTCGTTCTTCGCAGCGAGGACTTCACTTTCTTTGCCTTCCCATTCGGGACAAACGGTGATGTGCCTGTGCCTGCGGATTTCGATGGCGACAATAAAGCAGACTACGCTTTGTTCCGTCCATCGACACTCAATTGGTTCATACAGAAATCGACCGGAGGCACTGATATCCTGACGTTCGGTGCTGCAGGAGACAAGCCTGTCGTTGCTGATTACGATGGAGACGCCAAGGCCGACATCGCTATCTATCGACCGGTCGGAGCAAGCGGTTCGGAATGGTGGGTCCGACGCAGTTCGAACGGTTCATCGTTCGCATTGCAGTTCGGGACGCCCACCGATCGGCCGGTTCAGGGCGATTTCACCGGCGACGGCAAGGCAGATGTAGCATTTTGGCGGCCTTCGAATGGAAATTGGTTCGTGCTTCGCAGCGAAGACTTCTCATTCTTCGCATTCCCGTTCGGAGCAAATGGGGACATCCCGGTTCCGGGTGATTACGATGCCGACGGTAAGTTCGATGCCGGCGTATATCGTCCATCGAGCTTCAATTGGTTTGTTCAACGCTCGACGGCAGGAACGCTAATACAACAGTTTGGCATAGCGGCGGATATACCGACACCGAGCGTTTATATTCCGTAGATGCTTTGTATTCGATCCGCTGCCGAACCAGACAAGCCCGCGATCTGGCAGATCATCAAGGCCGTGATCGCGGGCGGCGATACTTACGTCTTTGCTCCGGATGCGAGCGAAGACGAGATGATGGCGTTCTGGTTCACGCCCGATAAGCATAACTATGTGGCTGAGATCGATGGCGAGATCGTTGCGACATTTTGGCTCAGAGCAAACAATCCCGGCCTTGGAAAACACATCGGCAACGCTGCCTATATGGTCGCTCCAAACGCCCACGGCAAAGGCATCGGCAAGCAGATAGGCATCTGGTCGTTAGACGAAGCTCGTCGACTTGGCTTCACCGCAATGCAGTTCAACTTCGTCGTAAAATCCAACACCTACGCCGTAAAACTCTGGCAAGACATTGGCTTCGAAATAATCGGCGAGATCCCGGACGCCATGCATCACTCCAAAAACGGCTTGACGAATGCGTACATTATGTACCGTAAGCTATAATTGCCGTTTTACCATGACCATTGACGAACAACTGGAATTTTTGAAGAAAGGCACGGTCGATTTTGTGCGTGAGGACGATCTGCGTAAGAAATTGGAGCGAAGTGCGAAGACGGGAAAGCCTTTGCGTGTGAAGCTGGGCCTAGATCCTACGGCGCCGGATATTCATATTGGGCATACTGTTGTGATACGTAAGCTCAAAGCCTTTCAGGATCTGGGTCACACGGTCATTTTTCTGATCGGCGATTTTACAGGAATGATCGGCGATCCATCGGGCAAGAATGTGACGCGGCCGCCTTTGTCTCGCGAAGAGATAAACGCAAACGCTGAGACTTACAAGCAGCAGATGTTCAAGTTGCTCGATCCAGAGAAGACCGAGCTCCGTTTCAACGGCGAATGGATGGACAAATTCACGGCCGCTGATTTCGTCAAGCTGTGTGCGCGAACGACCGTAAAACAGATTCTCGAACGTGATGATTTCACCAAACGCCTCGCCGAAGAAAAGCCGATCTCGCTTCACGAACTGCTCTATCCGCTGACTCAAGGCTACGACAGCGTCGCACTTAACGCCGATGTGGAACTTGGCGGTACTGACCAAAAATTCAATCTGCTCATGGGCCGCAACCTTCAGCGTGAATACGAACAAGAGCCGCAGGTCATCATCACAACGCCGCTGCTCGAGGGCCTCGACGGCGTCAATAAGATGTCGAAATCGCTAAACAATTACATCGGCATCGAAGATGCGCCGAACGAGATGTTTGGCAAGATAATGTCTATATCGGACGAGCTGATGTGGAGATATTTTGAGCTTGTCACCGATCTTACGACATCGGAAATTTCAGATCTGAGATCTCAGATCGAAAATGGCGAGAATCCGCGAAACATCAAAGTGAAGCTTGCGAAACTCATCATCACTGACTTTCATTCAACCGCAGATGCAGATGCCGCCGAAGCAGAGTTCGTTAAGCGATTTGTCCAAAAAGAGGTGCCTGATGAGATCGAAGAAAAGGCGATCGCGGCAGGCACATATGTGCTTTCGCAATTACTTGCCGACACAGGTCTGGCGGCATCGAAAGGCGAAGCTCGACGATTGATAGAACAAGGCGGCGTTAAGGTTAACGGTGAAAAAGCCACGATGCCTAATGCCGACGTAAGCGTTGGCGGCGAAGCGGTCTTGTTACAAGTTGGTAAACGCAAATTCCTTCGCGTGATATAATTGTGTTCATATTACGATGGAAGATCTTGCAACAAAACGGGCACGAATTGCCGACCGCATAAACGCCTATGTTGCGGCCGATGAGCCGATCAAGACGCTGGCACGTACGTGGTCAAAGCGTGCTAAGACTGCGATGGACGAGGCGAATAGCCTATCACTTGAGCGAGTCGAAGTTCGTTTGAAACGACTGCCAAGAAAGCTTGACGGTTTTAAGATCATTCAGCTATCCGACATTCACCACAGCCCTTTTACAAGCATCGAGCATATCGAACGCACGGTTAAGATCGCTAATCGATTGCGACCGGATATGTTCGTATTAACAGGCGATTATGTCTCGCACGAACGAGAATATATTGCTCCGGTCGCAGCGACACTCGGTAACTTGAAAGCGAAATATGGTGTTCACGCGTGTCTCGGCAATCACGATCATTGGACCGACGCTGACCTAGTAACACACCTTTTCCGCGGCGAAGGCATCAATATGCTTGTGAATGAGGGTATGCGTCTCGAGGCAAAAGGAGCATCGTTCTGGCTTTGCGGCGTTGATGATCATATGGTCGGCAGGACCGACGTGCCTGCGTCGTTGCAAGGCTCGTTTCCGGATGAAATGAAGTTGCTTCTTGCGCACAATCCGCTGATATTTCGCGAGGCTGCCAAGCTCGGTGTAGATCTCACATTAAGCGGCCATACGCATGGCGGGCAGATCAAATTGCGTGATGATGAGAAGCGGTTGTGGCTTTCGCGTCGGTTGAAAGCGGGGCTTCACGAACGTCGTGGTTCACAGGTCTATATAACACGCGGCATCGGAACCGTCGTTGTGCCGATGCGTTATCAGTGCCCGCCCGAGATCACGCTGCTCGAGCTTCGCTCGTCGATATGAATTCCCAAAGAGTCCTGACATTTGCAAATGGATTGACGTTCCTACGGATCGTGCTCGTGCCGATCTTTGCGATGTTGATGGTTTACGGAAAATACGAATGGGCTCTGGTCGCGTTTGCCATTGCCGGTTTTTCTGACGGAATTGACGGTTTTGTCGCACGTCGCCTCAAACAAGAAAGTGAGCTTGGCACCATTATTGACCCGATCGCTGACAAGCTACTAATGACAACGGCGTTCATAATGCTTTCGATCCCGGCGGTTTTCGGGCCACAGCCGCCTCGACATCTTCCGGTCGAACCGTATGTCACGATTACCGTCATTGGCCGCGACATACTTATCCTAATGATCGCAGGTGCGATCAACATTATGACCGGTTTTCGCGGATTTAAGCCCTCGTGGCTTGGCAAAGCCAGCACATTCGTTCAGGTCGTCGGTGTCATCGCTATATTGATCGCCGTTGTCTTCCCGCAACTTCGCGGATTTTATTTGCCCACCGTTTATGCCACCGTTGCCTTTTTCGCCGTCGCCTCAGGCATCCATTACATCTTCCAAGTGATTCGCCTAATGCGCGAGGCGGATGCTTCTAATAACAATTAACCGCCGCACTTTGCTAAACTAATGGCAGAGTATGCAGTTTTCATTTGATAAGAATTTGATCGAGATCGGCTTTAAGGTCGAGGATGGCGAGCGGTTATCGTTTGATGATGGGCTGGCCTTATTTGCGTCGCCCGACATGAATGCGTTGGGCAAATTGGCCGACACAGTTCGCCGACGAAAGCATGGTTTGACGACGTACTACAACGTCAACCGTCACTTTAATCACACAAATATCTGCGTTGCTGACTGCAAGTTCTGCGGTTTCTATCGTCGTGCCCGACAGGAAGATGCCTACACACATTCGGTGCAAGAAGGCATCGAGATCGCTCGTGCCGCCGTTGCCGAAGGTGCGACAGAGCTCCACATCGTCGGCGGTTTGAACACGAAATTGCCATTCGAATATTACACCGAACTCTTTTCGTCGCTAAAACGCGAGTTCCCCAGGCTGCATCTCAAAGCCCTGACCATGGTCGAGCTCGATTTCTTTGCTCGGTTCTATAAGATGAGCGACGAAGAGGTCATCGAAAAGCTGAAGGCGGCAGGGATGGATTCGTGTCCGGGCGGAGGAGCCGAGATCTTTGCGGAGCCCACGCGTTCGCGCATCTGCGATCACAAATGCGACGGCGACCGTTGGCTCGAACTCGCCGGCAAGGTCCACAAGGCCGGACTCAAGACCAACGCCACAATGCTCTACGGCCACATCGAGACTATCGAAGACCGCATCGACCACCTTGTAAAACTCCGCGAGCAGCAGGACAAGACCGGCGGCTTTCAGTGCTTCATCCCGCTCGCGTTCTATCCGCCGGGCACCGCGCTCGACAGCCTGCCCGGCCCCGACGCGATCGACAATCTCAAGACAATCGCTGTCTCACGCCTGATGCTCGACAACTTCGACCACATCAAGGCCTACTGGGTCATGCTCGGCAAAGCCACCGCCCAGACCGCCCTCCACTTTGGCGCCAACGACCTCGACGGCACCATCACCGACGGCGGCGAACTAACCCACGCCTACGCCGCCGAAGGCGAAGTAAAGATGACCAAACAAGAGATCATCGAAATGATCCAGCGTGCGGGCTTCGACCCCGTCGAACGCGACACCGTCTACAACCGCGTGGAGAAGGTGGGCGTATGAAGTTGAGAGTCAAGACGGGCGTTGCGGTAGTTGCTGTCTGTTCGTTTTACTTCTTCGCGAACGAGACCTTTGGACAAAAGTGTGGTGTCGACGCGGGCTTCCGTGGTTCGGCTTACTCGATTGATCGATACAAGAACCGCTCGCTTATTAAGGGTGTCAGAAATCTGAATCAAATACCGATGCCTGCCCGAGGTAAGCTCATCGAACATCTTCGTTCCAAGCTCGGTAAGAAATTCTTCGACAGATTGAAATACGATGGCGGCGAATGGACGGACCTCGAAGCGCTAAAGCGCGAGTCTCCTAGTGATTACAACCGGAACGCTCCGATGGGCGCTTTTGATCTGCGGTTTACGTTTTCTGATTCAAAGAAAGGCCTTAAGTATTTCTATACGAAACTCGTTCTTGACGACGATGGTTCGATTCGAGAGGATATCGGCCTGCCTGATATCGGAGTTCATCCTGAAAAGGCTCGAATTATCTCATGTAGGCGGGCTATTGAGATCGCAGCAATTAATGGCTTTCCGAAGAAAGCGATGAGTGTCAGTTTCGACTATTCGGCCGATGCAGACACCTTCGTTTGGATAGTTACTGATTCGAGGGGAACAACGCCGGATGAGTCACTTCTTGGACTTGTGGGGCAGGGCACATACAAGAAGATTGTTATTAACGCGAACAATGGGGAAGTCATTCGGGTTTATAAAGAGACAATCATTGTCTGATAGAACCGAACTTCAGTAAATCGAAGACGAAGCACTGCGAGTCGCTCACGAAGCGGTGCAGATCGGTCACGAAGCGGGTAAGATGGATCCCGAAGTAGTAGAAACCAGTTCCGAAGCACAATAAGTCACCCACGAAGCGGTGAAAGTCCCTCACGAAGGCCAAAAAATGCCTCACGAAGCGGTCAAAGTGCCTCACGAAGCGCATAAAATGCCTGGCAAGGCGGTAAAAGTCGTGTATTATTCTGCAAAAGCGACAGATTAACCGACTTCAGCTCTATCCCTAGCTCCGTATGAATGCCATGAGCGACACCAGCACATTGATCTCCGCGCTCGCGACAGCGCCTGGCGTGATCGTACCTTTGATACGCGAGGTGCCGGAGTCGATATTGCGGCGTCGTCCAAGCCCGGCGAAATGGTCGGCGTATGAGCACGCGGTGCATTTGTCGCAGACGGACAAGCTGTTTCGGGATCGGTTGGATGTGATCTTGTCGACGCCGGAACCGTTTATCGAGGTAAAAGAGAACACAGCCGAGGAAGAGGCTGGTTCGATGCTCGAGGTCGATCTCGATGCGAGTCTCGATCGCTACGTTCGCGAACGAGCTTCGCTGGTCGAGCGGCTCAAGACGCTCACACCCGAAGAATGGCAGAAAACCGCCGTCCACGATGCATTCGATCATTATTCGGTATTCATAATGTTCCGCCACGTGCTCAATCACGAGATGTTCCACGCCTATCGGATCGAAGAACTCCTGCTCAAGAAAGATTGGGATTGATGCGTATTTATGAAATTCGAAAAACTAGTTCCCAATATCTTCTACGTTGATATCGCCGATGGCGTGAAGATGTTTGTCGAGTGCCTCGGTTTTGAGATCAGGCATGACGAACGACGATCATTCCAGCCGTTCTGCGTCGTCGGGCGAGACGGCCTGGGCGTCAACCTATTTCAAAACGCCGAGCTTGCGAAAGAACACAATCCGGAGTTCCGACTCGTGATCCAAAATATACAAGAGGTTTACGACAAGGTCTCAGCCTCTCATCCCGAATTCCTCCACCCAAACCTTTCAAAGATAACCCTCCGCCCTTGGGGAGCCAAAGAATTCGCCCTAACAGACGGCCAGATCGGCGTTGTTATTCAGGAGTGGTGAGCGAGTAGGCCTTTTTCAAAAAGTTATTTTCCGAAACCGTTCGGTTGCACTTGACATATGCAACTGAATGGTTGCATACTGCTGTTCGTAGTTATGAAACGAGACATTTTTCAGGCCATAGCTGATCCGACGAGGCGGGCGATCATTGCGTTGGTTGCGATTAACGCAATGACGCCGAATGCGTTGGCTGAGCATTTTGATACTTCGCGGCAGGCTGTCTCTAAGCATCTGCGGATACTGACCGAATGCGACGTCGTGACGGCGGAGCAACGGGGCCGCGAGGTCTATTACAAACTTGAGATCGAAAAGATGAAAGAGATCGATCGATGGCTGGAGCAGTACAGGAAGATCTGGGAAAGCCGTTTTGAGCAGCTTGACGTGCTGCTTGCCGAGCTCAAACAAAACGATAAACAGGAGAAAAAGAAATGAAACCTGCCGAGGCAAGCCTGCCGTCAGAAACTGAGGTTTTAGTTAAGCGGAGCTTTGATGCCCCTGCCGCGTTGGTGTGGCGGGCATATATGGAACCGAACTTGCTGCGTCGCTGGTGTACAGGTCCGCCTAATTGGTCGATGCCTGTCTGCGAGATGGACATGCGCGTCGGCGGCGATTATCAATGGCGTTGGCGCAATGACGAAGACGGCATAGAGTTCGGATTTACCGGCGAGGTCTTGGAGGTCGTTCCCCACGCCAAGATCGTTCACACGCAGGCCTTCGATCCGGGGAACATGGGCATCACGATGGGCGGCGAGCCGTCGATCATCACAGTCGTTTTCGATGAGATCGACGGCATCACGAACGTCTCAACCACGATCAAATACGCGTCGCAGGCCGACCGAGACGAGGCCCTATCAACCGGTATGACCGAAGGCATGGAGACAAGTTACACGCGTCTCGACGAAGTGCTGGCGGAGGAGATTTAGCATGGATATGGATTTTGTTGTAAACAAAGAGACAAAAACGGTCACGATAACCAAAGAGTTTAACGCCGGGCGCGATCTGGTCTGGGACGCGTACACAAAGCCCGAACTGCTCGACCAGTGGTGGGCACCGAAACCGTTTGAGTCGCGAACGAAAGTACTTGATTTTGAGGTCGGCGGCCGCCGGTTTTACGCGATGGTTGGGCCGGACGGCGCCGAACGTTGGGCGGTTCAGAGATATACTTCGATCACACCGAAAACGAATTTCAAATTTTTCAACGCTTTCGCAGACGCGGACGAAAATCTGCACTTGCCGGGCTCGGATTGGAATTTCGATTTTATCGATCAGGGCGATACAACGACCGTCAGCGTCTCGATCTACAATGAATCACTTGAACGAATGGAGATGATCCTCGCAAGCGGATTTACCGAAGGCGCGAAAGCGCAGTTGCAGAATCTTGCGAAACTGCTCGCTGTGTTATCAAAAAAAAGTAGTTCAGAGCAGTGAATGCTGATCAGCAAGAATTACCAGAAGCAGGGTGCCAAATAATATGATCTTTTCTAAGTCCAATAGTGCCGATATCCGAAGAACCCAGTCGCTATCGCTCCCGGTTCTGACTCTGTCGATCCTCTTGATGACGTTTTCGTCAGGTGACGCACTTGGGCAGCAAAAGCCGACCACCGGCTATGCGCCGGTTAACGGACTAAAAATGTACTACGAGATCCATGGAAAGGGTGAGCCGGTGGTGTTGCTGCATGGGGCGTTCATGGCGATCTCGGGTGATTGGAATGATTGGATCAACGAACTCGCCAAAACGCGGAAGGTTATCGCCGTCGAAATGCAGGGCCACGGGCGGACGGCGGATGTTAAGCGTGAAATGAGCTTTGAGAATCATTCGGACGATGTGGCCGGGCTGCTCGACCATCTCAAGATCGTACGAGCGGATATCGTTGGCTACAGCCTGGGCGGCGGCGTTGCGATGCAAACTGTGATCCGCCATCCCGAGAAGGTTCGAAAGGTGGTCAGCATTTCGGCTGTCTTCCGCCGCGATGGTTGGGTGAAAGAA
>JAEUQI010000053.1 GCA_016789145.1 Blastocatellia bacterium | reverse complement strand
GCCAGTGGCACGATGAAATGGGTGAACGGCGGAGCGAGGTTCGTGATCTGCACAAAAACCTGCTCGTCAGAGTACATATTCGCAAACAGTCGAACACCGAGCGTAAACGGTCGGATCGAATTCGAGATCAGCTCAATGAAAAAGATGAGTCCCGTGATCGGAAGCATCAGCGCGGGCAACTTCGGTCCAGCAAAATGCTTGATGTGTCCAAACAGGCCGTTCTCGGCGATACCGACGTAGTTGTAATAAACGAATGATGAGATACCAAGTGCGATGGTCACATTAACCGAAGCCGTCGGCGACATGAACATCGGGAATTGGCCCATCAAGTTCGAAACCAAGATCAATGTAGCGAAAGTCGCAACTACCGGAAAGTGCCTTGCCCCGTGGTCACCGACAATACGAGCTATAAGGTCACGAATCGCGAGTACGCCCGATTCGAGCGTTAACTGTCCAGGCTTCGGATCGTCCTGGCTCAATTTGCCCTTCATGATCCAAACGATCGCGATGGTCAACAAACACGCGATGACGAACATGATCGTGTACCATGGGATCGCGTTTTCGACGGTGTAAGGGCCGAACGCTTTCGAAGCAGTCGTACCGAAATGCTTGAAAACGTACTCATTCCACAGCGGTTCGGTGTACTTGACCTGAAATTTATGCACAGGTTCACCGAACGTGGTGTTGATAAAATCTACGATGAGCGGCGTGTGATGGCCGCCTTCGGCAAAAAGAAACATTATGATCCTTTCCTATCAGGACGAAATAAAATACTAATAAAAGCTTCGGCCATGACCGCGAACGTAAACGCAGCTAGGCCCATTATCACCGCAACGATCGGGAAAGCTCCCGTGACGTAGACCAACCAAATGACACCGCCGATCACCAGATATCTGAGCACATATCTCAGTGCCGGAAAGAACGGCTTACTGCCGCCCGCAGCTACTGCGAATATCGCCCGCGTTGAGCTTTCCTGCCAAAAATAGTTGGCAAATGCCATCGCTCCGCCGAACAATACGCCGATGCCAAACATCGAGCCTTTGAATACAAGCCCGACCAATGCGGCTACGACACAGATGATCGCCATCAGTAGCAAGATCCGTTTGTGCGAAAGCCTTGCCGCTGAATGTGCTTCGGTTGTCAAAGGTTCGCTCTGGTCATTCATTGCGAAACTTAAATTTTACAAATTATCTCGAAAAAACTCAAAGGTCGGAGTCGTCTTCATGGTGGAATAGCGGCTTGTACGCTTGGTCGTTATCATTCTTATACATCTGCGACGACATTCGGAAAAACTGAACAAATCCTAGAACCGAACCCAATACGATGCCGCCGACTAGTCCCCAAGGCCGTGATCCAAGTAGCCAATCTGCGAGCCAGCCGAGCAGCATACAAAACGCAACCGAGACAAAGAACGCGATGCCCAACGAATAAGCTATTCCCGAACGCCGTGCGGTTTCCTCGACCGACGGTTCTTCGTATGGTATTTGAACGATGAAATCGTCGGACTCTTCTTCGTAAGTACTTGCGAATGCGGGCATAACGACCGTTTCGACCTCATTATCTGCGTCAGCGTAGGGATCGATCATATCCTCGACCGTAGGCTCCGCATATGGATCGGTCAGTTCATCCGGCCAAACTTCAGGCGTCTGTTCGATCTCAGTGTCTTGAGTTTTTGTGGGCTTCCATTCGTTCATTCGCTAGAAATAATGACAGTTTCGGTACGTGATTTCAATTCATAGACCGTTCCTCGCCAGTTTATGCGTCGCGAAACGAACGCCGCGAGGCAATTGTAGAGAAAGATCGCCGAAGCAACGAGAAAGAGTGTCAATTGCGAAAATGTCTGCTTTGCTAGATGCCTATCCCAATTTGGCAACGCCAAGCGAACGGCCGTGAGCCTTAAATGTGCTTTGGCAATGCTGAGTCCAAAGACGAGGACCATGATCGCCAGTGCGAACCAACGTAGCCAGCCGTTCATCTGCGTCAACAGTATGATCGCAAACGACGCAACGATGACGCCAAGGAACAGCGAGCTTCCGATCATCGACAACAGCCAGAGCGGCGTTGCGTAAACTCGCGTAATCTTCATCTGCCGCGTCGTGAATTCGAGCATCGTTTCGAACGAACAGGATTCATACGAAACCGCCAAAGCCTGCGGAACAAAGACGATCGACTTTCCGGCGTCTTTCATCGCGTTCGTCACAACAAAATCGTCCGACAGGGTGCCTGTCCAGCGTTCGCGAATGCCGACTTCGTCAAAGACATCTCGCCGAATCGCCATCGAGCCGCCCCAGCAAAAGTTGCTTAAAGTGTTTGGGCCGAGTGCCGAGGCGATCGATGCATTCCATGCCGAACGCAACTCTGAGCCGAAAGTCGGTCGTGGCGAGATGAACCATCGATAACCTGTCGCGGCTCCAACACCCTCATTCTCAAGCGGAGCGACTAGCCGTCGTAGCCAGAGTTTCTGCGGCCGTGCGTCGGAGTCGACGAAAACGAAGACCTGAGAATCATCGGCAGGATGCAGAACAGCTTCGCGAAGATTCTCGACCTTTTGCGATGAATCCGTCGCTTTCGGAGCGATGACGAGTTTTGCATACGAACAGGTTTTGATCAACGAATTTATCGTCGGCACTGCATTGTCGCGTTCGTCGTCAACAACGAATATTACCTCGAAATCAGGATAGTCTTGTTCGATCAGTGTCGCGAGATTTTCTTCCAAGCCTTCGTCGATGCCTCGGCACGGAGCGATGATCGTTGCTTTGGGTGTGTAATTCGAGAGCGGCTTTGCGAGTTCGGAGCGAAAAAACGCGAGATAATCAATACCACCGCGAAGTGAGCGGAAGCTGAGCCAAATGAGCAAAACGGCAAAGAGACAATAGGCGATCGTCATTACTTAAATGTCGATTGTCCCAGATATGGCTCAAGATATTCCAGTGTGTGCGATGTCGCCCCGCGATTTGCCTTCATCGCGCTGAGTGCGGCGGAGCCGAGCGTAATGCGTTTGCCTTGGTCGTGGACGAGTTTCTGCAATGCCTGCGTGAGTTCGTCGATCATCGCCTTCTCCTTAGTCGCTGTGACTTGGATCAACGCTTTTCGTTCTGCGAAATCGGCGATCGCGGCCTTGAAGTTGTCAGTATACGGACCCGTAACGATCGCTTTGCCGCAAGCCGCAGGTTCGAAAATACTTTGCCCGCCATGCGGTATCAGGCTGCCTCCAACGAACACGATCTCGGCCAGCGGATACGCCGCTCGCAGCTCGCCGATGCTGTCGAGCAGTATGACCTCGGCGGTCTTGTCACGCGATGATTCGGATTCGCTGCGCTTTACGAAGTCGAAACCAGTCTTACGCAGCAGATCGGTCACCGTATCGAAACGTTCTGGATGCCGAGGCACGATCATCAGCCTCGGCAGACGGTCGCCGCCGGATTTCCATATCTCTTTGAACACGTCGAGCAGCCACGCTTCTTCTTTTTCATGCGTGCTAGCGGCGATGATGAGCGGAGCCTCGGGCGTGATAGCGAACCGTTCGCGGAAAACTTCGGTCAACTGATTCTCAGCCGCCTCCACGCTGTGGTCGAACTTGAGATTGCCGCTCACACGTACCTTGCTCGCTCGCATTCCGAGAGCCATTATGCGTTTCGCATCAGCATTTGATTGCATTGCGGCGACAGCGAAATAGCCAAGTATTCGCTTCATCGACTTTTTAAAGTAGCTGTAACGCTTGTATGACTTCTCAGACAAACGGCCGTTGGCGATGCAGACTTTTGCACCGGAATGATTCGCCTCGCGAATGAAGTTTGGCCAGATCTCCGTTTCCATTAGGATAACGGCGTTCGGTTCGTAATGCTTGATCGCCCGTTTCACGCTGAATTTCCAGTCGAATGGAAAGTAGAAAATGGCGTCCGCCGAATGTTTGAAAATGTCACGAACATGTTTCTGACCGGTTCTTGTGACCGTAGAGACTATAAGCCTGTGAGTAGGAAATCGATGTCTAAATTCATCAACCAGCGGCCTCGCCGCGTTTGCCTCGCCAACTGAAACACAGTGGAGCCACACGACACTACGCTGGTCTTTCTCGAACGCCGGCAAGAAGCCGAGCCGTTGCTTAAATCCGGCCGCATATTTGCCGCCGGTTATCACGTCCCAAAGGAATCTCGGCGACAGCACTATAAATGCCAGCGTGTAAATGAGGCTGTAGAGAAAGAACATTACTGCGAAATACGGCCTTCGTCTCGGCTCAATGCCGACGCCGCGACCTTGGTCATCATACTTTACTTGCGCTTAGTAAAGTAGCAATAAAGTGGTTTGACCAAAAATTACGAGCCGAAAACGCAACATTTTCGGCTCGATATGCTCATGCATTTCTTAGCGATCACTTCACTCGTTCCATATATCGAGCTTCGGCAGGATTCACGCGGATCATCTCGCCTTCGACGATGAACGGCGGTACCGACACGGTAACACCATTTTCAAGTGTCGCAGGCTTGTTCGAGTTCGATGCGGTTGCTCCCTTGAGAGGCGGATCGGTTCGCGAAACTGTAAGGTCCATCGTTGCCGGTAGCGTAACACCGATCGGCGAGCCGTTGTAAAACTCGACCTCGATCGTCAGGTTCGGCATCAACCACTGGGCCGAATCGCCAAGCTCTTCTTCAGTAAGCTGGACCTGCTCAAAATTTTCATTGTTCATGAAATGATGATGCGTGCCGTCCGAATACAGATAATCCATCTTGTGTTGCTCGAGCGTAACTTTTTCGAGAGTATCGTTCGAACGAAATCGGTACTCGAAAGAGTTACCCGTCAACAGATTACGGAGCCGTGCCTGAACCATCGCACGCAGATTGCCCGGCGTGTGATGATGAAATTCCATAACCTTGACCGGTGCCCCCTCATGCAGGATCACCATGCCTTTACGAATGTCGTTTGCAGAAATTGCCATAATGCTAATAGCGCCGCCACGGGAGAGGACAGCAAACAAGATAGTCTATTTGCAAAGGCATAAATTGTCTAGTGACACCCGTTCAGTCCAAATGGTACGTCCATTTCTGCTTATCTCTGTAAGCCTTTGCCTAACAACAAATTAGACGAACGAGCAACAAAGATCGTTCCAAGGCGTTTCAGCCGCGTTCCAAGAGGGCTTGGAACGCGTAAACCACTGTATCTATGACACTTATAACTGCACAACAGCCAAATCTCGCAGTTTTTTAAAAAAATGTAAGATTATGTCTTACAAGTTGTCAAAGATCACAGAGCGTTGCAAGTATAACACATTTTTGCTTAAATGTGTGCGACTTTTTTTCTAAATATCACAAAAAAGAATCACTTTTTGTTGGCTTAGACAAAACGAAGCATCGGGCCGCTCTGCAGCCATTTCAACATCAATCCCACCAAAGCCCTACGCTTCATCACCCCCGAGCTTGAAGGCACAACTTTGTACCTTAGTCTAGGTGACACAGTTGAGGTTCATAGAAAAAAGCCTCGACGCAGCTAGGGCGATCTTAGTATGTAACTCTTAGTTTTCAGCCGCTATTCGCCATTTTTTGGTTGCGGCATAATAGTCTTCACTCATACCAAATTCGGCTTTGATCGCCATGAAACAGATAAACCGATAGATCGCGTCTATCTGTGCAGAGGTGAAACCTCGCTCGTTGATAAAGTTGTCCAAATCAAACGCATTCCCGATGCCGAGTCCAACGTCACGCGGAGCAACTGTCGGAAGGACAGCCATAAAGGTGAAGAAGCTACAGTCCGACTCGTCGTCCGTGTAATTTTTGATCGACCAAGACATATACGCGGGAAGGTAATATCGAAATCCGATCGGGTCGAGAAAATTGAAGATCGAGATATTCTTTGAAATGTCTGACTCTGGGACATTCTGCCATCGGTCCTCCGTATCGTATGCTTCTGCGGCCTCGAGTTCTTCCTGCGTTCCGTAGTCATCGATCACAAGAGCCTGATGAAGAGTGATGCCTCCCTGACGGTCTACACCATCAAATGCGTCGTGGATAAGTGCTAAGAGCTTATCGGCTTCAAGCAGATCGTCTGCAAATTCGTTAGAAAAATCGAGGTCGTCATAAATGAACTGTTCATTTAGTATTGCCAAAGCTTCGTCACGAGACTTAGTAGCAGCAAAGGCCACGGATGCCTCAACGAATTCCTGAACTTTAGATTTTGAAAAAGGTACAGCGTCGAGGAAACCTCGGCGAAGAACGGAGATTCCTTGTCGGGTAGACTCCGGTCTTTGTAGCACATTGAAAACGAAATTTGCAGTATGACCCTTTCCCGGTGGTAAGTCAGGGAATCGGAGCATAAACCAAAAGTGGATATAGGGCTCTGACTCAATACCGTGTGCCGGATCGTCAGCGTAATGCCAGACCAATTCGTAGTTCATAACTTTGGTAGCGACGACTCAGTTTCTAGATCTCGCCTTGTCGTTCTGACGATATGCGGACGTTACGAGAAATATCGATAGATATCTTTTCAGTTTAGGAATCGAATGAAAATAAGTGTATCGCTATCCAGTCTCAGGCGGATGCGAACTCGGAAGTAGTATCGTGGACCGCGCATTTTCTTCAGGTTTGATATCTAATCGAGAGTTGCGGCGGATTCGATCGTTTCGATGCCGTTCTTAACTTAAGATTATACAACTTTGTCGCTTACCGCCTTGAGATCTTTGAGAACACTCCCGTTATACTCAACAATCAATTTACGGTCTCCAAGGCTTCGAAAACAGATTCGCGAGTTACGCGCTAGGTTTGTTGGCCCTCGGCTATAGCTTTTGAAAAAGCAATGTCCTCAATTATCTCCTCGAATATATCGCGAACGAGGTCTTTGCGTTCCTGCACGACCTCAACGATCGCCGATTTGAAAACCGCCTTTAAGGCCTCGTCGCTCTCAAAAACTGAAGCCATACTCACCTCGCATAAATGGTATCACCGAATTACGTGCACATTTATAGACTCGATATGGCGTGATAGACTGTTTCTTCGCGAACAAATACAAGGAGAAAATTATGTTGAGAAAAGCATCGGCAGAGTGGAATGGGACTATTAAAGAGGGCAAAGGCTCGATCTCGACGGAGAGCGGCGTTTTGGACGCGACGCAGTATTCGTTTAGCACGCGGTTTGAGGATGGGATCGGGACGAATCCTGAGGAGTTGATCGGGGCGGCACATGCGGGCTGTTTTTCTATGGCTTTGTCAGGACAATTGACGAACGCGGGATTGGATCCGGAATACATCAAAACAACAGCTTCGGTGCGTTTAGAAAAAGACGACACAGGATTTGCCATCTCGAAGATCCATCTCGAGGTGAACGCAAAGGTTCCTAACGCCACTGACGACGATTTCCAAACGTGCGCCGCCAACGCGAAAGCCGGCTGCCCCGTGTCAAAGCTCTTCAAAGCCGAGATCACCATGGACGCCAGGCTCATCACCTAAAACGCATACATTCTAAACAGCACGAAAGCCAGTATCACAAGGATCAATATCAAGATTCCGCCGATCTGGCTTTTTAAGAATTTTGTTGCATTGCAATACTTTTCCTGTGAGAATTCTGGCATGAAATCCCAGATTCGTTTTAAAGTCATTGTCGCAGTTATCGGTGCCTTATCTTGCCTTTCAACTACTCTCCTTTTCGCTCAGACTCCAAACGTAGAGATTGAGGCTTTGGATCTAGAAGAATGGGTAAGACCAAACTCGTTGTGGGGCAATACGAACTACGAGGATGGCCAACTTTTCATGAGTTCGAAAGAGTTGAAGCACTACTACGTACTGGTTGCAACTGAAGAAAATATAACGATTGGAGCGAAGGCCAGAGTGACTTTGAAAAACGTTGCCGCAGCTGACTCGTCCTTAGGATATGGTTTGATCTTTCACAGTGATACCACGCCATTACGGCAGGGTTATGCTTTTCTGATCAATACGATGAGTCAGCAGTACAGGGTTGTACGTCACGTGCCTAACGATGAACTAAATGTGATTCCTTGGACAGTCTCATCCGCGATAAAGACGCTGACTGAAGAGAACACATTGGAGATCAGAGATACTGGAACGCGAACCGACTTGTTTATCAATGGGAAGTATGTAAATTCGGTGTCCAATGAGTTTGCGTTCAAGAATGGCGTTGTGGGGCTTTATTCGGGAGATAAGGTCAAGATTGCATTCTGTCGACTTACGCTGGTGCGCACCAAAAGGGCGGATAAGAATACAGATCGAAGGGATCAGTAGAAACGCTAGGCACGCGCATGCTGATTGGCCATAGACGAGAAACGAACAACTACCCAATATCGAAAGATCCGAATGCCAACACGATCTGAGGAACGCGAGATTGTTCGAGCAGCAAAATCGGACCCGGATGCTTTGCCTTTGTCGTCTAAGCAACTTCTAGAGTTTGTTCCGATTCGAGATTTACTTCGGCCTCAAGGAACTGAGTCCAACAAATAAGTCCGCACCAAAACAAAAGCCAATACCAGCGCGATAAGTATCAATATTCCAACGATCTGACTTTTTTCAAACTTCATTTCGCCTCAAACAATTGCACAGGATTTATCTTGAACTGTAGCATCTTTGCAGTTTCGCGGCCGCCGTCGCCGCCTTTACGTTGCATGGTGATGCGGCCTATTTTTAGGTTACCGGCACGTGTGAATTCGACCGGGCCGTCCGCAAAGAATTTGATCGTGTCAGCAGAAGAGCGTATCACCCAACGCGTGTCGGCCGAGGCTTTGTAGGCGACCATCATCCAGCCTGCGGCGTGCTCGCCGTCGCCCGCGAATAGGTCGGAGACGATCTCATCTTTCTTTTCAGTGAAGAAATCCAGTACGGCTTTTTGCGTGGCCTCGTCAAGTTCGTTGAGGTACATTCGCGTAGTGGACCGCAGCCTGCTAGGCTGCTTCTCTTCGCCTACGGGCAGGCTGGCAGCCTGCGTTCCGACAGGCGGTGTTTCGCCAACGAACAGTTTCAGTGCATCGTGAACCGTCTGCGGCATCTTCCATTTTTTGGCATAAGTCGAGACCCACGTCTTGTCGATCTGATTAAAGCCGTTGGCACTTGAAACGAGTTTGATCGAAATGCCTTGTTTGATCGTAGCGCCGTCGATGGACTTCACCGTGATCTCGACATCGGCCTTTTCGCCGTGCGGTTTTGCGGCAACGACTGATTCGACGGACTTAGCGTCAATGCCCATCGCTTTCAGCCATTCGCGTGCGTCGGCGTCGGTCTTCCAATTGTTGAACTTGTCGCGTATTTCGTCTTCGTTCTTAAAGCCGTCTTTCGCAGTCTGGGAACCTTTTGCCGCCTTAGTCGCGGCCGTTGACTGCGCGAACGCAGAACCCGCAGCGAGTGCGAGTACAAACGCCAGAACAACCAAGATTCTCGATTTGTACGCCATCGAAGCCAATAGTAACATACGTGCAATTCAAGGAGAACTTTATGCAAACAGCCGCTCTTGTAGTGACCGGCATCGTCGCTGCACTTCACTTTTATTTTCTCGTACTAGAGATGTTTTTATGGGACAAGGCACCGGGACTTCGGGCTTTTGGGCATACGCCGGAGCAAGCTGCGGCGACGAAAACGCTCGCGATGAACCAAGGCCTGTATAACGGTTTTCTAGCCGCAGGCCTCATTTGGGGCATCGTTATGGGCGGCCAATATGGCTTTTATGTACTCGTCTTTTTCCTGACATGCATCATTATTGCCGGCATTTTCGGCGCAGCAACTGCTAGCCGCAAAATCATTTTCATTCAGGCTCTGCCGGCTCTTACTGCACTTATTTTGCTTCATCTACGCTAGTTAGTTCGGCCGCCCGTCCAGATGATCGCGAATGATCATCGGGATCGGAATGTCATCGATCATAACTTGCCCTGTCTGATAGACCTGATCACGCCCGTTAGCTTTTGCCTGGTAGAGAGCACGGTCCGCTTCGCGAACGAGCTCAATATGTGAGCTTTCGAGATCCGGCTCGATCGACGAAATACCAACGCTCACGGTGAGTATTTGATTTGTTTGCGACGATCTATGCGGAATGCGAAGAGATTTGATCGTTGCTATCACCTCGTCCGCGATCTGACGTGCCCCGACGCCGTCGGTCCCGCCGAGCACGATAGCGAATTCCTCACCGCCAAACCGAGCGACGAGATCGGTAGGACGCTTGACGGCCGACGCTAGAGAACGAGCCACGACCTGTAAACAGTCATCGCCCGCCTGATGCCCATACGTGTCGTTATAGAGTTTGAAATGATCGATGTCGAGCAATAACAACGATATCGGTGTTCGAAAACGAACTGCCCTGTGCCATTCGTCGGTCAAGAAACTTTCAAATCGGCGGCGGTTACCGATCTTTGTGAGGCCGTCGGAATTCGCAAGATCTTGAAGTACGCGATTTGCTTCGGCCAATTCCTCGGTTCGGGCGGCGACTAGACGTGTCAGTTTTCGTTCACGCGATTCGAGTTGCTTGACGCTTATCTTCCACACCAACAATAGCAATATTGCGGCCGTAAGCACGGCAAGCAAGCCAAATAGACGTGTTTGATAAAAGAACGGCGTTAATGAAAGGTCAACTGTTGCTCCTGTTTCGTTCAAAACGCCATCGCTATTAGCGGCCCGAACGTGAAACTTGTAATCGCCCGGAGCCAAATTTGAGTAATATGCCGTTCGTCGCGTGCCGGCGTCTATCCAATCAGTGTCCCGCCCGTCAAGCTTATATTGAAACTTGACCTGATCTGACTTGATCAGACTGATGCCTGTGTATTTGATCTCAAGATCCCGAACGCCCGCCTGGATCTTGATACCATTACGGAAATCAATAGGCTCGCGATCCGCGATAACACTCTCAACAACCACCGCGGGCGCAAGTGAATTAGTCGTCTCAGCCATAGGATCGACTATCGCGATGCCGTCTTGGGTCGGGAACCAAAAGCGGCCTTGGTCGTCAACGAGGCTCGACGGCTGCCGACCGCCATTGCACTCATTGCTGAGCATTCCGTCCTCTTTGCCGTAACCGACGCTATTGATCTTCGAGATCTTACCGGCCGCAAGATCGTTCAACTCGGCCTTAGAAACGCGATAGATCCCGCGATTAGAGCTTATCCAAAAGAACCCGTTTCTATCTTCGCGAATAGCAAAAACGCCATTGTTGAACAAGCCATTTTGTTCGTTAAAGTTAACGAAGCGTCCGTCTCGATAACGACTCAGCCCCTGATCGTAGGTGCCGATCCATAGAGAACCGTCGCCATCCTCGTAGATGGTACGAACATAATTGCCAACAAGGCCGTCTTTGACGGAATAGTTGATGAACTTACCGTTATCGAACCGAGATAATCCGCCGTAGCTTCCAAACCAGAGTTGTCCTTTTGAATCTTGAAAGATACTGGTCACGTTCTCGCTCGGTAGACCGTCTACGGCCGTGTATTGCTGAACCAGCTTTTCATCAACGAATCTGAAGATACCACGAGTCGATGCCGCCCAAACATTGCCCTGATTGTCATTCTGGATGGCAAAGAAATGTCCGCCTGATTCGATGCTGCGAGCGACACCGTTTTGGACGATATATAGCGCACCGCTTACACCGATCCAAAGGTTGCCGTTCGGAGCTTCCCAGAGAGATTGAACGAATGCACGCCCGTTCTTCCACTTCTGGTCGTCGACAGCGTCTGGAGCGGATCCTAGATCAACCGGAGTAAACTTCCCGTTTCGATAGACCGTGAGCCCTTTTATCGAGCCGATCCAGATCGAGCCGTCGCGTGTTTTCAAGATAGGGTAGATCTCACTGTGATCGATACCATCTGCTTTGGAATAGGTCTGAATAATCTTTTTTCGTCGACGAGCCAAGCCACGATCGGTCGCGAGCCAAGGCGTTCCCTCACGGTCAACAAAGACGTTGCTTATCGTCGAACCTTGCAGGCCTTGCTCCGCTCCCCAGATCGTTAGTTTGTCGTCCTTGTGCTGGACCAGGCCGACGGTCGCCGCAGAGTTTCCGCCGCTCGCAAACCAAACACTACCGTCAGGCTCATCCCAAAATGAGTGATAATACGAATGCGATGGCAGGCCTTCGCTCTCGCCAAAAACCCTAACCTCTCCATCTTTAATTCGATAAACGCGATTTTCGCCGAGCCACAGAGCACCATTTCTGTCCTCGAACGATACGATGTCAGAGCCTAGCTTTAAGAGATCGATCGAGATCGTACGTTCAAACCCATCGCCGCTCTCAATAACGTTGGTCTGGTTGATAGTCCATGTCTTTCCCGATTTGCCTTGAATCTTAACGCCGTCATTTGGCTTACCGAATTTCTCAATGAACTCGAACTTGCCATCCACGATCCGATACCAACTACGCCCTTTTCGGTCGTCGTCGTCAGTCAGGAACTTAACGAAGCCTGCCGCATCTTTTTTGATACCATTTACGAAACGGCCCGGAACCGTCGCGGAATCGTATGTTCGAAATTCTCCGTTCTCATATACGGTTAGTACGCCATCGTCCATAGTCGTGGCGTAGATCGTACCGTCGTCATCAACGAACAAGCCTGTAAATCTGTTGTTAATGATGCCCTTGGTATTACTTTTGTTGAACGTAGTAAAGATCAGCCCGTCAAACCGAACAAGGCCATCAAACGTCGTGAACCATAGATAACCTTCGGGTGTCTGGGCGATCTGCCTTACTCCGTTCTGAGGCAACCCATTGTCCGTCGTCCAAGTGTCAAAGCGATACTGCCCCGTCACTATGCTGCAAAATGCAAAGCACAGAAATAGGCTGAAATACAGCGAGAACTTGCGTAATTTAAGCATCAGAGAGTGGGATGAAGTGCGAGAATCACACTCTCCTTATTAAACAATGTTTACGCCACCTGCGTCAACAATTAAATCGAAAGAAATTGTCCGCCATCAATATGCCCTAGCAACATCGACATTGCTGTAATAATGCTTGATTATCTCGTCGTATTTCACGCCCATTTTTGCAAGACCAAATGCGCCATATTGGCACATTCCGACGCCGTGTCCCCAGCCGCGGCCCGTGAAGGTGTAGCTAGAAACGGTCGAACCGCTATATCGTTTGTTCATAACAAATAGCTGTTCCGGAAGACGCAAAGCCGAACGTATCTTGCCGCCTTTCAGCGTCTTAATTCCGTTCGAACCGATGATCTCTAGTTCGACAGGACGACGAGAGTAGCCGACCTTCTTGACGTTGATATCATAAAGCGTGCCAATGCCGCGAACGTATCGTGAGAGCCGCGACTGAACCGCTCCGGCCGAAGCTGATTTGTTCCATATCGTCCAAGGTGACATTCGTTCGGCTGTTGTCGGCGTTTCGGTTGGCTCGACCTCGAGATACTTGACGGCCCCGAGAGCATCGACTTGGTAATTCAACTTCTCGCCGCCGAGCAGTGCTACTTCGCGAACAGGATACATCGTTCCGCCGAACTCGCGGAACAGAAAAACATCAGGCCGCAAAACCATCGGACGCTCGCTTTTGCCGTTTCGAATCATAAGCTTACCGTCAACGCTCGTTCCGGCCGTAGCTGTTTGCATTTCGGGCATCCATTTTTTCTTCTCGTAGATCTTTCTGAAAAGCCGCAGAACACGAGCACGTGAGAACGGCATGTTTGGCCGAAATGTGAGATCCGGATTCAAGGAAAAGTAACCGTCGCGAAGCAACAAAGCGATCTCGGCCCGGCGTTCACGTGGGATCTCGCCCGCGTCATCGAATGCAAGATTGTAGTTAATGTCGGATTCGACCAGCATTGTATCAGCGTAGCCAGGAGAATAAACAAATGATGCGACTATGCGTGCGAGTTCGGTCGGACGCGAAACATTCTTCTCGACCAACGGGAACGACTTGCCGAACTTCGACGCTAACGCCGTTAGCCAATTGGACAATTCGGCGTCGGTCGGCGGATCCTCAAACCAGCGATCGTCGAATCGCTGGTCGCTCACATGATAGCCGTTGGCACCAAGAATCGATGCAAACCTAAACAACTCTAAGTTACCGTCATCGCGTAGCTTCGGGGCAATTCGATTGGTCCTTATAAAGAATGGGTCGAAATGCCTTCTGCCTTCGAGTGAGCATTCGACGCCGCGGAGATATGGCTCGGCATGATCAAAAATATTCTCACTATTCTCAGTACGGCCGCCGCAAGTCGAAGTGTAATAGGCGGTTATCGGCTTGCCGTTGTATGAGGCAACGACGCCACGAGTCTCTCGGACCGCTTGCGTGCCCATCTTCGTCTCGATCGAAACGCCCTTATAAACCTGCGACCACACGGTCGGGACCATATCAAACCCTTGCTTGCCATAACCGCCAATATTTGCGATCGCATATGTTCGCGCAGCAACCGCTTGGGCTTTCTGAGCTTCAAGCTGAGGCAGGCCAAGTTCCGCCGGCACAACGCCTAGTAGATATTCTTCGAGCGGAACAACGTTGACCACGGTGAGCGAGCCACGCGAGTTTACAAACACCTCGATCTTGCCACGGTACGCTTTGCCGTTTAGACGAACAGGATTTGCGCGCTCATTTAACGAACCAAATGCTACTGATTTCAGCGAACGAAAATTCGATTCGGCGACTGGTGTATTTACGATAACCTCACGAAGATTCGGATCGACGATGCCCGTAGACGCAACAGCTGTCGAGCCTGTTGGTTTGATCAAACTGCGGACTTCGCTTGCTCCGGCTGTCTTTAATTGCTGCGACAAAGCGACCGCATCCGGCGACACGACCGTCTTTTTCTCAACGACGGTAACCGCATCATCGAAACCTTTCTCCGCCAATTTTGCCTTGAGTTCGTCTGCGTCAGTTTCAACGGCTTTCACCGTGCCGACCCATACTTTCCAGGTATTCGTCGTCGCATCGATGCTAACTATAGCCGACTCACCTGTCGCTTCGCGTATGTCTTTGGCAAGTTCGTTGGCGTCATTTTGCGTAGGCAGATTTTGAAATTCTACCCGATAATTTTCGACCTCAGGCGGCCGATAAGCCCGCGCTGAAACCGTAACTCGCGTCGTCGCAAGCATCTTCGACGGCTCATCGGGACTAACCGCAACCAATCCTGAGTCGCCCGACGTGATCGTAGCCGAGCTGGCATTCGTTGCCAATCCGATACGTATCAGCGGTTCCGACGCCATCGTAAAATACCGTGGCACCGGATTCGTAGTGTTCGAGTGAACAAAGGAAGGTAACAGAAACGCAGCAAAGATCAGGCCTCGAATTGTCATGACACCAAGTTTACCAAATTTAAGATGTTACTTTTCCAACGCATTAAAAATGAACGGAAATGTTGCCCAGCTTTGGCCGCGGTGTTGTGGGCGGAAAGCGAACATTACTATCGAGCCATTGCCGTATGGCACCTCGACAAGAGCTGGTTTGCCGTTGAGGTATTTTTCGCCAAGCATCCAGCCAGACAAAAGTGCATCTTTCCGAGCATAACGAGCTATTATCTTAACGCGGGCGTCTGCCGCTATCTCGAATGCCGAGCTAGTAGAGAAATAGGCGGCGACCTTAGGCCCGAGGCCGCGAGCAAGCCGCTGGCTTGTGTCAACGTCGAGCGAAACGATCGAGCCGGGATTATAGAATTCGTTCCGCTTTCGGTCTGCGAGAAGATTTCTAACCGGAAGTCCGAATCGGTTCATCACCAGTCCACAGGAATCGTCAAAACAGATCAGCTTGCCGCCGTTCTCTACATACTTTTTAAGATTCGCAACACCCTGTTCACCGATGCCGCCCGCGAAATCCGCAGGATAGCGATCGGCACTTAATCCATTGACGATCGCATTCTCGCCGTCTGCGGGCAAGATCACGGCGTCGCAATTGATACTAGTACCAGGCGTAACTTTCTGTTCGCAGACAAAGTTTCCCGCTCGCATATCAGTATCGGTAATGCTACGGTATCCGATACGAAAATTGTCAAGAACCAGCCGTGTCCAGCCCTCGTCCATCGACGGCAAAGAGCCCTTGTAGAGTGCGATCTTTGGGAGGCTCTTTAGCGGATAACGTGCACCTTTGAACGGCGTTCCCGTCTGTTCAAGGTCGAGGGCGGCACGGACTTCGTTGGTGGTAGTCACACGTTTCAGGGTCAATTTGTCGCGTTCTAGATCGCGTATCTCCCAAGCCGCATCGTACTCGACACCCATTTGTAGCGGCAGCGTCCAGCCAGCGACATCGTACGGTGCCTCAGCGTCGCCATTTGGCAAGAGCCGATTTGGATAAACTTGCTTTTCAAATAGGCTAAGAATGTTGTTCTTTTGAGGTTGATTGACGAAGATCAGATATCCGCCCAGCGGCATCTCGTGAAAGTCAGCGTCGGGCTCCATCTTGACCCAAAGCTCGTTCGTCATCCGCTCGACTTCGATTCCCTGCTCGCGCAATATCTCGATAAATCGTGCCACAGCCTCGGCGTTTGGCTGGCCTGCGGCGACGATAAACGCCTTAGGTTCGCTCGGTTTGGCCTCAAGATTCGCCTTGCCGTACTCGTAGAAATTGCGCAGATATCGGGGACGATATTTGGCTGCCAGCGACAGCAAACTTCGCGAAGCGATCATCTCGATATTCGCTATATCAGCAGGACGCCAGGTGCCGCCTTGCCAGGCGTCGGGGAAATTTGTGGCGGTATCGAGTAGGTTGTTGAGGCCGCGTGTTCGCGTACGGGCAAGGTCTTCCTTCTTAACATCTATAGGCGACATTAGATCGGCGCTTGCAGCCTCGCTCAAGATGCCGATCGAATTGTGGTAGTACGGCGCCGAGCGAAAACCACCGTGCCACCATGTGTCGTACGATGCATTCGTTGCGACGCCGGCGATTCCCTTTGCCTGCAGATCAGCGGCCATCTTGTATCCCACAAGCCCAACCTCGCGCAAGATCGATGGCGATATTCGCGGATTTGGCGGGTCGAAGAACGGCGGTATCGTGAAGCGCGACGAGTTCTGCCCTTGTTGATGAACGTCGTAAACGAACTGCGGAAACCACTCGCGCCAATAGAGTTTCGTGATCGCTTGCGTCTCAACGAGGTTGAGCATAAACCAGTCTCGGTTGTTATCGTGCCCGGCGTAGTGATGATAAAGCTCCAGCGGAGCTGTGCCTTCGCTCTTGGTCCCAAGCGTTTTACGATACCAATTTGCGACGATGTCTATGCCGTCAGGATTCGAGGATGGGATCAGCAACAAGATCGTGTTGTCGAGAATTTCCTTTGTATCAGCATCGGACGCTGTCGCTAGTTCATAAGCCAAATTCATCGACATTTGCGACGCGACTATTTCGGTCGAGTGTATCGAGCAAGAGATCGAAACAATGGTCTTGCCGTTTTTGATCAGGTCAGCGAGTTCAGTTTCGCTTTTGATCGTTCGCGGATCGGCGAGCTTTGCGGAGATCTGACGATATCGCTCAAGGTCTTTTAGGTTCTTTTCCGACGAGATAAAAGCTACGATCAGAGGCTTGCCATTCGTTGACTTGCCTATCTCTTTGATCGTGACTTTCTTGCTCGCCGAATCGAGTTTTGCAAAGTAATCTGTTATTTGCCTCCAGTTTGCGATCGTCTTGTCATCGGTCGGTTGAAAGCCAAGCACAGACTTTGGCGACGGCACTTGAGCGACAACCGCCTCGGAAAAAAGTAGAATTAATCCGCATAGTGTTAAGATCGTAAAGCTATAGAAATGGCGACGTTGATACCTGAAAATATTCATTCGATGGCTTGTTCAGCGTCTCCGAGTTTCAGCGGCGACGAGCTAGTGGACAATGAACTGTTGACGTTTCCTGTCAAACAGTCTAGCAAATCGCGGTTCTTCGGAAAACTTCGATATTGGTGGTCCTGGCTCGTTGCCGGCACTTTACTGTTAGTGATGGGCATGCCGGCGCTATTGTTCCTCTGGGCAATTAACCGCCGAATGTGGATCTATCCGATCTGCCGTTGGGGCGCAAAAACCTGGCTCAAAGCGTGTGGCGCAGAAGTTAAAGTGTTGGGGCTCGAGAATCTAGACCCGAACCGCTCATACGTGTTTGCCTCAAATCATCGTTCTTATCTTGACACCGCAACACTCTTTTTTTTCGCAGGCACAAAGATAGGCCTTGTCGCAAAGAAAGAGCTACTCAAGGTGCCGATCTTTGGCCAGGGAATGAGCTTCGTAAATATCATCGCCATCGACCGCTCGAATCCCGAACGAGCTCTCGAATCCATGCGAAAGGCAAAGCAGGTTATGGACGACGGCTACTCCTTCGGCGTCTTTGTCGAGGGAACGAGAGCGATGCCCGGCGAACTGCTGCCGTTCAAGAAAGGGGCATTTCATCTCGCATTTCAAACTGGCTCGCCGATCATTCCTGTTGCGATCAGGAACACCGACTGGATGATGGGAAAACGCACGGGCGTTACCTTCCCAGGCACCATCGAGATGGTCTTGCTTCCACCGATCGAAACCGAAGGCCTAAACGCCGACGAGCATCTAATGGAAACCTTGCTGGAAACACGCACGGCCATCGCGACCGAACTTGCTAAGGCTTCGGTGTCGGCGATGGACTAGGCTGCGCCTTTGGATCGTCATCATCAAGGATCTTGACAGTCGTTTCGCCTTTTCGGTAATTGGCGAACTTGACTCGCATTTTCAATTTGATCACCGCACCGTTCTTAAAGACAAGTTCATCGTCCGAACGCGCATCGACCGGGAACCAATATTTACCGTCGATCTGATCGCGTGTTGTTTCAACGATCGGGAATTTATTTTCGTCAGTTTCGGGCACCGCCTTTCCTTTAGTTCTCAAGATCATCAGCGACTCGGTATCGACCCAGACGCGACCGGTAAATAAGCGGAGCTTCGATTTCTTAGGATTCGGTATCACTTTTGGCGTTACGTCAAAAACGTAAAGGTCAAAATCATCGACCTTCTCGACGCCCACGTAACTGAAGTTATAGTTCGGCACAGCCGATGGTTCCAGAGCGAACGGATTCACTCCGCCGAGATCCTCGAGATCTTCCGGAGTGACGAACCCCGGCGGTGTTGTCGCGATCGGAGCAAACAGGACCTTTTCGAAACGGCTGCCGTCCGGATTGAGCATCATAAATGAATCGCGGCGAAAAGTACCAGTCGGTTGACCGCCAAGCCCAATGATCTGCACCGTCGCACTCCGGTTGAAAACGTATTCGGTCAACGCATCGCGAAACTCTCGCTCGTTATCGACAAATTTCTTGACTATCCGATCGACATCCACCGGCGAAAGGTCGCGTTTGATCACACCTGCCTGCTGAGCAAATGTACCGGAAACAAGAAGTGAAAGTAGCAGAAATGTAGCTAGAATGTTCTTCATCGAATTTACGCCGTCGGATACCACTGTCAGTCTATAGATGCATGGGCTATTCGGAAAGTTGACTCAACGATAGCAGACTCGAAACAGATTCGAAGCCTTCCCTGCAAGTTACCGAAGTATATCGATCATCTTATTTAATTCCGCGGCAACGTCACTTCCCAAATGAATGCGAAGTGCCCTGCGGCCTCTATCAACCAGCACTTGGAAATCTCCGCGAGCCTGTGCCGCTTTAACAACTCCAAACGTATAGGTTTGCCCGGTAACCGGCAGGTCGACAGCGTCATCCGAAGTAATTTGAAGAAACACTCCGTTGTTAGCTCCGCCTTTGTAGGCCTGTCCCGTCGAGTGCAGAAAGCGCGGACCAAATCCGAGACAAGTTGCTACGCCCTTTCGCTCCAAGACCTTATTTCGCAGAGTTTGCAGCAGTTCCTCATGTCGCACGTTCATCTCGACATAGCCGAGGATCGCAAAGTAGTCACCATCGCGGATCTGGCCGAGATGCATTTCGAGCATCTCGTCGAGCGTCGTCGCTTCGGCGAAGATCTCTTGATAGTCAGGGCCAGCAAACAGCTTGACACCATCGCTTTCGAAGAAAGGCGTTTCGTCGGGCAACTTCCCTGTTACCTCAAATTCGTCGGTGATCTTGCGAGCCTCGATCTTGGCAGATTCGACGTCGGGCTGATCGAACGGATTGAGATCCATCAGGGCACCGGCTACGGCAGTCGCAAATTCCCAGCGAAAGAACTCCTGGCCGAGCGTTTCAATGCTCGACATCTCGACACGAACAGCCGGATGCCCTGCAGCGGTGACTTCGGCGTATTTTGCATCGATGTCGGCGTCTGCACCGACGCTGACAAACGCGAAGACGCGATCATCAGAATAGTTCGCCTGCCAAGCTTCTCGATCGACCGGAATGATCGCGACGCCGTTCTTGCCTGTAGATTCAGCGACGAGTTGCTCCATCCAAGCACCCAGATCCGCGACCTCATCGGCGGCAAAGATCGTCAATTTGTCGCGGCCGGCGGCGTGGCAAGTGCCCAGAATAAGACCGAGCGTCGCTCCGGGATTTGACTCGACATTGTCGTTTCGGCACGCATCAACTATCGGCATCGTATCCGTTAGGAACCGTCCGACATCAATTCCCATCGACGCGGCTGCCGTCATCCCAAACGCCGACAATGCTGAAAACCTGCCGCCGATCTCAGGCTTGCCGTAGATGATGTGGCGAAAACCGTCGGCTCTTGCGACCTGTTCCATTTTCGAGCCGGGATCGGTGATCGCGATGAAGTGCTCGCCGGGATCATCGCTCACTTCGGAAACTCTGCTAAAGAAGTATTGTTTGAAACAATTCGGCTCGAGTGTCGAGCCCGATTTGCTCGCGACTATAAACAAGGTCTTCTTTAGGTCGAGTTTTGCTTCGACAGACGCGACCTGAGCCGGAACGGTCGAATCGAGAATATGAAAGTTCGCCTTTTCGAACGTCTTCGCCAAAACCTCGGGACACAGCGACGAGCCTCCCATGCCCATCAGCAAAATGTCCGTGAAACCAGCGGACACAATGTCGTCCCGAAGCGAGCGATATTGTTCAACGTTCCCGAGTTCTTGTTCGACAATATCTAGCCAACCGAGCCACTTCGCTTCGTCCGAATTCGTCCAAATCGATGCGTCCTTTTCCCAGACGCGAGCCATCATTCCGCTAGAATTCCATTCGTTCGAAGCCTCAGCCAATTGCTTGCCGACGTTGTCCGGCAACCTAAATGTAAACTTGTTCAGCATAAAACCATCTTCAGAGAATCACCGTCGGCTGTCAATTGCGACGAGGTAATGTAAAATTCGGAAATGCGTTCATTAACAGTTGCTATTTTTCTATTGTCTGCGTTCACGCTAACTTCTTTCGGGCAAGAGTGTTACGAGCAAGCAAAGGAAGTTGCTCCAACGCTATCTAAGGAAACTGCTCTCAAGTATTCCGAGGCCCTCGAAAAGACCGCAATAGCAAATGTCTCTGATCCTTCGGTCGATAACGCGATCTGGTATGCACGACGGAAAGGTTACCTTGGCAAATACAAGGACGCGATCGAGGCCTTAACGATAACGATCGGAAAACATCCGAACGACCCGCGTCTGTATCGGCATCGAGGACATCGACTTATAACTCTTCGATGTTTTGACGATGCTATCCGCGACTTTGAAAAGGCAGCAAAACTGGTAAAGGGCAAACCCGATGAGGTCGAGCCTGACGGTTTGCCAAATGCAAGGAACATTCCGACCAGCACTTTGCAATCGAATATCTGGTATCACCTCGGCCTCGCGTATTATCTGAAAGGCGATCTCAAACGGGCTGCCAGGGCCTACAAAGAGTGTATGAAGGTGTCAAAGAACAACGATATGCTTGCTGCCACGACGCATTGGTACTACATGACGCTTCGGCGTTTGGGCAAGCATGACGAAGCAAAGAAACTACTCGATCCGTTCGATAGCAAGTTCGAAGTCATCGAGAACGACGATTATCTAAAACTGCTTCGTCTGTATCGCGGCGACCTGAAGGCCGACGATCTGGCGAAAACTCTCGGCGACAAGTCGGCGACGCTTGGATCGGCTTCGCTCGGTTATGGTATCGGCAATTGGTACCACTATATCGGCGAGACGGAAAAGTCGTTCGCGATCTTCGAACGCGTCACTGCTGGCGATCAGTGGGCGAGTTTTGGTTATATCGCCGCCGAGGCCGAGTTAGCTCGCAAGCCACGAAAGTAACATCGCTTCTTGCTTGTGAAATTCGTGAACAGGCTTCCCTGCGGACATAGGCAGCTTAAAGAATACTGAAAGCTGTTCCTGAATTCCGCTTTGTCCGCGACGTTTGGCGAGTTCAAGACAACGAGCGATCTCGATAGCCAATGGCGCGGCGAGTATCGAATCCTTACATAAAAAGTTCACCTTGATCTGCATCGGCTGACCTAAGAATCCGCTGATATCGATGTTGTCCCACGCTTCCTTATTGTCACCGCGAGGTCGATAGTAGCGAATATCGACGATGTGATCTTCGACATCATAACCAAGCATATCGTCGAGAACGCTCGCTTTTGTCTTTACTTTCGAAGCCAGCGAATCTTCATTCGAGAGAGCGAGGCCATCGCGATTGCCAAGTATATTTGTCGAATACCAACCATCAACATGCAACGAACGCGATCGCAGCGCCGGTGCCAAGACGGTCTTGATAAACGTCTGTCCGGTCTTGCCGTCTTTGCCTGCGACCGGAACATTCTGCTTCGCCGCAAATTCGATCAATGCCGGAATATCGGCGGCGAGCGACGGCGTGAAATTGCCGTAAGGCACGCCCTCGGCGATCGCGGAGTAGGCGTACAGCATCGCCGGCGAGATCGCTTCGGAATTTGCATCAAGTGCCGCTTCGAACGAAGCCAGCGAATTGAATATCTCATTTCCATCGTCCGTCAGCTTCTCGGTCGATGCGAGATTGATCACCACGACAGAATCGCACCGTGTACGAAACTCCGAAATGTCCTCGCGCACCTTCGCGATCGAATCGCGATGTGAACCGCCGACAACTAGATTCCGACCGTCAATATTCGACAGGAATCGCGGGTCACCGATCGCGGGCCAAGGCTTGATCTGCTTTAGCCGTTCTTCTACGGCGACGAATTGCTTGTGTGTCAGAACATCGTGCTCAGCGGCTGCAGCGGCGAGATGATCGCTGAACAGGTCCCAGCCCGCGAACTCGATATCGCTATAATC
>JAEUQI010000052.1 GCA_016789145.1 Blastocatellia bacterium | reverse complement strand
CAAACGCATCGCGTCCACCGCCGAATCGACCGAGCCGTGAGCCGTCAGAAGGATGACGATGATCGATTTGTCGAAATCCGTCAGCGATTTCAACAGATCAAGCCCGCTCATGCCCGTCATCTTGAGGTCTGTCAAAACGAGGTCGAAATGACGGTCCGCGACAAACTTCATCGCCGCTTCGCCCGACGAAGCCGTCGTCACATCGTAGCCCTCAGACGACAATATCGTCTCCAAAATTTCCCGCTGATTCTTCTCGTCATCAACGACGAGGATGCTTTTTCTTGCCATAAATTCTTATCAGTACCGCCTGCGTCAGCCGGCGGTCTGATCGTCAAAATTGGTAGTCGTCTTTACACTAAGGCTGCGTACGGTCTGATTCTCCGAAGGAACGTGGTCAATCAGAACGGTGCCGTCGTCCCTACAAAAGGTCAGATTCTCATCTGTGTAGTATCGATTGCAAGCAGGACAGATCCGCTTAACGCTTTGCAACTTCAAAACGAAAGTAGTCCCTGTGCCTGCAGTTGATTCGACTGAGATCGTGCCGTTGTGGATGTCCACAATCTTCTGTACGATGGCGAGGCCGAGGCCGGTGCCGGTTTCTTTGGTGGAGAAGTATGGTTCGAATATCTTTGACAGATTTTCGGACGGAATGCCGCCACCTGTGTCGGTGATCTCGAACCGTACCATATCGCCGTCGGGCGATATCTTGATGCCTAGGTGGCCGCCGGTTGCTTCCATTGCTTGGATCGCGTTGATAAACAGATTATTGAATACCGAACGCAGGAATTCCGGATCGCCTAGAATCTGCGGCACGTCTTCGTGTTCGACGATGGCGATCGTGATGTTCGATTCGGCGGCTTGGGCTTCGACAATACGAAGCGATTCCTCGATAGTCTCGCGTGCACTGATCGGGCGAAGCTCAGCATTTGCAGGCCGAGAGTAATTTAAGAAGTCAGATATCTGCGAGTTGATTCTTGCGACCTCGTCCTTTAGTTGTGAGGTTAGCTTCTCAAATGTCGCGCGTTTTTCTTCATCCTCCGGAGCAAATTTCTTTCGCAAATGATCGAGCGTCAGGTTGATGTAATTCAACGGATTTCGTATCTCGTGAGCGATGGCAGAACCTAGACGGCCGACTACGGCGCTCTTTTCGGCTTGTTGTAGTTGAGTCTCCAGCTCACGCTTTTTCTCAAGCTCGGCAGTCATTTCGTTAAAATTCAGAGCCAGCCTGCCAAGCTCATTCGTCTTGGAACCATCGACACGCACACTTAGATCACCGGCGGCGATATGCCTTGCTGCGGACGTGAGATCAGCGATCGGCCGCGTGAATCGAAATACCAGCAAGAACGTGATCAGCGATGACACCAAAAGCACACCGAGCGTGTAAACCAACGGCTGAGCAGCGCGCCATGCGGCTTTGTCCTTGTCATTTTTAAGAATGACAACCACGTACCAGCGCCCTTTGCTAGTTTCGATCGGTATCGCGTGGGCTTCGAGCTCTGGCGAAGCAGCCGGATCTACAGGGAAATTCTTAATGTCGGGGCCCAAGCGATCTGCTTCCATCAGCCGCGGCAGGCCGCTTATCGATGAGAGATCTGTGTAGACAGCATTCTCCGCTTCATCAAATCGCGGAGCGATCGCTTCCTCAAGGCTGTCGGCGATCCTCCATTGCTCGTCTACCACCATCACATCTTTGATGCGGGCCTTTAGCGTCTCGTCAAAGAACGGCTGGTCCTCGCGTCGAACGAAATCCGACATATACTCGCGCGAGGTAATTCCGTTCGAGCCAAGGGCGATGCCTGTAACGAGTGCTCGGGTTTGCTCGCTACGAAGCCGTTCATTGTCGCGTTGCGTTACGAGATTCAGGTAATACTGCACGCCTAGCGTCGCCACCAGCAGCAGCGCGAGTATTAGCAGTAGCCTGCCGCGAAATGTGTTTAGAAAGTCCATCTAAGACGCGAAAATTAACGTTCTTGCAACAGATGTCGGTTGAATGTTATAGTTTATGACAGTTATAAAGCAAATTTGTGGGCAGCCACGTGCCATCGGCTTGCGTCACACATTTGATGGGTTTCTTCTGATACGCGTTTTCCGTTAAAAAATCTTTCTTTTGAGGTAAAGCATGAAGTTAATGTTCCCCGTGAAATTCCGTGTCGTTGCGTTTTTGCTAGCGATCACGGTCGTCTTTGGTGTGTCCGGCGTCGCCGCTCAGTCGAAAAAGCAAGCTGCCAAAAAGCCTGCCGCTACAAAGAAAGCCGTGGCGAAGAAAGATACTGCAAAAGCCAAGGACACAAAGAAAGACAAGAGGAACAAAAAAGAAACTGTCGCTGACAAGCGCGCTAAGAAAAAGGAAGACCCAAAAGTTGACAAGAAAAAGAACTCGGCCGAATCAAAACGAGCAGAGGCCGAACGCCGCCGCAAAGAGGCCGAACGCCGTGCCGCTGCGTTAGCGGAACAACGCCGCCGCGAACAAGCTCGTCGCGAAGCTATTGCTCGACAACAGGCATTCATCCGTGGCCTGCGAACAGAGACCGTCGAAAATATAGCGAAAGATAGGACTGATGGCGAAGACCTCAATATTCGGAACGTTGCATTGAACGCCCTTGGTGATCAAGCCGGCTCGGTCGTAGTGATGGAAGCTCAGACCGGAAAGGTGTTGACGGTCGTCAATCAAGAATGGGCAGTTCGACGTACGATCAGGCCGTGTTCGACGATCAAACTCGTCACAGCCGCAGCTGGTTTGAACGAAGGCGTGATCGACAAACAGACCGGAGCCGTAAGGAACGTTTCGACCCGACGAATGCTCGACGATGCTCTCGCTTATTCGGACAATCCATATTTTCAACGTGTCGGGGCCAATCTTGGCAACACAAAATTGGTCGAGTATGGCCGAAAGTACGGACTTGGTGAACCGACGGGCATCAATCTCGACAACGAATCGCCCGGACGCCTGCCGGTCAATAATTCGAATGCCCGCATCTACTCGCACGGCGATGATACCGAAGTTTCGACGATCCAACTTGCCGTCATGGCATCTGCAATGACCAATGGCGGGCATCGTGTTCTGCCACGAGTTCCGCGAACTGCAGAGCAAAACGATAGGTTCCCCACAATGTATAAGGCTAATGTCGAGCTACCGCAACAAAACGTACGCCGGGTAATTCCGGGCATGATGGGCGCAGCTGAATACGGCACGGCCCGTCGCGGAATGGACCAGACGCTTGGCGTCGCGGGCAAAACAGGTTCGTGCATCGACAAAGGTACTTGGGTCGGACTGTTCACATCGGTCGCACCGATCGAACAGCCGAAATATGCTGTTGCCGTAATTTTGCGTGGCCCGAAACAACGCGGACGATATGCAGCCGCTGTCGCTTCGAAGATCTATTCCGCTCTGGCACCAAAGATCGTTCGAACTGATCGTAATCTCGCTCAGACAGAGTTCAAGATCCAGCCGCGAAACGTAGCGGTTCCGACGACGGTTGCAACGGCCGATGAAGACGAAGACGAAGCGGATGATGCCGCTAGCGGTGCGACGAACTCGAACGGAAATGTGATCGTCGTGCCGAGTGCTCCGCGTCAAGATGAGCCGAAAAAACTTGTTACAAAGACCGGTAGTTCAAAGCCGACGTTTCCGCCGGTCGTGATCACATATTCTAAAGATGGCAAAACATCAACGATCACCGAGCAGCCCGAAAACAAAAAGCGGGAGCGAGTGGTCAAACCATAAGTTTTATTTATCCTGACATTATAGGCTGAAAGGCTTAATTTATTGTGACTTACGCGGCTTTCACGCTTGACAGCGCAAGGCGCGCTACGTGATTATTGTTGTTTCTCGCGAAACCTGCGTGACAGAGCTTCCGGGGCGTAAAGCTTGCGCCAATCTTAGCAACTTTACGTCTTGCTGATTCATCTGAACTCACGCGAAACCAACATCTTGGTTTCAGCGAAATAAATGTCAAGTCGCATAGACTCGGCGGAGGAATTATCAGAAAAATGAAAACCATCATCAAACAGTTATTTTTTGCAGTCATTCTCGCAACGATGGCTCTTTCGGTTAGTGCACAGACCGCGGATCCTTGCGAAGGGCTTAACGAAGCCTATGGCAAATGGGTAGAGGTGCAGTTCCCGAAGAAAGATATCGCCGGACTCAAGGAAGCCGTCGAAAGTGCAAAGGTATTCATCGAAAAGTACGGCACCTGTCCGACCAAGGATGCTTACAAGGATTCAAAAGAGTTAGTTGATTACGTTTCCGGCCAGATCCCTATCAAAGAGAAAAGGGCCAAGGTTTTGGAAGAACAACGTGACAAGAATGAACTCATCAAGCGTTTTGATGCCAATTTAGGCAAGAATTGGGACGAAGTTTATGCTGCATCGAAAGATCTGCTAGCTCGATGGCCTGAAGAATTCCGTCACGTTAAGCTTGCTCTCGGCACTTTTGGTTACGACGAGACCCGTAAGAATCCGCCCGTCACGAAATGGAACGACGAGACAATCAAGTACGCTAAGGAAGCGATTGCCGACATCGAAGCCGGTAAGACATTTGCCGCCTGGGGCGTGCCTAAGAATTGGGTCTATAAAGGAAAAGAAGACGCTCTCGGTTGGATGAACTACAACATCGGTTACATTCTGTCGTTCTCGAAAGGCGACCTCAAAGGCGGTGCTTTGCACATGTACAAGGTGTCGCAGATGAACGTAGACGCGTCGAAAGATGCGGCTGTTTATGGTGCCCTCACCAAATACTATATTCCGCTTCTAAATGCTGAGGTCAAAAAGCTGCAGGAGCTTCCAATTCCGGCGGAGAATGAGCCTGAAGAAACAGGCAAGCCAAAGGCTGATGCGATCAAGGCTCAAACCGGTGTAATCCGCGGGCTCGCTGAACGTATCATGGAAACTCTCGGCCAGACATATGCTCGGATAGACAATTCGCCGGGTCAAAAGGCCTTCAAAGACGGTATCCTGAATCAGTTCAAGGAAGTTTACGGAACTCGTTTCAATACGAAGGACACTTCGCCTGCGGCAGGGATGATCGCGACTTACGGTTCACGACCGGTCGCAAATCCGACGATGCCAATAGCCCCGATCGCTCCTGAGGATCCGGCGGCGACAAGTTCGGCCCCTACAACGACGGCGCCGACGACAGTTGCAAAGCCTACTGGCCCTACAACAAAACCAGTGGCGCCGATGGCAAAGCCGGTTACGGGCCCTACGACTAAGCCAGCCGGAACGACCGGAACAAAACCGGGCGTTGCTAAGGTTAAGAAAGCGGGATCACGTTAATTTGGCTTCATTTTTCTGAATTTGACCGGACGTTCGAAGCAACGTCCGGTTTTTTGATTCGATGCTATGGCGGCTCCGGTCGGACAACTCGAAAGCTTAACCGGCCACAGGTTCTCGAATATTGACCTCTTGGTACGTGCGACAACACATCGTTCGTGGGCGTACGAGAACAACCCTGATGCTGCCGAAAGCGAGATACATCAGATAGAGAATGAATCGATCGAGTTTATCGGCGATTCGGTTCTCGGACTGGTTGTTGCCGAGAATTTGTATAACAAGAATAAAGGTGCAAGCGAGGGCGACCTTACGCTAATGAAGCATCGTTTGGTCAGCACGGCTTCGCTCGCATCTGTTGCCGAACGGCTCGAACTCGGCAAGTTCATCCGGATCGGCAAAGGCGAAGAGCATACCGGCGGACGTAAGAAGCAGACGCTGCTTGCTAACACCCTAGAGGCCATAATTGGTGCGATCTTTCTCGACGGTGGCTATTCGGCGGCAAAGGTATTCATCACCCGTATTTTCACAGATGAGTTTCGCGAGATAAGCCCTAAAAGTTCGCTCGATTTCAAGACGCTGCTTCAGGAAACGCTTCAGGCTGAAAAACTCGCGGCGCCGCGGTACAATGTGCTTCGTACCGAAGGACCGCCGCATGATCGTGAATTTTTTGTCGAGGCAATATGGGAAGGCGGCCGTTCGACTGGCAATGGGCGTTCCATCAAGTCCGCAGAGATGATGGCGGCACAGAGTGCGCTCGAGGCGATAAAGGCAACATCTTTAGGCGTTGAGACGTAAATAGTTCCAGCATATGGTAAGTGAAGAAAAGATTCTTGAAGAACCAAAAGTGACAACTGTAGGCAAGCCGACGGGCCCTCCGAAATCGACGATCCGCGAGTATTTCGAATCGTTCGTAGTTACGCTGGTGATGGCGATCTTCGGTATGACGTTCATATTGCAAGCTGTGACCGTACCAACCGGCTCGATGCAGAACACGATACTCGTCGGCGATTATCTACTCGTCAACAAATTTATGTTCACGCCCGGCGGCGGCTCTTTGCCATTCCTGCCCCAGCGCGAGATCGAACGCGGCGACATCATCGTGTTCAAATATCCCGGCAATAAAGTGAATCCACGAATGGATTCGTCGCGAAATCCACCTCTCATTCCGTATCAGATCAATTACGTCAAACGCGTGATCGGATTACCCGGCGAAACTGTTGAGTTCAAGAACAATCAGGTGTTTATAAACGGCCAGCTTCTCGCAGAGAATCGGGTTATCGGAGATGCTCCTGACAATCAATCTGCGTTGACGATCACGGAATTTGAAGACAAAGTGCCGGACGCGAAATATACCGCCTACTATTCTAAGGAATCTATGGAAGGTATACTCGGCGGCCGTAATGTTACGCTACGCGGAGCCGAGTTTGGTGTTCCGAATAAACCACAAGTCGTTCCGCCTGACAGCTTTTTTGTTATGGGCGACAGCCGCGACAACAGCGAAGACAGCCGCTATTGGGGCTTCGTCCCGCGTGGTCTGATCATTGGCCGAGCGATGTTCGTGTACTGGTCTTGCGACCGCGGAGCCTCAAACGGTAGCATGGTCGGGTGCCTCACGCATCCGCGCCTAAGCCGAATCGGAAATCTGGTTAGATAGAAATTGTAAATTGTAAATTGGGCAATTGTTAATTGGTTAAAGGATATCTATCTACCAATTTACAATTGCCCAATTTACAATGGACAATTAAGAGTTATGAAGTTGAATATCAGAGCCGAAGTTAGCGAAGCGATTGAACGAGGTCGCGCGGTCGTTGCCCTCGAATCGACTGTCATCGCACACGGCCTGCCGTATCCACACAATCTGGAGACAGCTTTGGCATGCGAAACCGCTGTTCGCGAGAAAGGTGCATTTCCCGCTACTATAGCCGTGTTCGACGGCGATTTTCATGTCGGATTGAACATCGAACAGATCGAACAACTCGCCACTCGCAAAGATATCCGAAAGATATCTCGCCGAGACTTGGCCGTCGCCGTTGCCAATAGACTAGATTGTGCAACTACTGTTGCGACAACGACTTACATTGCTTTTCGAGCTGGAATTAAAGTGTTTGCAACCGGCGGCATCGGCGGCGTGCATCGTGGATTTGAAGCCGATATTTCGGCTGATCTGCCAGAATTAGCTCAAACTCCGATCACGGTTGTTTGTTCGGGAGCGAAGATCGTTCTCGACCTCGATCGGACACGTGAGTGGCTCGAAACCTACGGCGTGACCGTTCTCGGATGGAAGTGCGACGAGCTTCCCGCGTTCTATTCGCGAACCAGCGGCTTGTCGATCGATGAGCGTGTCGATTCAGCAGAGGGAGTTGCCGCTATCGCCAACGCCCGCGATAGTCTCGGTCTTTCAAACTCAATTCTAGTTACGGCACCGATACCAACAGCAGACGAGATAGACCGCGACGAACTCGAAGCCGTTCTCGCCGATGCTCTCGAATACGCCGCCCAAAACAACATCCGTGGCAAAGACGTAACGCCCTTCCTGCTTGCGGAAATGTCGCAACGCACCGAAGGCCGCACACTTGCCGCCAACATCTCGCTGCTCAAAAACAATGCGGCGATCGCCGCCGAGATCGCCGTCGCGATGGCAAACGGCTATTGACCTTGCATTATCAGCTTTAACTTTTCGATTCGTTTTACGGCTTCCGGATATTCGGGAGAATTGGGGAATTTCGCAATGATCTCGTTCCAGCTAACGCCATCGTAGTGATACTGTCGCAGCTTTTTGTCGAACACGAAAATGATGCCGAGCTTTCGGTAACGGTCGAGCTGATTGAAGTTGAGGAAGTAGCTGTGCAGCGGTGCTCCGGATGCCTCCATCTCATCTTTTCTTAGACGACTCGATGCTTGTTTTGACAGGTATGAAGTCATATCTTGTGCCCCATCGCCATAAAGCAGCAGCATCTTTGGCCGCAACACCGAATTTGGATAGAGCATGAAAAATTCCGATGCGATCTCGAGTTTTTCGAAACCATCGGTTGCTTTCGCAAGCTCGTACAGACGCTGCTCGTCCGTCGGTCGAAACTTGCCAAATACAGCGTCAGCCTGAATCCACCCCCAATTCTTTGGGGGAACGGCGACTTTGTAGAATTTTACGCCATCAGCCTCGGCGACACCTGAGATCACAACGACGCGCCCGCGAGAAACTCTATGCACAGCCTCGGAATATAGACTCGGTTCCTTGCGCAATACGTTTAGCATTTCGTCGATCACGACCGCGGATTTGCCGATCTCGGGGCTTTTGACGATAGGTGTTTTAGGTTTAGCAGCAGGTCGTACTTTTGTCTGCGAAACTGCGGAAGTACTGCCGACAAAAGCTAGAAGTATCAAAATGTGTAGGAGCCGCGGTTTCATATCATCGTTTTTTCAGAGCTTGTTTCACCTTGTCTTTTAGACCTGCGTGATGGAAATGACATATCGCAATCGCCAGTGCGTCGGCCGCATCGTGCGGCGTTGGGATCGCTTTTAGACCGAGCAGAACCTTGACCATATGACCGACCTGCTGCTTTTCGGCGGCGCCATTTCCGGCGACGGTTTGTTTTATCAAACGCGGAGCGTATTCCGCGATCTCAAGTCCGCGTTGCTCGGCGAGTAATAGAGTAATGCCGCGAACTTGCCCCAATTTCAACGCAACGCCGACATTCACTGCGTAAAACGTATCCTCGACCGACAACACGTCCGGCGAATGCTCTGCCATTACCTCGGCGACGCCGTTGTAGATGTTGAGCAAACGCTGCGAAAACGGCTGCTTTGGGTTCGATCTTACAGTCCCATAAGCGACCATCGAGTATCGTGAACCGACGCCGTCAACCACGCCCCAGCCGAGCGTTTCACTGCCCGGATCGATACCCAAAACTCGCATTAATTCAATTTATCAGCCGTTCGATTTAGAAAAGATACTTCAGAAATTTGATCGAATGCAAGTGTCGCGGAAAAAAAGAGTATTAACCGCAGATAAACGCGGATGGACACAGATAAGACAATTTTCTTCAAAACATTCCTATCTGTGTTTATTTGCGTCCATCTGCGGTTATTTATCCTCGCTTAACGAAAGTTGTAAATTCGCAGTTATCTTTCTATCATCAATCCTTATTGATGGAATCACGTGTCGCGACAAATGAGGTCATGGAATCGGTTCGGCTGCTGATGAGCGGGGCGATCGATTATGCGGGGCTGTTTCCGCCGTCGGCTGTGTCGATGTCTGAGGCTGTGCTGAAATACGCGACGTATCGCAACAGTAATTATTCGTGGATGCTCGGACGGTTTGTTTGCAGCGTTGCGCGGCTTGAAGAGCTTGCCGACGCTGCTCGTGATTTCGTATCGCGTGATGCGGCGCACGTATGGCGTGTGGCGGCGGTTGCGGGCGATGACCTTTACGACACGATCCGACGCATCGAAGATTTCAACGCCAACAACGGTCCCGGCCTCGTTTGCGACGTAGTCGAAATGAAAGCCGACACGATCTATCAGATCGAATCCGTTTCGCAGAATCTGCCGCGAGGCTTGACGGTTTATTTTGAGATCGATCCTAAGGTCGAACTCGTCGAAAAACTAATGGCGATAGCGTCCAGCGGCCAGCGGGCGAAGCTGCGGACAGGCGGCGTCACGCCTGAGGCATTTCCTAAGTCCGTCGATATCGTAAGGTTCGTAACGGCGTGCGTGGCGGCAAATGTGCCGTTCAAAGCGACCGCCGGGCTGCATCATCCGATACGCTGCCACAGGCCGCTGACTTACGCCGCCGATTCGCCAAAAGGCACGATGCACGGGTTTCTCAACCTGTTTTTGATGACGGGCTTCGCGATCGAATCGTATCGCCGCAGCTTTCTCGAAGACGTGATGGAAGAGGAGTTTGAAGAGGTTTTCGAGTTCGACGCCGCGGGCATGAAGTGGCGAAACGAATACGTCCTAACAAACCACCAGATCGAACGCCTCCGCACAATAGGCATCCAATCGTTCGGCTCCTGCTCATTCGACGAACCGATCGAAGATCTGCAGGCGTTGGGAATGCTATAACCATCGTCTATCGCGTCCGACAGCGAGAAAAGTCGTTCGACAAGTGGAAATGTCGCCCGACGAGCAGAAAAGTCATGCGACGGCAAAAAAATTGTCCGACGCTTAGAAAAGTCATCCGACGAACGGAAATGTCGTACGACGGCGAGAAAAGTCGTCCGACGCTGGGGCAAGTCTTCCGGCGATCAGAAAAGTCGTTCGACGCGTGAAAATGTCGGATTTACGCAGGAATCGCAGTTATTTGGCAATAAATACCGGAAAACACGTTCATTTCGCAGAAATCGGACAATAATTGCAGATAACAGACAAAAGTTGAATAAAATACGCAAATATTGCATATAACAAGCGAAAGTTGCATATAACAGCGAAAAGTTACAGATAACACGCGAAAATTGCATATAACAGCCAAAAATCGCATCTAGCAAGAAAAAGACGAATAAATATCACCATGATCTACGAAATCAACGAAACCCACGACCCGAACCTCAAAAGCTGGGTCGAATCCGCCAACGACCCGAATACGGATTTTCCGATACAGAATTTGCCGTTTTGTCAGTACCGATTGAGTGCAAGCCCAGACAGAGGCTATGAACATGGTGTTGTTATCGGAGACAAGGTAGTTGACCTTTACAGACTGTTCGCGATCGGCACTTTTTCGAGGGAACTTCACATCGAACTTGGTGAAGATATTACTTGTTCTGCAACGGTCGATGGCATTGCGGACAATGATAAAAACCTGATTGCGATACTTCGACGTAACCTCGTTCGAGTTTTGTCCGAAGACGCGGATGCACTTACGCGCGACAGAGTATCAGGCTGTCTAGTGCCGATTGGCGACGTAACCTTCGAAATGCCGTTTTGGATCGGCGACTACACCGATTTCTACTGCTCGATCTATCATGCGACGAATGTGGGGTCGATGTTTCGGCCGGACAATCCTTTGCTGCCGAATTATAAATATGTGCCGATCGGGTATCACGGGCGGGCTTCGTCGATCGTGATCTCGGGGACGGACATCAAGCGGCCGCATGGGCAGAACCGCAGCGACGCCGAAGCTCCGCCAAAGTTTATTCCGTCGAAGAGTTTGGATTACGAGATGGAGCTGGGCTTTTTTGTCGGGCAGGGAAACGAACTCGGCACGTCGATCCCGATCTCAGAGGTCGAGCAGCACATCTTCGGCGTGTGCCTCGTAAATGATTGGTCCGCACGCGACATACAGGCGTGGGAATACCAGCCGCTCGGACCTTTCCTCGCAAAGAATTTCGCGACCACGATCTCGCCTTATGTCGTCACGATGGAAGCTCTCGCACCGTTTAGAACGAAGGCTTTTGAACGCGACGCCGACGATCCGCAGCCGCTCGATTATCTGAACGGCGAGCAAAACCAAAAGCTCGGCGGCCTCGATATCAATCTTGAGGTCTATATTCAAACCGAAAAGATGCGAGCCGAAAACATCGAACCGCACATGCTCTCGCGTTCGAATACAAAGGATCTATATTGGACGATCGGCCAAATGCTCACGCACCACGCCTCAAACGGCTGCAATCTCCAAACCGGCGACCTAATGGCAACCGGCACCGTCTCAGGCCCCGAAAAGTCAGAACGCGGCTGCCTGCTCGAACTAACCTGGCGAGGCACCGAACCGATCGACCTGCCAAGCGGCGAACAACGCCGATTCCTCGAAGACGGCGACGAAATTATCATGAAAGGCTTCTGCGAACGCGAAGGCTTCCGAAGGATTGGCCTGGGCGAATGCTGCGGGAAAATTCTTCCTGCTTGGGGAAGTTAACCACAGATAACGCGGATGAAGCGGATAGAAAAGCAATTTTGACTAATAATATCTGCGTCATCCGCGTTATCTGCGGTAAATTTCGTCGCATCTGCTAATATTTTCCTGTGAACAAAGCACTGGCGTATTCGGGAACGACGGTTCGGCATATCGCTATCGGTGCTGAGAGAGTCGATTTTGACGACGCTCTCGCGGTCGAAGAACCGCTCGAGATCCGCATCGGCTTTCCCGACGGCAAACACAAAGCGGTTTCGATCACAATGCGAACGCCCGGCCACGATGCCGAACTCGCTGCCGGTTTCCTTTTCACCGAGGGAATTCTCACGTCACCGGAACAGATCAAACAAATTCGCCATTGCGGCAAAGCGACTGCGCTTTCCAACACGATCCGCGTCGATCTAAACGACAACATCGACCTCGATCTCAAACGACTCGAACGCAATTTCTACACAACCTCAAGCTGCGGCGTCTGCGGCAAAGCCTCGATCGAAGCCATCGCGACAGGCGTTAAGAAACTAGAAAGCGAAATAAAGATCGACGCCGACGTAATACATTCCTTGCCGGAGAAACTTCGCGAAGCTCAGTCCGTTTTCGAGAAAACCGGCGGCCTGCACGCATCAGCATTGTTCACGGCCGATGGCAACCTCGACATCGTCCGCGAAGACGTCGGGCGCCACAATGCGCTCGACAAAGTCATCGGTGCAAAATTCATGGCAGCCGAAACGCCTCTGTCGGACACGATACTGCTCGTCTCAGGCCGTGCGAGTTTCGAACTCGTCCAAAAAGCATTAATGGCCGGAATCCCGATCCTAGCCGCCGTCGGTGCACCATCAAGCCTCGCCGTCGAATTAGCAGATGAATACGGCATGACACTGCTCGGATTCGTCCGCGATAACAGATTCAACATCTACAGCGGAGGTCAGCGATTGTAAATTGTAAATTGGGCAATTGTTAATTGGTAGCATCTCTGCCAATTTACAGTTACCCAATTTACAATTAACAATGAAGAACTGATGGAGAAGCTCAAGATCACAAAACCTGCGACGTCTGCGGCAGGGCTGAAAGCTGTAACGAACGCGATGAAAGTGACGACGTCAAAGATGGGCGTCGGACGCGCGGCTCGTGGCCTGACAAAGCTGAATCAAAAAGGCGGCGTCGATTGCCAATCGTGCGCATGGCCTGATCCTGAGAAACGTTCGCTCGGCGAATTCTGCGAAAGCGGAGCCAAAGCTCTCGCAGACGAAGGCACGAAGAAACGCATTACATCGGAGTTTTTTGCACAGTATAGCCTAGAGGAACTTCGCGAGAAGGACGATTTTTGGTTAAGCGACCAAGGCCGATTGACCGAGCCGATGGTGTTGCGAAACGGCACGCATTACGAGCCGATATCTTGGGAAGCGGCATTTGCGATCATTGCCGACGAACTGAATTCTTTGGATTCGGCAGATGAAGCCGTCTTTTACACTTCAGGCCGCACGTCTAACGAAGCGGCATTCCTTTATCAACTATTCGTACGCCAATTTGGCACGAACAATCTGCCTGATTGCTCAAATATGTGCCACGAGTCTTCGGGCGTAGCGTTGATCGATTCGATCGGTCTCGGCAAAGCGACCGTTCGACTCGAAGACTTCAACGAGACCGATCTGGTGATCGTCATTGGACAAAATCCGGGCACCAATGCTCCGCGAATGATGTCTTCGCTGCAGGACGCAAAGCGGAACGGTGCGAAGATGATCGCGATCAATCCGCTGCCCGAAGCCGGCCTGATGGGATTTGTAAACCCGAATCCGCAGCAGTACAAGAATCCGCTTGAGTTTCCTCTAGCCGTTCTCGGCAATCGACCGACGAAGCTCGCTGATCTGCATTTGCCGGTTCGCATCGGCGGTGACCGAGCATTGCTCAAGGGAATGATGAAGGCGCTGCTCGAACGCGAACGCATATCACCGCAAACCGTATTTGATACTGGTTTCATCGAAGAATTCACCGATGGTTACGAAGAGCTTATCGCGTCGATCGAAGCGACCGCTTGGGACGACATCGTCTCGATGAGCGGCATCGAATGCGAACAGATCGAGCAAGCTGCCGAGATGTACGCCTCTGCCGAGCGTGTCATCAGCTGTTGGGCAATGGGAATTACCCAGCACAAAGATTCCGTCGCGACGATCCAGGATGTAGTGAACTTGCATCTGCTGCGAGGCAACATCGGAAAGCCCGGCGCAGGTCTATGCCCTGTTCGCGGCCATTCAAATGTCCAAGGTGATCGCACGATGGGCATCATGGAACGCCCGAGCGAGAAATTTCTCGACGCCCTCGAACGCGAGTTCAATTTTGTTGCACCGCGAAAGCACGGCTATTCTACGGTCGAGGCGATCAAGGCGATGAGCGATGGCGATGTCAAAGTTTTCTTCGCGATGGGCGGGAATCTTGTGAGTGCGGCTCCTGATACAAACGTAGTTTTTGATGCTTTGCGAAAATGTCGGCTGACGGTTCAAGTCATTACAAAACTAAATCGTACGGCATTGGCAACCGGAAAAACATCGCTGATCTTGCCATGTCTTGGGCGAAGCGAGATCGATCGGAACGCGGACACTCCTGTCCGCATGAGCGTCGCTTCGACGCGAACAATTGTTGACGAAGAAGCCGACAAGAGTGTCGGCGCTCCGCAGTTCGTCTCGACCGAAAGCACGATGTTGAATGTTCAGTCGTCCGAGGGTGTCTTCGAGCCTCCGTCAAAACAACTTCGAAGCGAGCCTTGGATCGTATGCCAACTGGCAAAGGCGACTTTGGGTGGCAAATGCACCGTTGATTGGGATGCGATGGCGGCGAATTATGACAACATTCGCGAGAGAATCGAACGCGTTATTCCGGGATTTGAGAATTACAACGAGCGGATCCGAAAGCCCGGCGGCTTTTATCTAAACAACCCGCCGCGTGAGCGTGTTTTCAACACGGCAACCGGGAAAGCGAGGTTTATTACTCAGCCGTTGGTACAGAATGTGGTTGGCCAAGGGCAATTGTTGCTGACAACAATTCGCTCTCACGACCAATTCAACACGACGATCTACGGCTTCAGCGACCGCTATCGCGGCATCGAAGGCGGCCGCCACGTTATCTTTATGAATGCCGATGACATCGCTGAACACGGCCTTGCCGCAGGAAGTGTCGTTGATGTTACAAGCCATTTCGACGACGGCGAACGACATATTTACGGATTCACCGTCGTGCCTTACGACATTCCGCGAGGCTGTGCCGCAGCATATTTCCCCGAAGCAAATCCGCTTGTGCCGCTCGCTAGCTACGCCGATCGCAGTCTGACACCGACATCGAAATCCATCGTTATCTCTATCAAGGCGGCCGTATGAACACGATCGACGCATTTATCCTTATCGGCGGCAAGTCATCGCGGATGGGCGAACCGAAACATTTGATCGAGATCCACGGCACAACAATGCTGGATCTTATCTTAGATCAAGTTCGCTTTGCCTTGCCTGAAAGCCGTGTAAGGTTGGTTACGTCGGCTGGCATTGATACCGTAACTTCGGGGGGCGAATACGTCAAAGATGTATTTGCCGATCGCGGAGCGTGGAGCGGGGTTCATGCTGCGTTGGTGAATTCGAAAAGTGAATGGACATTCGTAATTGCTTGTGACTTTCCGTTGATCTCGAGTTCACTAATTCGAAACCTTGCACATTTCGTAAATGAACACGCGGATACAGTAATCCCGAGACAGCCGGATGGAAGACCTCAGCCATTGTGTGCGTTTTATCGAACAACAGTATGTAGAAAATTAGCTGACTCGATACTTAGTAGCGGTGAAACTCCGGCGTTGTTGTCGATGTCGGATAGTGTCCGCACTAAATTTGTCGCGTTCGAGGAATGTGGGACGCATAAGAATGAATTCCTAAACGTGAATTCGTGGCAGGAAGTAGAGAAAGCGGTGTCTCTTCTCGATGCAAATGGCCGAGTTGTGGCAGAATAAAAAAGAGATGGAGTTCGCTCTCGACAAATTGCACGAAGAGTGCGGCATTTTTGGAATTTTCGGCCATTCAGAGGCTTCGACGCTGACGCAGCTAGGGCTGTTTGCGTTGCAGCATCGTGGGCAAGAGGCGTGCGGCATTGTGTCGGCCGATGGTGACGATCTTATTCAGCAACGCGGAATTGGGCTCGTTACTGATGTCTTGAATCCTGATGTCGTGCGAAAATTGCCTGGCACTGCGGCAATTGGACACACGCGATATTCGACCGCCGGCAAGAACACGATCAAGGAAGTCCAGCCGTTTCGAGTCAAATGCCAGCACGGCCTGATCGCTGTTTGTCATAATGGAAATCTGCCATTCGCTGACGCTCGCCGCGAGATTCTCGAACGCGACGGCGCTATATTCTCCTCAACATCCGACACCGAAACCATCCTACACGGAATCGCAAAAACTCAGGCAAATTCACCTGTCGAAGCGATTGAGAAAGTTCTCGCTGACACCGAAGGTGCGTTTTCGCTGTTATTCCTGACTCCAAAGGCATTGATCGCCGTTCGCGATCCTCGAGGATTTCGTCCGCTATCGCTTGGCAAGATACAGGACGCTTGGTGTGTGGCCAGCGAGACGTGTGCGTTCGATCTGATGGATGCGACGTACGAACGCGAGATCGCTCCTGGCGAGATGCTTGTGATCGATGAGAACGGCGTGCATTCGTCGTTTCCGTTCGAGAAGAAACAGGCCGCGGTTTGCACGTTTGAACATGTCTATTTTTCGCGTCCTGATTCGATCGTTTTTGGGCGTTCGGTCAACGAATCTCGCCACAAAATGGGAAAGCGTCTTGCCGAGGAGCATCCCATCGAAGCTGACCTCGTCGTGCCAGTTCCGGACAGCGGAGTTGCTGCGGCGATCGGTTATGCTCGCTGGTCGGGCATCAATTTTCGGCAAGCGATCATACGAAATCATTACGTCGGCCGTACGTTCATTGAACCGACGCAATCGATCCGGTCGTTCGGAGTTCGCCTTAAACTCAATCCGATCAAAGACCTTATCAACGGTAATCGCATCATTTTAGTCGATGATTCGATCGTTCGCGGTACGACCTCGAAAAAGATCGTCGAAATGGTCCGCGAAGCAGGTGCGAAAGAGGTGCATATGCGTATCTCATGCCCGCCGACCGCTCATTCCTGCTATTACGGCGTCGATACGCCACACCGCCAAGACCTCATCGCTTCACGCATGACGGTCGAAGAAACCTGCGAGTACATCGGTGCCGACAGCCTCGGCTATCTCTCACTCGAAGGCATGCTCGACGCCATTGGCCTCGATAGTTCGACGACGTGCTCTGCCTGCTGGACGGGTAAATACCCGACACTGATCGCGAATGGGCAGGCTGCGTGAGATGTCTGTGTCTTTGTACTTTTTTAGAGGAGCCTTCGCAACTATGAAAACTCTTTCACCTATTTTCCTTTTGGTCATATCGTTTTTGTTCGTCAACTGTGCGAAAGCGCAGTCTACTAATGTGCCGAGTCCGACACCGGCGCCTCCCAAGGCGGAGAAGTCGTCGTTCGAGTATATGCGCGAGGGTTCTGAGGCTTTTGCTGCGGGTCGTTATCAGAAAGCTATAGGTCCTTTTCAGAAGGCCCTCGATCTCGAAAAGCAGGATCGTAAGCTTGAGAAGAACCTTTGGTTTGTACTTATCGACAATCTCGCGATGTCGTATGGGATCTCTGGTGACCTCAAGAATTCAAGAGCGACCTTGGAATATGGTATTTCAAAAGAACCTGAGTATCCGATGTTCTATTACATAATGGCGAACACTTACGGTGAGGAATCTGATGAGGCCGGTGCTATCAAGTATTTGAGATCTGCTTTCAAATACAAGGCAAATATGCTCGATGGCGAATCATTGCCGGATCCGATGACGGATGATTCTTTCCGATCTTTGGTAAAAAGTGAGACCTTTCGCGGGGCCATCGCTGAGATGAAGAAGAACTAACATGCTAGCTTTTCTATCTAAAGTTATGTGACACAACCGTAGTTTCGAGGTCCGCTAGGTTCTCGAAATGGACGGCTTTTAGCATGCCGCGTTCTTCGAAGATTCCTTTGATTATGAGGTAATCGTTGCCGTTGATGACGGAGCGATAATCCTCGAATTTGTCGGGCATTACGACGAAATTCGAGTGGCCGGTTTCGTCTTCGAGTGTGATGAAAACAACGTTCTTCGCCGTCATCGGACGCTGGCGAACGATCACGGCACCGGCGAGATAAGCGATCTGACCGGGACGTAAATAGCGTGCGTCGTGTGCGGTGATGACGCCGCGAGCCGTTAATTCTTCACGCAAGAACGCGAGCGGATGCTTGCCGATCGAGATGCCCGTTTTCCGCAGATCGGCATCGACAAGAGCGAGGCCTTCCATACGGTCGAATGGAGTGCGGACACTCTTGTCCGCATCGCCGGTTCCTCCGGCGAAACTACTTCCAATCACATTCACGGTCGACGAAGCGTCGCCCGTTGCGGACAGGAGTGTCCGCACTCCGTCGAACAGGCTTCCTGCCGGTTGCGTCTCTAGTTCACTTTGCCATAGGGCTTCGCGGCGGTGGACGGTGTTGTCGAAATTCAGAGCACCGGCGAGGCTCAGGGCTCGTATCTCACGTTTGTTGATCTCAGGCACGCGGTCGATCAGGTCGGCGATGGAACGCAGGCTGCCAGCCTGCTCTCTTACTTCTACTATTTTCCTCCCAATTTCTTCTCTCAAACCGCGAACAAATCTCAATCCAACTTGCACCTCAAATTCACCATTGGCTTCCTCGACCGTGAAATCATACTGCGATCGATTGATGTCGAGATGCCGGAAATGCAGACCGTGACGCTGGGCGTCTTTGACCAGCGTCGCTGCGGAATAGAAACCGAGCGGATAGTTATTGAACATCGCCGCCATAAAACACGCGCGGTAATGCACGATAAAATAAGCCGACGCATAGGCGAGCAGGCCGAAACTGTAAGCGTGTGATTCGGGAAAGCCGTAGTTCGCGAACGCCTTTACGTAATTCACGATCTTTTCCTGAATGTCGGGCGGAATGCCATTTTTGGTCATGCCGCTTCGCAGGTTGGTACTGATGCGCTCGAGCTTACGGTCGGGCCGCTTGAAGCCCATTGCCCGACGCAATTCCTCGGCTTCGCTACCGGAAAAATTTGCGACGTCCATCGCGATCTTGAGCAGTTGCTCCTGAAACAACGGCACGCCCATCGTACGTTTCAGCGTCGGTTCGAGCATCGGATGCATGTAATCGACTTCTTCCAAACCTTGCCGCCGTTTGATGTACGAACTGAGCATATTGCCGACGATCGGGCCGGGGCGAATGATGGCGACCTGAACGACGATATCGTAAAAATTCTTCGGTTTTGATTTCGGCAAGAATGCGATCTGAGCACGGCTTTCGACTTGAAACATACCGACAGTGTCAGCGACCTGCAGCGTCTCATAAACCTTCGGGTCGTCGTGCGGGATCTTGTAAAGCCCCATTTCTTCGCCGTGATGCGTGCGAATTAGCTCGATCGTGTCGCGCAGAACAGCCATCATTCCCAGACCCAACAGATCGACCTTTACTATCTTCAACGCCTCGCAATCGTCCTTGTCCCACTGAATGATATTGCGGCCGGGCATCGACGCTGGCTCAAGCGGCGTCACGCCATCGAGCCTGTCGAGCGACACGACCATGCCGCCCGAATGCTGGCCGAGATGCCGCGGGAACGTCAGAATGCGGTGATACATCTCGCCAAATTTGCGTAGGCGAAGATCCGTGGTCGGGTCGAATCCATTTTCTTTCAGACGAGCTTCTAGTTCTTTGCCCTTAAACGTTTCGTAGTACGAATTTAGTTTCGACAGGCGTCCCAGAACCTCGATTCCAAAGCCGAACGTCTTGCCGACCTCGCGGACGGCCGATTTTCCGCGATAGCAGATGACGTTCGCGGTCATGCCTGCGCTTCGCTCGCCGTATTTTTTATAGACGTGTTGGATCACACGTTCGCGGTCGTCGCCTGACGGCAGATCGAGGTCGATGTCGGGATAGCGTTCGTAGCCTGCCGAGAGAAAACGCTCGAACAGCAGCTTGTTCGCGATCGGCTCGACCGCCGTGATGCCGAGCGCGTAGCAGACGACGGAGTTCGCCGCCGAGCCGCGACCTTGCGAGAGGATCTTGTTCTCGCGGCAGTAATCTGAGATGTCGTTGACGACGAGAAAATAGCCCGCGAGCTTCTTTTGCTCGATCACACGAAACTCTTTCTCAAGCCGCCCCTGAACCTGCGAACGCAGCGGCCACGGAGTATGACGATAGCGCTCAACCGAGCGTTCGGTCGCCATTTTCCGCAGCAGGCTGTCCATCGTCTCGCCCGCGGGCACAGGATAATCGGGGAACGTATAGGCGAGTTCGTCTATCGAAAAATCGATACGTGCGGCGATATCTTGTGTGATATCAACGACTTCCGGCATATCAGCGAACAGCCGCCGCATCTGCTGCTCGGTCTTGAGGTGCCGTTCGCTGTTTTCACTCAGCAAGCGTCCGGCGTCGTAGATGGTTGTGTGATTTTTGATGCAAGTGAACACATCGAACAGTTCGCGGTCGTGTTCGTCAGCGTAATAAACGCCGTTCGAGGCAAACATCGGCAGCCGCAGTTTGTGTGCGTAGCCGAGTAGTTGCTGGTTAATAAATTCTTCGTGCCGCAGGTGATGACGCTGTAGTTCGACGTACAAACGGCGCTCAAAAACATAGTTAAGCCACGCCAGATCGGCGAGTCCCGAGCCGCGCTTTACCGCCGCGTGCATCAATCCGTCGCTGCCGCCGGTGAAGCACAACAGGCCTGACGAATGTTCCTCGATGTCCCGTCGAGTGGCGAAATGCTCGCCCTTTTTATGGCGAAGTTTTACGGTTGTTATTAGTTTTGACAGGTTCTGATAGCCCGCGAGGTTAACAGGAACGAGCGGCAGCAGACTACCATCGTCCATCGTGATCTCGGCTCCGATGATCGGCCGAACACCGCGTTCCTTTGCCTCAAAATGAAACCGTACGGCTCCCGCAACCGTGTCGCGATCTATCAAAGCCGCCGTCCCAATGCCCAATTCCGAAGCACGCTCCGCCAATCGCTCAGGCTGCGACCCCGAAGCGAGAAAGCTGAACGCGGAACGTGTGTGTAATTCAACAAAAGACATTTTCTTATGGCTTTGCCATGTTGCAGTGCGGCGGGGCTTGCCCCGCCGTAGACGTGCCCCCAAAGATCCCGCTTCGACACCGCGTGCACGCGGTGTCGAAGCAGGGAGATGGTTTGCCACGTTCACGGTCAGGCGAGCCTGACCGCACTGCGAAGCGGCAAAGCCGCAATGATCAGTCGTACTCGCCAACGACAAACCAATCACCGCCTCGTTTGCTGAGGCGATAGACGCCGTGGCCGTGGACCTCGACGTCCCATTCCTGGACGGCCCAAGGGCGTTCCCACCAACGTGAACTCGTCCGCCAGACGCCGCTTGAATTCACAACTTCGCCGCCGAACTCACGCGTTCTGATCGACACGATGCGGCGGTTCTCGATCACAACATCGGCACGTTGTGGCGGTCGAAAATAGTTGAACGCGATCACCGGCGAACGCTTTGTGAACGTGCCTTCGACGCCGGTCGGCAGCCGCTCGGCGTCGAGCGTGAACGGCTCGGCGATGCGTTGATTGACGACTAGAGGCACGCCGACGTTCTTCTCACCGACGAGCTTTTTCAGCTTATTCGCAGTCAACAACAAACTCTCAGGCTCGGGCCGCGAGACGGCGTAGAGGCCACGTTGATCAGGCCGCGGCCGTGTAAAATGCGTCGTCAAACGAACGGCCGCGATCGCCGCTTCGGGTGCATTCAGCGAAACTCGCAGGTCGATCAGCTTGAGCCAAAACGAGCGGTCGAGCGTCGGGAATGACGTTTTTATCTCGTATTTACAACTGCGTCCGTTCGCCAACCGCATTTCGATATCGAGGTGCTCGGTGCTCTTTGCAAGGTGCGCTAGGCTCGTCAGCAACGTGCCGAGGCCGTGATTTATGACAAAGATCAACTGCTCAAAATCTTCGACGTGCTGGTCGAGTTCGTACGACCAAGACACGTCGGTCTCGGCCACATTCGGCGTCAGCAGACGCCCGGCACGCTGCTCGATGCGTTTGATCACAATGTCGAATTCGCGTCCGTAGCGTGCCTTCAATTCGTCACGTGGAACGGCGTGCAGATGCTCGACCGTCGTTATCCCGAGGTCATGAAACACGCCAAGCGTGTCCGCATCAAGCTCAAGCGACGCGAGCGGTAGCTTGGCAAATAAGCCCGCGTCCTGTATCGCCCGCCCGCGTCCATCGCCTTCGCGAGCTAGCAAAATGGCCGCATCAGCCGTGTCCGTAACGGCAACGCTGCCATCGATATTCCGCCGCTCAAGCTCGCCAAGTATCTTGGCCGCAACGTCCTGCCGCGTCCCGATCAGCCGCTCAAGCCCGCTGACATCAAACACAACTCCGTCGTCCAACACCTCGATCGCATGCGCAAATTGCCCTGCGACCGCCGCCAAAATGTCGCCCTTCGCAGATGAAATAATGCATGCATATAACTCAGGCATCAACGTATTCGGCAGCCGAGCGAGTGCGGCTGGGTGGTTCGTAGTGGTTGCGGTTCGGCTGGATCTTTAGGTTAAAGCCGCTCAGGAGTTTGAAGCTGCCGTTGCCTGTCCAGAAGCTGTTTTCGCGTGTAAACCCGAGCGGCCGCTGCGATGCCGAGCCTGCGACCGGAACTGCCGATGTGACGACGAAGATCGTTGGGGTTTCCTTGATGCGTGTGCGGTAGCGGAACCAATATGTACGCGGAACCTGCCGCAGTTTGCTCTCGGAAAGTCCGTTAAGATTGAGCCACACGGCACCGAAGCCTTTTGCCTGCACGAGCATATCGGCAGCTAAGAATGCCTCCTCGAGCCGTCCGCCGCAGCGAACCCAAAGCAAATTATCGAGCACCACGCCCGACTTTTTCGCTGATACAACATCGAGCGAATCGCATGAATCGACCACCGCGCAGACCTCGCCATTTGCCGTTAATTGGGCGAGTAGGGCAAGGGTCACGCTCGTTTTTCCGCAGCTTGCCTCGCCCGACAGTTCGGCGACGCTGCCGCGCGCAAATGTGACGCCGGCGGCGTCCAGTACGACTTCGTCAACAAATTGCTGCTCGTCACGAAGCTGTGCGAGCGGTTTTACGAGGCTGAGATGAGCCATTTATGTTTAACAGAAAATAAC
>JAEUQI010000051.1 GCA_016789145.1 Blastocatellia bacterium | reverse complement strand
ATCATAACCACAACAAAGGCGGAAGCGAGACCCTCGCTTCCGCCTTTTTCTTGTTTGATTTTCATCCGCAAGCCTGATTCGGTTAAACTGTTTCTGTGCAGGTAAAGACGCAGCTAGAGGATATACAGAACTATCTTACAGACGCGAGCAATATGCCCGGTGGGCATGCTTCGCGGTTGTTGATACCTGAATCGGCGGAGGAGATCACGTCGATCCTGCGCGACGCGAACGAAGACGGTGAACAAGTCACGATCTCAGGTGCCAGAACCGGAACTGTCGGCGGTGCTGTTCCGTTCGGCGGAACGGTCATATCTCTTGAACGTCTCAATACAATAAATATCAACAAAGAAGCTCGAACCGCGACGGTCGGAACCGGCGTGATTCTTGCGGATCTTCAAAAGGCGGTCGAGGCCGAGGAGCTTTTCTATCCGCCGGACCCGACGGAATGGAGCTGCCAGGTCGGAGGGACGGTCGCGACGAATGCGTCCGGTGCACGGAGCTTCAAATATGGAGCGACGCGTGATTTTGTAGAGCGGCTTCGGGTTGTGTTGGTTGACGGCGATTTCCTAGACATTCGTCGGGGACAGTTCGTTGGCGACGGTGACACGTTGTCGGTCACTACTGAAGGTGGTCGAAGTGTTGAGTTCAAACTACCGACATATGACCCGCCTGATGTTCGAAAGAACGTGAGCGGACTATATAACTCGCGGCCATTCGATGCGATAGATCTATTTATTGGAAGCGAAGGTACGCTTGGTGTAGTAACCGAGGTCGAGCTACGGCTAGTTGAAAAGTCCGATAGTTTTTTCAGCGGCATTGTGTTCTTTGAGAATGAGGTTGATCTGCTGGCTTTTGTGTCTGAGGCCAAGCACCATTCGATATCGAATTTCACATCTGAAATGTCAGATCCATTCGGAGCGTCACTTATCGAATATTTCGACGCCAATGCTCTGAAATTTATATCTGAGAAGTTTCCCGAGACGCCGGAAAAAATGGCTGGGGCGATCTTTTTCGAGCAAGAAACGAGCGCTGAGAACGAAGACGATCTGTTGACCAAGTGGAACGAATTGCTGGAAAAGCATAACGCCGCCGTTGATGCTTCTTGGTTTACGACGAACGATCAAGACCGTGAAAAGATGCGTGCATTCCGACACGCGCTGCCGGTTTCGGTGAATGAGCGTGTCGTTCGAAATAGGCAGAGAAAGATCGGAACCGACATGGCTGTTCCGGATGCGAATTTTGCTTCTTTCCTCAAGTTTTACAAGGAAATTCTCGATGCTAGCGGCATCGACTACGTGATCTTTGGCCACATGGGCGATTGTCACTTACACGCGAATCTATTGCCGAAAGATGACGCAGAGGCTGAGAAGGCTCGACACATTTATGGCCGCTGCGTTGCCCAAGCTATCATGCTTGGTGGCTGTGTTTCGGCCGAACACGGCATTGGCAAGCTAAAGCGAAAATACCTGCACGCAATGATGGGCGAGCGATATTTGAATGAGATGGCGGACGTTAAACGTGCGTTCGACCCGAAAGGCATTCTTGGCCGCGGGAATATGTTTGACGAGAGTTACTTATGATCAAAGCAATTTTATTTGATTTTAACGGTGTGATCATCGACGACGAGCCGGTGCAGATGCGGGCTTATCAAGAGGTGCTGAAAGAGCACGGCATCGACCTGTCCGAGGAAGATTATCTTGCCTCGCTTGGTATGGACGACCATACGTTCGTTCGTAACGCTTTCAAGGTAAAGGGTTTGCCTGAACCGAACGGTAAGACCGACGAGATAGTTGATGCTAAGTTTGCGAAGTGGAAAGAGAGCGTGACCTCGAAGCTGCCTTTGTTTGAGGGCATTGAGAACTTTGTCGAGAAATGCTCACGGGAATTCGCTCTCGGAATTGTCAGCATGGCGACTCGTCGCGAGATCGATCATGTGCTGGAGATGAGCGGCATGGCAAAACATTTTTCGACCATCGTCAGCAGTGAGCATGTCGTTAACTGCAAGCCAGATCCTGAGTGTTTCCGAATCGGTTTCCGCGAGATCGACGCCGTTCGCATCGCTCAAGGCCATCTTCCGATGGTGCACGAAGATTGCCTCGTTATCGAAGACACACCACCGGGCGTAAAGGCCGCGATCGGAGCCGATCTTCAGGCGCTGGGCGTTACAAATACGGTTTCAGCCGATGAACTGAGGAATGCAGGTGCACGTGCGGTCGCAAAAGACCTGCGTGACTGGATGCCGGAATCGATAAGACGAATATTCTAGTCGGAACCGCCTGCGTTAGTGGACGGCTTCCGAATTTCATGTTTTTCATCGCTGGTTTCAATCGCATCGTGCAACAGATCACATGCGGTTTGGATCAACTCAGTTGAATGCCGCCCGCTGACGCAGGCGGTTCTGACATTATGAGCGAAGTTTTCATTTCACGAGACGCCGCAACCGGCGACCTCCTCGCGGCGGCGGCCTATATTGGCGAACGTATTTCGAGCGCCGACGGTCGGGCTGGATCGATGGCCTCAGTTGTCCCCGCATATCTCGAACGCGGCGAGGTCGATCTCGCGGCGGAGTTGGCGAATGGCGTTGAGGACCCGTTCTCACGTGATAAGTTGCTTTCGATGGTATCCGAAAAATGTGCCCGGCTCGACGACGATGAATATGCGATGCAGCTGGCCGATGCGATCGAAGAGAATGCTCTTCGCGAACATACGATCGAACGCATTGCGGTTGTAAAGGCGGAGAAAGGACAATATGAAGCCGCGACGGAGATCGGCGGCCAACTCGATCTGACCGATAATGTTGAGGCAGCTATCGCAATTAACAAGGCTACTACCGATCTCGACGGAGCTATTGCGATCGTAGATGGGATCGGTTTTGCGCCATCCCAAGTTGGAGCTTTGCGGGCCATAGCCGAAATTCAAAGCGAAAGCGGTGATACAGCAGGTGCTGTTCGTTGTCTCGAAGCTTCGCTTGGTTATGCCGAAATGATCGAGCATGATGAAGAGCGAATTCGCTACCTTTGCGACATCGGAAACAGTTTCGTCAACGCCAAGCGAAACGATCTCGCCATCAAGGCGTTTGATCTCGCGTTTCAGCAGACCAAAGAGCTCGACAACATACACCGTGACTTCTTTTTCTCGAATTGCGCTCTTGGATTCTTACATTCCAACAGCCAAGACCTCGCTGAAAAGGCTCTGGATGAGATCCGCGACAAAACGCAAATGGCTTCGTCTCTGGTCGGATTTGCCCGTGAATCCTGGAAGAAGGAGGAGAAACAGACGGCGATCGAAGACCTCGACGAAGCGTTTGAAATATTGAAGTCTCAGCGCGACATCGAGACTCGCGACACGCGAGCGAAGAATGCGCTCATGGCTGCCATTGCGGCTCAATTCGCCGGTTTTGGCAAGCACGAACTTGGCCTCGAAGCTGCCGCTGAAGTTACCGATCCAAACGAAAAGGCAGCGGCAATCTCGCAGATCGCACAGGTTTTGGTGTTGCAAAACGAAGATCAACTTGCCCGCGAAGTGCTCGACGTTTTCGAGGAAACATCGGGGCGTGTAGGTGCTCTGCTTGCGATGAGTGATGTTAAGCGAGACAAAGAGCTAAGCGACGATGCAATTGCTCTCATCGACGAAGCAGTTTCCCATATCGTTGAAATTCCGCAACATGTGCTTCGTTCCGAACTTCTCAATGGTGCGGCCTATCGGTTCGCCTTGCTCGGCCAGGAAGCAAAGGCTCGCGAAGCCACTGTTTCTAATCTGAAACTCATTTCTGAGATCCGCGATGAAAGCTCCCGTTCGACTCAGGTCGCGGCGATCGCTCCGATCTATTCTGAGAATGGCTACGAATTAGGCGAGGCAGAAACGAGCGGGATATACCGACTCCTTACGAGCTAGAGGTCGCTTGCGATCAGGTCTTCGAATGTGTCACGACGGCGGATCAATTCTGGTTCGCCGTTTTCGCGTATTAAGACGACCGGCGGCAGGAATCGGCCGTTGTATTGCGAAGCTTGAGCGAGCGAATAAGCACCGCAATTGAGCAATGCCAGGACCTCGCCGGGCTGGACGTTTTCCGGCAATAGACGATGATCCGGCAAACGATTCTGTCCCTCAATATCAAAGTACACATCGCCGCCGTCGCATAGCGGCCCGGCGACCTTGTACGGCGTTTCGTGCGGCTCATTGGGCCGTTCGGCTGATATCAGATGGTAGTACCATTTGTAGGTTTCCATCGACAGCAGAATGTTGAAACCGGCGTCGGTCAACAACCAATTGTCGAACTGAGAAGTGAGAACTGATGACTGAGAACCTTGGCGGTCTGAACTTTCATGTTCTCCGTTCTCAGTTTTCAGTTTTGCATTCGTCGGCCTGCTTTTCGTATTTCGAACGGATGTCAGGCAAACGGTGGTGTCAGCGATGATGCTGCGGCCGGGCTCGATCAGGATCGTTAGGTCGTCGAGCAAGTTGGTTCCGGCGGCGGAATCCTTTACGGCGTCCCAAGCGGTTTGAAGTGCGTCGGCTGGCTCGAAGTCTGATGAGAGCAAGTCGATCTGTTCGGCCGTCATCATTCCTTGTTCCGGCGGCTCTGGAGGTGGGGCACCTTCGCTACCGCCTGGGTTTCTGGCACAAAAAGCGTGCCAGGGTTCCGAACCGGAACCCCTGCCTAAATAGTTGACCGGAAAGCCGCCGCCGACGTTGATGTGTTGGAGCTTGGTGCCGGTTTCTTTTTGAAGAAGTTTGAGGCTCTCGAAAAGCGATAGAAACGCGTCGGTGTAAACCTGCGGATCGGGATTTTGCGAACCGACGTGCAGATGAATGCCGTTCATCGCGACGTGCGGCGAATCTTTGTACTGGCGAAAAGCCGCGCAAGCCTCGTCGGGCATCATCCCGAATTTTGAGGTGAGCAACGCCGTTTGCAGTCCTGAATGTGTGTGCGATTCGATCTCAGGCACGAGCCGCAGGCTGACGTTTGCTCGCTTGCCGAGGCGTTCGGCGGTTTCGGCGATCAGCGATAGCTCGTATAGCGAATCGACCTGAATAGCGTAGATGCCATTCTCGATCGCCAACTCGAGTTCCCAAACCTCTTTGCTATTGCCGTTAAAGTTTATCTGATCACCGCGAAAGCCAGCCTTCAACGCTTTCCACAACTCGCCGCCCGAATTCACCTCAATATCGATGCCCGCTTCGCGAACAGCACGCAAAACGCCCATCGTCGACATCGCCTTCGCCGCGTAGCAGACCTTGAGCGGACGGTCGATCACATCTCCTATCCTCAGCAAACGATCAATATTATGCCTCAAGCGCGATTCGCTAACGACGAACAAAGGCGTGCCTTGTTCGCGGGCGAGATCGACGGAATCAATGCCGTCAATGTGGAATTTATTATCTAGAACTTCGAGAAAATTCTCGACCTGCCAGTTTGAAGTCATAGATGAGTTGCCACTAGCTTTAGCTAGTGGGAAACGGCTCAAAATAATATCGAGCTTTAGCCCAAACAAGCTCTTCGGTTAAAGCCATGTCAAAATTAGATCGAATACCACTAGCTAAAGCTAGTGGCAACTTATGATCCTTACTTCGAATGCTCAAGTTGCTCCATGACAATGGATATAATATAGGGATACCCAGCACAACATGGTTCATCTCGAACATCGGAGCCTACAAATCGATACTTCAAAAAAACGACTCTACTTTCTATTTCCTGACTGATTGCGAATCTAGCTTGAAGCGAGGCCTTAAGTGCCGCCTCTTTCAGAATCGGAATATTTCCCGAAACAACGAACGAGTCAACTACGCGTCCATCGTTGTCTATTTTTGCCTGAATCAAAATCTCGCCTTTGGCTCGAACGGCTCGAGCAATTGCTGGATACGCAGGTCGCGGAAGTGAAACCGGCTTAGCAAACGCCACACTCATGCCAGTTCCACGCGGATACAACCCCGGCAGAGATATCGGCAATCTTCCAGTGACTTGCTGTTGCCCGAGCAAAACCCTCGCCGTTGCACGTTGCAAACTCGACATGTCGCCGTACGCGACGAGGTATGTTTTCATTTCGGGGAACGAGCCAAGAATGTAGGGATTTCCGAACGAAATACCGATGACGGTTTTGCCGGCGGCCAGGGCTTCGCGGACGATGGCGGCGCCGTTTTCGGGGATGCCTACGCTGTTACGCGCACCTGAGCGAACGCGGCCGTACATGCCGACGATGACGATGTCAGATTCGGTGACTGTCTTTCGAGCGGCGGCGGCCATTGCGGCTCCGGAGTTTTCTTGCAGATATGCCTGCGAGAACTTGAGTCCGCCCGCTCGTAACGACGATGCGAGTGGGCTCATTATTGAACCGCCATCAAAACCATTTGACACGCCCAAAACCGCTATCTTTTTCGAGCGATCGACAGGCAATGCATTCTCGCTGCGAACGAGTGTTATCGCTTTCGTCGCGATCTCGTCGGTCAGTTTCGTCGAGTCTGAGCCTGAGATCACACGATCCATTGCGTCGATATTTGCCATTCGATTATCGAACAATCCTAGCTCGTGTTTCCACGCGATCTGCCTCCTCACCGAAGCATCGAGCTTTGCTATCGGGATGCGGCCGCTTTTGACGGCGGCAAGCAAGCCTTTGAGCATCGGGTCGGGATCGGTCGGCTTTTCGAGGATGTCGGTTCCTGCGAGAAACGCTCGAACGCCGGCTTCTTCCTGATTGAAATATAACGTCAGGCCGCTCATCGACATTGCATCTGAAACGATCAGGCCGTCAAATTTCATCTCATTTCGCAGAATTCCGGTCTGTACCTTTTCGGACAAGGTCGCAGGAATTGTCGCTTTCTCTTTGACGATCTCGGCACCTGCCTCGGCGTCGCCGCCTTCGTAATTCTTGAGCGGCTGGATCTCTTCGCCGTCGATCTGCGGCAAAGCGATGTGGGCGATCATGATCGAACCAATGCCGCCTTCGACCGATTTTTTGAACGGCACTAGTTCGACTTCGTCAAGGCGAGTTTTCGGCAGATCGATGATCGGCAGGCCGCGATGCGAATCGACGTTCGTGTCGCCGTGGCCTGGGAAATGCTTCGCCGTTGCGATCACGCATTGGCTCTGAACGCCCTGTGCGAACGGCACACCGTACTTCGCTACATCGTTCGGGTCTTCGCTAAATGAGCGGACGTTGATAACAGGATTCGCGGCATTATTATTGACGTCGAGCACGGGAGCATAGATGTGGCGAATGCCCATCGCACGGGCTTCGCGGCCGGTGATGGCTCCCATTCGGCGTGAGAATTCAGGCTCGCCGGTCGCGGCAACTGCCATTGCCCAAGGAAAATTCGTCGCGTCTTCGAACCGCATCCCAATGCCTGTTTCAGCATCGAGCGACAGCAGCAAAGGCGTCTTTGCCGCCGCTTGCATTCGGTTTCCTAAGATCGCCGTCTCGTACATCGGAGCACCAAAAAAGATGATGCCGCCGAGCTTGTTATCGACGATGTGCCGCTGTAGATCTTTGTAGAAAAAGCTGTCCTGATTGGCAAATTTCGCATTTATGCCAATGTGGACAAGTTGGCCGACCTTTTCTTCGACCGTCATTTTCTTGACGTATTTGTCGGCGAAATCGTAAGACTTTTTGCCTGGCCACAGGCCTTTGCCTTTGACTGATGCACACGGCTGTGCGAACGCGGTCGCTGATTGACCAACCACCAGAACGAAAACAAATGCAATGCTAAACAGGTACTTCATTATCATTACTCTAGAAAAAACGATGCCTAATTATCCCGGCGATCAGCCGCGCAAAACTCGAAAACGATGCCATCGCAAGCGTCGTGAGACTACCAATAAACGCATACCACGGCCACGCGATGTTCGGGCCGTCGATCACTTTGTTCGTCGCGAGCATGATGTATGTCATTAGCATAATGCTGACGATCATTCCGAACAACGCATCCTGCTGCGTCACTCGTTTGATGAACGTGCCAACAAGAAACACGCCGAGAACCGGACCATTGATAAGCGAAGCAGTTGCCAACGCCAACCCCAACGCAGATTCGCCGGTCTGCATAAAAATGATCGCGACGATGATCTGAATAATGCCTACGACCACCGTCAAAATTCCGGCGTAACGAACAAGCTGTTTGTCGGTCGTTTCGGGCCGAAATGGCTTGTAAAGATCATTGATCGCGGTCGCTGCGATCGAGTTAAGCGACGACGACAAAGCCGCCGCAAATATCGCCGCAACGACCAAGCCGGCCAATCCCGCAGGCATATGCTGCGTGATGAAATCGGGGAATACTTGGTCGCCCTTAAGAAATGGAAATGTTGCAGCCACGCCGGAATTTGGAACGCCTGCCTGCGCATATTCAGCAGCATTGTGCGGAGCGTAAAACGCGAACAGCAGAACGCCGATGAATAAGAATCCGATGAACTGAGCCAGCACAACAGCTCCGCTCGAGAGCAACGCCGTCGCGGCTGACGAAGGCTTGCTCGTACACAAATATCGCTGCACAAGATACTGATCGGTGCCATGCGTTGACATCGTCAAGAAGCAACCGCCGATCAGCCCGCCCCAGAATGTGTATGTCTTGCTCAAGTCAAAACCGAAGTCGAATAGACTGAATTTATTGAACTGATCGCCTAACGTCATTGCTCCCGAAAATCCACCGTCGATGTTCTGTATCAGCACAACCGCCGCCGCGATGGCACCGCCGATGTAGATCACGAGCTGCACGACCTCGACCCAGATCACGGCCTCCATACCGCCGTAAAATGTGAACACGATCATCACAACCCCAAGCAAAATGATCGAACCAATAATGATCGTCGAAGCATCAGCCGCAGGATTGAATGAGCGATATACAGCCGCCAGAACGATCGCCGTGAGCAACAAACGAACCCCGTCCGCTACATTTCGCATTACGACAAACAACGCCGATGCGAGCATTTTCACTTTGTCGCCAAAACGTTCGCCGAGCAGCTGATAGACCGTCTGCAGCTCGCCCTTGAAATACATCGGAATGAACAGCAGCGAGATGACGACGCGGCCGAGCATGTAGCCGAAAACGAGTTGCAGGAACTGAAAATTGCCGCCTTTCGCAAACGCAATTCCAGGCACCGACACGAACGTGATCGTACTCGTCTCCGTCGCCACGATCGACATAGCGATCGCCCACCAAGGCACATTTCGCCCACCGACAAAATAATCCGCCGTCGTCTCCTGCTTGCCCGAAAACAAGATCCCAAACGCCGTAATGCCGATCAGATAGCCGAAAATGATGATGAGGTCGAGTGTTTGCATTTACTTGCTTACTTAAGAGCTACGGTCAAAAACTTCCCGGACCACTCCTTCACGGTTTCGGGGCGCGAGGCGTATTTATATCCATCTTTGTTCTGAATTCGAATAACGTCCCTACGCGGATCGAATGTTGACGGTGCCTCGTAAAAGTAATCGACTCCGCCCGTATCGCTTTTGTTTACGTAGGTTTCGGTCAAACGATTTTGGCCGGTGCGTTCAGGCATCTCCGTACCCGCGACTTCGACTTTTGCACGCGTATGAACGTACGAATATCCGCAACTCGTAACGCTGCCGACCGTTTCAGATCTCACTTGATGGATGCGCATTTCGATGCTATTCGAACCTTCGACTTTCTTGAGTCTCGCTTCGTATCCGCAATCTCCAGAGCCGAAAATGTAGCCGCACGACGTCGAAAAAGCAGCTAGGAAGAGTGTCGAATAGACGCTTATTCTTATCATCGCTGCCTCCATTTCGCTATCGCGTCCCGAACCGAGAAGTTCGAAGCTGTCAACAATGCGTCGGCCTCTTCGCGATCGTCAACACCAGTTTCGGTCATGAAAATACGCACGGCTCTGTCTCTTAGTTTTTCGTTTCCGGCGCGGACGTTGGTCATGCGGTTGCCGTGAACGTAGCCGAGCTTGATCATTGTCACGGTCGAGATCGTGTTCAGAACCAGCTTCTGGGCCGTGCCTGATTTCATACGAGTCGAACCTGTGATCGGCTCGGGGCCGACGACCGGAACGATCGCGATATCAACCGAACTTGTGATCGCCGAATCGGGCACGCATGTGATGCAGGCTGTGAAACAACCAAGCTCTCGTGCATAGTCCAAAGCACCGATCGTGTAAGGCGTGCGGCCCGAGGCGGCGAGGCCGATGACGGCGTCTTTGGCGGTGACGCCGCGTTGTTTTAGGTCTTCGGCACCTTGTTCGCGGTTGTCTTCGCTGGCTTCGACGGCTTTGTAAAGAGCGTCATAGCCGCCAGCGATCACGCCTTGGACGAGGTCGTAACTGACGCCATACGTCGGCGGAATCTCACTCGCATCCAACACCCCAAGCCGCCCACTCGTGCCCGTCCCGACATAAAACAACCGCCCGCCGCTATCCAATCTCTCAACAACATTGTCGATCACTTCAGCGATCTCCGGCAAAACCTTCTCAACCGCTAACGCCACCAACTTGTCCTCATCATTGATCAACCGAACAGCCTCCAGCGTCGAGACACGGTCAATGCTCGCGGTGGCAGGGTTCTCTTGTTCGGTGATTGGTAGCATTAGTAGATTCTAAAAGAATAAAGAAATGATTTCGTGACAGGTCTTGGAATGCCATCTAGTGTAGAGGCCTCAAACCTTACTTTTCGTGCGGCCTGAACTGCCGACTCAGTCAGACCGAAGGGTAAGGTAGTGATTGGCGTAACTGATCCAACCTCTCCATTTGCGAGCAAAGTAAGTCTGAGCAAAACAGAACCCTCGAGATTATAGAACCTTGCATAATTGGTATATGGCGGGCTTGGCTTATCTAAAATCTTTACCGGTACAAACTTAACAACAGATTTCGGAATGGCGGCAGCGTCTCCCGGTCCGTTTCCCGCTCCGATTCCATTGCCGCTGGTAGGCTTTGAATTTGAAGCCAGCTGTTCATTTTTCGTACCAACCTCAATATTGGCGTTTTCTTGACTACTATTGTCATTAACTAACTTGTAAGAAATGTTCGCTTCGACGCCTCTAAACTTTATTCCAGAAAGGAATTTATTTGCGATTCCGTTTTCTTTAGAAGTTGAAACCGTTTGGAAAGTATAAATACGGTTCTGTGTTCGCACTGCCCAGATTCTGTTGTAGTATCCATATCTATCTAGAAATTCTACCTGTGCGTCTTGGCCTGCCGTTGCGGGAGCGTCCAACGATGAATTGCCAGCGTCTCGTGTAAAACCACTAACAAACTTGAACTGTTTTTGCTTTGTCGGCGAATCAGAAAATGCATAAAGATAAATGCCGTTTACCGTTCCAACATACCTTCGATCCGAATCATCTTTCTTTTGACCCTCGTCTTCAAATCCAAAAGGAGCTTCTAACGTAAATTCCTCGAATTGAAAGTGCCTTAGCTGCCAGACAAGTCCATCTGCTTGTTGAGCATTCACATTTGGGATGCTCAGAACCCCAAACATAACGATTAGGCATAGGAATGTAAGAGCCGATTTCAACATAACTACATCTCGCCAAACTCTACAACCATCCGCTACCGCGGGTGGTTCTGACCGTTTCTCATCGCCATCAACGCCGCGGCGTGTGACGGCGGCATTTGGGGTTTGGCTAGTCGGGCATTTGGGGCGACTGCCAGGATCGCCTTGTTCATCGGGCCGGTAAGCAGGTCTCCGGCGTTGAATACGCTGCCGACGCAGCCGACGGGAAACGCGGCTTTTTCGAGCCCGAGTTTCTTGATGACAGCGGCAGCGGCGTTGCCGAGTTCGCGTCCTGCGTCGGCGATTATTTCTCTCGCGATGTTATCACCTTCTGCGGCGGTTTCGACGACAAATTTCGCAAAACCGGCGATGCGGCTGTTGTCCATTTGCGGTGCGTAGATCGCCCCGATCAGGTTATCAACGTTTGATGCACGAAAATACTCGGCGGCTCGCTCGCTCAGCAGTGTTGTGGGTCCGCGACCGTCCGAAGCCTTTGCAATTGCGTGCAAAGCCTCGCCCGCAATGCCGCGACCACCGCCTTCGTCACCGGCGATCGGCCCCCAACCTCCTGACATCGCTGTCACGCCCTCGCTGTTAGTGCCGAGACAGACCGAGCCTGTTCCGGCGATCACCACAAGTCCTGCCTCGCCGAGAGTCGTGCCGTAAAGTGCGATCTCTGCGTCGGTCGTAACCGAGATCTTGTGAATGCGAAACCGCGATACAAAACTCTCTCGGATACGTTCGCGAATGTCCTTTCGTCTTGTTCCGGCCAGACCGAGCGTTGCCGCGACGATGTCGCCGCGTGAAACTTCGCCAGCGTCGCAGGCTTTGTCGATGGCGGTTGCGATATTGGCTACGGCAGTTTCTACACCGACTCTGAGCGGGTTCGAAGGGCCGCCCATGCCCTCGGCGATCAGATTCTTATTGCCGTCGAGCAACGCCACGCTCGTTTTCGTGCCGCCGCCATCGACTCCGAGAAAGAGCTGATAGTCGAGAATATTTTGGCGTTGTTCTGCCTTTGCCATAAGCGGCTAGATGATTAATTTCCAACTACATCGTTGCGAAAACTTGACTTATAATCAAATTTAACGGATTTTATATAGTCAATAAGATAATCTAATCGCAAAAGTTATGGAGATCCGACAGCTCAAAGCATTTCTGGCGATCGCTGAGGCCAAGACGTTTACCGCAGGTGCACGTCGCGTTAACGTGACGCAGGCGGCGATATCGATGCAGATACGCCAACTCGAAGAAGAAGTTGGCCTGCAACTATTCACGCGAACGCCGCGTCGCGTGATCATGACCGAGGCTGGTGAGTATTTGTTGAATCGAGCACGAAAGATACTTCGCGAACACGACACGGCTCTCGCCGAGATCGCTGAGGTCGCGGGTGCCGAGCATGGGCGTTTGCGTATCGGTAGCGCGTCAGCGGAATTCGCTTCGCAGCAATTGCCAAAGATATTGCAGAATTTGCGTACAAAATATCCGCACGGCGATCTTTCGGTCAGTGCTGGTACGAGCCAGACGCTTGTGGACAAGATCATGCACGGCGAGATCGATATTGCGTTCGTGTCGCTGCCGGTTGATAATTCGTCGATCACTACCGATCTTCTGTTCAGCGACGAGATCGTGGCGATCGCACATCCGAGTCATCCTAATGCTAATGAGAAATTTATCTCGGCTGCGGCATTGGCCGGGGAGAAGCTCATCCTCGGCGAACGCGGCGGTAATACTCGGCGGATGATTGACGATTTCTTTAACGCCGCGAACGTTCGCCCAAACGTCGTGATGGAACTGTCGCGCCAGGAAGCCATCAATCAGATGGTCGAAAACAACCTCGGCGTCGGCACCGCCGGAGCCAAGACCATCGCCGACGAGATCCGCGAAGGCCGCCTCGTCTCGTGGATGATCGAAGGAGCGGAGATCAACTGGGAACTCGGCCTCGCGCGTCTACGCGGCGGATACTTCTCACCGATCGCCCGCGATTTCGTGGCGTTGTGTAAGGAGAGTTTTGTTGCCCGTGAGAAGGAACTGAAAGCTCGGAAATAATTAACCACAGATGGACGCGGATGAACACAGATAGGAGTTTTTGTGTTCGTCTTTTTGTACAGTGATGTTTGGAGATCTCAAAGTGTCGAAGTTTTACCTTTTTTTTCTTATCAGTGTCTATCTGTGTTTATCTGCGGTTAATTCCTTTTCTCAGGGGTTGCCTGTCGCCGCACCACAAACCGTCGGGATGAATGCGGCGAAGCTCGCGCAGATCGATGGGCTGGTGAATGACGCTATTAAGGACAAGAAGCTGCCGGGAGCGGTCGTGCTCGTCGGGCATAAGGGGAAGATCGTTTATCGCAAGGCGTTTGGAAATCGGTCGCTTGTACCAACTGTCGAGCCGATGACGGTCGATACGATCTTTGATGTCGCTAGCCTGACAAAGCCTGTGGCGACGGCGACTTCGATAATGATCATGGTCGAGCAGGGCAAGCTGCGTTTGAGCGACACGATCGGAATGTACATTCCCGACATCGACGACCCGCAAGCCAAACGCGTCACGATCCAGCAACTGCTTACGCACACCTCAGGCTATCGCCCCGATTTCGACCTCGGCGAAAAATGGACCGGCCGCGAAGGCATGCTCGCCGCCCTCAAAAAAGAAAAACTCCGAGCCGCTCCGGGGACGAAGTTTGTTTATTCGGATATTGGGTTTATTGTGTTGGGCGAGATAGTTCAGAGGCTCAGCACAAAGAACCTTGAAGATTTCGCCGAAACCAACCTGTTTAGCAAATTGAGAGTCGGAAAGGAAGGCTTTACGGGCTTCTTTGTCATCGACAGTGAGCAAAACATGAAGGACGGAAAGGTTTCGAAGCGAATCTTTACTCCAATGGGATTTAACGTCGCCCCAACTGAAAACGTTAAGGGTCAGCAGAGCTATCTCGGTAGCGTATATGAAGGACAAGACGGAAGTAGGATCCTTAGAGGAGTCGTTCACGATCCTACCGCATATCGTATGAACGGTATTGCCGGACACGCCGGGCTGTTCTCGATGGCAGACGATCTCGCTCGATACTGTCAGATGCTTTTAAACGGCGGTGTTCTTGATGGCAAGCGTGTGATGTCGCCGCAGACTCTGGCGAAGATGACTTCGCCGAATGTTGTGAGCGAAGACGGTGCGACGCGTGGGCTTGGGTGGGATATTAATACTTCGTTCTCGGGCAATCGCGGCGAACTGTTTCCGCTTGGCTCGTTCGGCCACACGGGATTTACGGGCACAGGGCTTTGGATCGACAGAGTCTCGCAGACATTCGTCGTGTTCCTATCAAATCGTGTCCATCCCGACGGCAAAGGCGACGTCGGCCCGCTCCGAGCCAAAGTCTCGACCGTAGTTGCCTCAGCAATAGAAGACACGCCCATCGAAAAATGGAAAGCCGCCGAAGCCGAGTACAATACGAGCGTTGCGGCTCAAATGCCGAAGTTCTTACGGAACGCAGGCAGCCTGCCTGCTTCTTTCGTCGCGGGGCAGCAGGCTGGCAGCCTGCGTTCCGGCGGCGTTCTTAACGGCATCGACATTCTCGAACGCGACAGATTCAAACAGCTCGAAGGCCTAAGGATCGGCCTTGTCACCAATCACACCGGACGCAATCTCGCCGGAAAGCAGACGATCGACATTCTTGCCGAAGCTAAGAACGTAAAGCTAACGGCGATGTTCGCTCCCGAACACGGCATTCGCGGCGAGCTCGATATCGAGAAGATCGACGACAGCAAGGACGAGAAAACGGGGCTTCCGATCTATTCGCTTTACAAAGACGGCATGCGACGGCCAAAGCCGGAGCAGACGGCGACGATCGATGCGTTCGTGTATGACATTCAGGACATCGGTGCGAGATTTTACACCTACACCGCGACGCTCAAGAACGTGATGGAAGAAGCCGCAAAAGCGGGCAAGCCAGTCTTTGTGCTCGACCGTCCAAACCCGATAAATGGCAATTCTGTCGAAGGTGCATTAGCTGACGAAGACAAACTCTCCTTCATCGCCGCACACACGACGCCGGTTCGTTACGGTTTGACGATCGGCGAACTCGGAATGATGATGAACGCCGAACGAAAGATCGGTGCTGATCTTAGAGTGATAAAAATGGACGGCTGGTCGCGCTCGATGTGGTTCGACGAAACAGGTCAGACTTGGATAAACCCAAGCCCAAATATGCGTTCGCTTACCCAGGCGACGCTTTATCCCGGAATCGGTTTGCTTGAGACGACTAATGTCTCAGTCGGCCGCGGCACCGACACGCCATTTGAGGTAGTCGGTGCTCCTTGGATGAACGGACGCAACCTTGCGGCTTATTTGAATGGGCGAAACATCGCGGGCGTTAGGTTTGTGCCGATCAGGTTCAAGCCGAATGCGTCGGTGTTCAAAGACGAAGAATGTAGCGGTATCAACATCATTATTACGAGCCGCGACGCGTTCGATTCGGTCGCCACGGGCATTGAGATCGCGACGGCGCTGCGGAAACTTTACGCGACCGATTGGCAGGTCGATCGCTACGCACGATTGCTTGTAAATCAACAAATTCTCGACGCCGTGAAAACTGGCGAGTCGCCCGAAAATATCGACAAATTGGTAAGACCAATAAAAGACGGATTTAACGTCCGCAGGGCACCATATTTGCTTTACAAATAGGTAGCTAAGAGTTATAAAACTCAATAGCATTCACGTTTTCGTAACAAATTGTTTAGATAAAAGGCTTTTGCGGTTTTGGACGCATCGGTCGCGTTTAGTTCGATAACGAAAATTTGAATGAATCTTCAAAAACGTAAATTATCCTTATGGATTTGATAGCTCAAGAATCTACAAAAGCGGGATGGAATGTTATGACTAGGAAAAATATCTACTCGGCAGCTTTCGCAATAATGCTGTCGCTATGCTTCGCCGGAATGAGCTTTGCTCAAGAGATCACCGGCTCGATTGTCGGTACGGTGAAGGACAGTAATGGGGCCGCAGTCGCAGGAGCGACTGTCACAGTCACAGACCCATCGAAGAACAACTTGGTTGTTCGAACTTTGACGACTAACGACGAAGGTGTATTTTCAGCCCCTAACTTAGCGGTTAGCGTCTATTCAATTGCCGTCGAGGCAGCGAACTTCAAAAAAGCGGTAAGAACCGAAGTCAAACTTGATGTAGGTGCTCGTCGCTCGGTCGATTTTGTCTTAGAGGCCGGTAATATTTCAGAAGTAGTCACCGTCGAAGCCGATGTAGTTGCGATCGAAGCCAGCACACCTACTTCGTCCACAGTGATCAACGGTGATCAGGTTCGTGAACTATCGCTTAATAACAGGAATTGGGTGCAACTCGTAACACTTGCTCCTGGCGTTTCTAACGACCTAAACGACAGCGTTTCAGTCGGAACCACGGACCCTCAAACAGGAGCAGTCAACATCATCGGGATATCGGTCAACGGAGCCAGATCTAGTCAGAACACTTTTACCGTTGACGGAGCTGATATAACCGACCGAGGTTCTAACCTTACTATCCAGGCTTACCCGAGCGTTGATTCGATTGGCGAATTTAGGGTTTTGAGGTCGCTTTATCCTGCAGAATCCGGCCGAAGCGGCGGCGGACAGATCAATGTTGTGACCCGCAGCGGTTCTAGCAAGTTCAGAGGTAGCGCGTTCGAGTTTGTCAGAAATGAAGAGTTCAATGCGAACTCCCCTTCGATCAACAGCCTTACGGTCGTTCCCGCGACCATCGGTCGGGATTCGAATGGTAAAGCTCGGCGGCAACCATTTCGATATAACAACTACGGTTGGAACATTAGTGGCCCGGTTTATTTCCTAAAGTTTGGTGAAAAAGATCCTGACGATGAGTATTTTGGTCGTTGGGAAAAGACATTCTTCTTCTTTTCGCAAGAATTCCGAAAGGATATCCGCTACCCGATCTTTACAACTACGGTACCAAATGCATTGCAGCGAAACGGACAGTTTACTGTCCCCATTTGCCTACAGGCAACAGGAACGACCTGCACCCAAACCCTTCCCGGTACAGTTGCAGCTCCGGGTCAGCTCACAAATATCAATCCTGTTTCGCAACAGTACGTTAACTTTATCTACAACAATCTTCCGCTTCCAAACTCGGGAACTAACGGCCTCGTAGCAGGCTTCCGAAATGAAGCTGAATTCCGACAGGAGATCATAAAGATCGACCATAGTTTTTCTGATAAGTTCTCGATGAACTATCGATACCAGCGCGATAAGATACCTACTATCGACGCAAATTCATTGTTCTCTTCGGGGACTGGATTACCGGGTGTTTCAACGACCTCCTCTAATTCGCCCGGTAGAACACATACTGCGCAGGGCGTCTACACTCTATCGCCTCGTTTGATCATCGAGGGCCGTTACACTTATGGTTACGGTGCGATTCTGAGTGAAAATATCGGCCTGCTTGCTTCAAATCGAACTCCGATCCGCCCACAGCTTCCGTACCCTGTAACCCGTGATCGCGTACCATCGATCACTGGAAACGGTTTCACTGCCCTTGGCGGCTATGGTCCGTATGATAACTTCTCATGGAAAAGCAATATTTCCGGTACCGTGACCTGGATTGCGGGAAATCATATTGCGAAGTTTGGTGTTGTTTACTCAAAGTATAGAAAGAATGAGAACAACCTTGCGGGCTTTAACGAAGGTCAGTTCAGCGCATTTAGCGTACCGGGAGCATCGAACGCAAATGTCATTGCCACAGGTGGAAATCTCACACAGCAACAGTGGGCAAACTTCTTGATTGGTACAAACGCGACGCTTAATCAGGCTAGCTTTGACTATACTGCCGATCTCCGCCAAAAGGCCTTTGAAGCCTTCGCACAGGATGAATGGAAAATTCGACCCAATGTCACGTTATACGCCGGTGTAAGGTATTCCTTCTTCGGTTCGCCGTACGACAAGAATGGTCGTTTGACCAATTTTGACGAAAGCGCTTGGAATCTCGCCCAAGCACCTCTCGTTACAGGCGCGGGGAACAGGGTGCCCGGAACAGGGAATTTCTGTAACGGTCTCATTATCAACACGAATGGCTCAGCCACTTTCCCCAACTGTACCCCGACCGCTTCGCCTTACGGTAAGTTTGTCGTTGACGTTCCAAAGAATGATTTTGCCCCACGTATTGGCTTGGCATGGGATCCGTTTAGCGATGGTAAGACGGCTATTCGAACGGGATACGGTATCTATCATGAGCAGGTGTTGAACGCGACGTTCCTGAACATTATCATTCAGAACCCTCCTTTCCAGCAGAATTGCTCGGTGACCGGGATCAGCATCAGCAATGCCCCGACTAATTGTACTGTGCAGGCAACCAACACCGTTAGTAACCTCAGAGCGGTTCAATCGAAATGGAAAACGCCTTACATGCAACATTGGTCACTTGATGTACAGCGTCAGTTGACTAGCAAAACCCTTGTAACCGTTGGATATTTCGGATCAAAGGGCACAAATTTGATCGGAGGCTATGAGCTTAATCTGTTGAGACCGGGCCAAGCGGCATCCAGTTTGTGTGCAACCGGAGCTTCTACAACCCCAACGGTAGCATGCCAACTTCCGAATCAGGCCTTTTTCTCGTCTGCCGAAGAGGCGATACTCGACCAGATCCGTCCTTACCGAGGCTATCGGTCAATCACGATGATTCAGCCCAAATACAACTCGAACTATCATAGTTTGCAGGTTTCGGGATTGCATCGATTCTCTGGCGCTTCGCAGATCAACCTTGCTTACACTTGGTCGAAGAATCTGACTGACAATCCTAACGACCGAAGTGCTGCTCCGCAAAACTCGTATGACATCCAATCAGAATATGGACGAGCGGCTCTTGACCGACGTCATATCATGACGGTCAACTATATTTATGAATTGCCGTTTTTCTCGAAGCAAAAAGGTGTTGTAGGCAAACTCCTCGGGGGATGGCAAGCTTCCGGCATCGTCACATTGCAAACCGGTCTTGGACTTACCCCGACGGTCTCAGGATTTGATCCGGCGGGCTTAGGATTGATTCCTCCACCGTTGACAGTTGCTCGTGCAAATGTGTTGTGCAACCCGAATCAAGGTGGAGCTCAAACGCCGCAGCAGTGGTTTAACACCTCATGCTTCCAGATCGTTCCAATTAATAACACCAACCCCAACCCACCCAACATTGGGAATGCCTCGCGCGGTATGATCCAAGGCCCAGGGACCAAACGCGTTGACTTCACGATGACCAAGAACCTGCGATTCACCGAACGGTTCAGGATGCAGTTAAGAGGCGAAGCCTTTAACGTCTTTAACTGGACCAATCCACGTGCTGTCAATACAACCGTCTGGAGTGCAACCACTCAGCCCGTTGCCCAAGGTGGAAACGGAAGTTCGTTATTCGGACAGGTCACGAGCTATCGTGATCCTCGAGTAATGCAGTTTGCGGTGAAGTTTTTCTTTTAATGAAAGATTGACTCTTCGTGGCGGCCTGCGTGGTGAAAACACGCAGGCCTTTTTCTTTGGTAATATTTGCTTTATGAAACCGACGAATCTGACAAATTTCAAAGTTCCGACTTTTGGCAACGTGAATTTCGACTCACTCGAATTGAGAAATGGAAGAATAGAACGCTTTGTATCCGCAGATACCAATGCCGTCAATATAGATTGCGGCTCGTATACGTTACTGCCAGGCTTTATCGATGTTCACAATCACGGAGCCGTTGGTGTTGATGTGAATACTGCGACGGTGGATGATCTGTTGAAGGTGTCGGCTTTTTTGGCGACTAAAGGTGTCACAGCGTGGCTGCCGACGCTGGTGCCGGATGGTGACGACGTTTATGAGCGAGTCATTGACGCGATCAATGAGGCGATGCGGCGGCAAGATGCACTCCCGGTCGCTCAGATCGTCGGTGTGCATTACGAAGGCGTATTCGCGAGCGAGGCTATGTGCGGTGCCTTGCGGCCGAAGTTCTTTCGCAGTGGACAGTGGGTAGTGGACGGTGGGCAGTTGCCGAAGCTAGATCACGGCGTTCATATGACGACGCTGGCTCCAGAGATCGACGGCGGCATTGACGTGGTTGAACTGCTTGTCGCCGACGGCTGGGTCGTCTCGATCGGCCACACAAAGGCTGATACTGAAACTCTCGAACGTGCATTCGCCGCCGGCGCTCGGCACCTCACGCACTTTTTCAATGCGATGACACCGATACATCATCGCGAAATTGGCGTCGCCGGCTGGGGCATCTCTCGCGAAGGCGTTACATTCGATATCATCGCCGACGGCATTCACGTTGCCCCCGAGATGGTACTACATGCGTGTCGAAGCCGCGGAACCGACAGCGTTTCGTTGATCAGCGATTCGGTCGCCCCGACAGGTCTCGGTGACGGAGAGTTTGAATTGTGGGACGAAAAGGTCTCGGTTGTGAAAGGACGTACGCAGAACGAACGCGGCAGCATCGCGGGGTCGGTCTGCACAATGGCGGACGAGGTGAAGTTGATGCACGAACTCGGGTTCAGCCACGCTGAGATCGCTGCCATGGCTTCGACAAATCCTGCGACGCTACTACGCCTCAAGGATCGCGGCAGTATTAAGGCAGGAAACCGTGCTGATATTGTTCTTGTCGATGATGAAATGAACGTGATCAGCGTATTTGTCGGTGGTCAGATCGTTTGATCGAACGCGAGAACTTAGCGTTTGCACGTTGTCACCGCGTGTCTAGATCACGGGGACTGAGCTAAAAACAACTATTGCAAGTATAAATCATCTGTGCTATACTCGATACAGTCCTTGGTCTTTGACAGCTTGTAAGACATAATCTTACATTTTTTTAAAAATCGACGAATTTCGGGCTGCGTGTAGCTGTAAATCTAATGAAATCAGACGTTTGGGCGTTCCACGAGGTGTTGGAACGATGCTGGAACGGCTTGGAACGGTATGCTGACGAGAAATGGCGTAAGTTACTGCATACGTGGACGTTACACGAATTCAGTAAAATGTCGTGTTCCAATTCGAAATGAACCAAGAGATTGAAAAGGGCCGCCCATACGAGCAGCCCCTTCGCTAATTTCGGTTATAGAGCGATCAAAATTCAGCTCCGCTTGGTGCCTTTCCGAAATGCTTTTTACCTCTCATCCTTTCTTCAAACTTAGCTCGCATTTCAGCCGCTTTTGCTTTTTGTTCATCGGTCAGGATCGCAAACACCTGAGCCTTCGCTTTTTCTTTCTCGATGATCAGCTTCGCGGTAATGCTGCCTTGCTCATTCGCCAATGCCTCAACTGCGGCTTGGTCGAATGTACCGTCAGTGCTTAGGTCACGGATCTTGATGTGATTCGCCTTCATTTGCTCGCGAAGCGGCTCGACCGACGTTCGGGTCGTTTCCATGATCTCTTTGACCTTGGCCTTTTGTTCGTCGGTCAGATCAAGGCCCTTGAGAGCCATGCCGATCATTCCGCGGTGGCCTTTGCCTCCGAAATGCTCGCCCTTGTTAACCTTATGCTGACCGACGACAAAGATCGCGCCAACTGTCAGTATCGCTGCTCCTATTATTCCAACTATCGCTTTTTTCATGATGTGCTCCGTATTAGTCCGTAAAATATGTCGCTTTCGTTCCGACAACCTGCTTAACGAACTAAAACACTGTGCGAATGTATTGCTATCGCGATATTGTGTAAAGAAATGTAAAACACGCGCACCGACGTGCATTTTTAGCGTAGAATGTCGTTTGTTATGGGAAAAGTTCTCATCATCGACGACGACGAAGAGCTGTGCGAACTAGTCAGCGAATACCTGACGGTCGAGGGCTTTGATGTCGAATCTGTCAACGACGGCCAATCGGGGCTTGAAGCAGCGAAGTCAGGCGATTACGAACTCGCCATTCTCGACGTGATGCTGCCCAAGATGAATGGCTTCGATGTTCTGCGCAATCTTCGCGAAACGTCGAAGCTGCCCGTCATTATGCTCACGGCTCGCGGCGACGATATGGAACGCATCGTCGGGCTCGAGATCGGTGCTGACGATTATTTGCCAAAACCTTTCAATCCGCGCGAACTTGCCGCCAGATTGCGAGCGATCTTGCGACGAACGGCTGAGCATGACGACGATGATGTTGCGGAAAAGCTGGACATCGACGGCATACAGCTCTCGGCGGCTGCCCGAACTGTCGTTCGCGATGGCGAGCCGATCAATCTGACGTCGGTCGAATTCGAATTGCTCGCAAATCTCCTACGCGAGGCCGGCAAGATCGTCCGCAAAGAAGATCTGAGTGAGAGCGTGCTCGAACGCAAACTATCGCCGTTCGATCGAAGTTTGGATATGCACGTATCGAATCTTCGCAAAAAGTTGGGGACGCGTGCGGACGGCAGCGACCGCATCAAGACCGTGCGTTCGGTCGGGTATATTTACACGTTGGTATGAAGTTGTTCGTAAAGATTTTTCTCTGGTTTCTCGTCGCCGTTGCCCTGATGATCGGCACGGTGATATTCGTGACGCGCACGTTCCAGACCGAGCCGATGGTCAACAGGTGGGAACGTTCGACGCGAAATCAGATGATCGTGTATTCCGGCACCGCAAACCAGATCGTGGCCGCCGAGGGCGAAGCCGGGCTTCGCACGTTTCTTGCACGGCTTCGAGATCTTGAGCCGCCGCGCGAGGTCGATCTGGTTGCGGCTGATGGCTCGCTTTGGTTTGGCGAGCCCACAGAGGTTGCCGCTGCTACCGAGGTGATTCAGCGTGCCCGCACGAGCGGCGGAGTCGAAACCGATTATTCCGTCGAAGAACGTTCGATAGGAGCAGCTCCGGTCAATTTTCCGGACGGCCGTAAGTTCGTGCTCGTATTGCAATGGGAACGCTCGGCTCCGCAGGGATTGTTCTTCGGTTCGTGGCTCGCTAACCTGCGATTATTGGGCGTCGGTCTCATCGCCGTCGTACTTTGCTACATATTGGCGCTCTATTTGACGTCGCCGATTCGCAAATTGCGTAATGCGACCAAGCGTCTCGCGGACGGAGATCTTCAGGCTCGTGTTGAGACGAGCGTCACAA
>JAEUQI010000050.1 GCA_016789145.1 Blastocatellia bacterium | reverse complement strand
TCGTCGATGGCGACCGCGACGCCGATATCGGCTTGATTGTAAAAGCGGATATGCTCGCCCTGGTACGAGGCGTTGACGAAAGGATGTTTGACGAGTGCCATGGCGGCGGCTTTGACGATGATGTCATTGACGCTGACCTTTTCGGCCTCGGAAACGCTGGCATTGACCGCTTTTCTGAGGGACAGGACGTTGTCCATCTCGATCTCGGTCGTCAAATAGAACGTCGGGATCGGCCCGATAGATTCAGCCAAACGCGACGCGATGATCTGCCGCATTTTTGACGTAGGTTCGTCTGAAAAACCGGCTGCCCCGACCACGGTCGAAGGCGTGAAAACAGTTGCAACGGCAGCGGCAGGTTTGGAACCTGACATTACTTCTTCGATGTCGCGCTTGATAATGCGGCCATTCGGGCCGGAACCGATGACGAGTTTGAGATCAACTCCGTTCTCAGCCGCCATGCGAGCAGCGATCGGGGATACGATCATACGGCCGTTGTCAGAACCACCTGCGGTAGCGGGTGGTTGAAGCTTAGGAATGGATGCTGGTGGAGCAGCGACAGTAGTAACGGGCTCAGACTTTGCTGCGGTTTCTGTGGCTTGAGTTAAACCACCCGCTACCGCAGGTGGTTCTGACTTGGAGCCGTTTGATGACGATTCTGCCAACAGCGCGGTGATATCCTCGCCTTTTTTGCCGGTGATGGCGATGGTTTCGCCGAGTTTGGCAGTATCGCCCGCACCTTTCAATATCTTGAGGACGGTGCCGGCGGTGAGCGCGGTCATTTCCATCGTCGCCTTGTCGGTATCGACCTCGGCAAGCGTTTCGCCGGCCTCGTAGCTGTCGCCTTCGTTTTTGACCCAACGAGCGATCTGGCCCTCTTCCATCGTGGGCGAAAGCTTCGGCATTAAAAATTTATCAGCCATATTATTGGAGTGCGGACACTCTTGTCCGCATCGGCGGTTCCGCCGCCGACGGTTTTATTCGTGCTTCGCACTCATGCGGACAGGAGTGTCCGCACTCCGTTACTACAAATAACAAACTTCCTTCACCGCAGCCACGATCTTATCGACGTCGGGCAAGGCCAGAGTCTCGAGATTCTTGGCGTATGGCATCGGCGTTTCGGCGCAAGACAGGCGTTTGACCGGTGCATCGAGATAGTCGAATGCATGTTCCATCACAGAATGCGATATCTCGGCACCGACCGATGCGAAATAATGCGATTCTTCGGCGATGACAAGTCGATTGGTCTTCTTGACGGAACTGATGATCGTATCGAGATCTAACGGCTTGATCGTGCGTGGATCGATGACCTCGACCGACACATCATATTCGGCCTGAATCTTTTCGGCAGCCTGCAATGCGAGCGGCACGGTCATCGAACGAGCCACAATGGTGCAATCGGTGCCTTCGCGTTTTACGTCGGCAACGCCAAGCGGAATGATGAAATCGTCGCCCTCGGGGACTTCGCCTTTCATACCGTACATGCGTTCTTGTTCGAGGAAAACGACAGGATTATTGTCGCGGATCGAAGCCTTGAGCAAGCCTTTGGCATCAGCGGCGGTCGACGGCATCACGACCTTGAGGCCGGGGAAGTTTGCGTAAAATGCCTCAAGTGCCTGCGAATGTTGCGATGAAACCTGATACGCCGAACCATTTGGCCCGCGAAATACGATCGGCACATTGAACTGGCCGCCCGACATATACAGCATTTTGGCAGCGTGGTTGATGATCTGATCGGCCGCGAGGATCGAGAAATTCCACGTCATGAACTCGATCACAGGCCTCAGGCCTGCCATCGCCGCACCAACGCCGACAGCTGCAAAACCAAGCTCGGTGATCGGCGTATCGACGACACGTTTGTCACCAAACTCTTTCCACAGCCCACGAGTCACCTTATAGGCGCCGTCGTATTCCGCAACCTCTTCGCCCATTACGAAGACGTTCTCGTCTCTCAAAATTTCTTCACGCAAAGCCTCGTTCAAGGCGTCGCGAATAGTCAAAACTGCCATAAAAATTGTGAGCAGTGAGCAGTTAGCTGTAAGCAGTTAGGAATCATTTCCTAAACTACGTTTCAAACCGTATGTCACTGCCAAACATTCATCCAAAAGCTTCTGTCCTCGATCGTGATCGAATTGGCTTAAATAGCCGATTCTCAGTGCAATTTCCAACTGAGTGTTCAATTCATTTAGCGAGCCGATCGCTATTCCTAAACAATTCCTGAACTGCGGCTTTGACCGATTGGCCGCTCCTTCGGCAATGTTCGATGGAGCTGATACGACCGCCCTACGCATCTGCGAAGCCAATCCATAAGTTTCTTCTTTTGGAAAGGATCTGGTTAGATCGTAGGTCATAACGACCAGGTCCATACATTTCTGCCAGGCAATGAGCTTCTTGTGCGGCTTCTCCATCTTTTCTGCTCACAGCTCACGGCTTACCGCTCACGCAACTAGAACGTCGGTAAACAACTCGCTCTCCGCCGGATACGGGCTTTCCTCGGCAAACTTCACTGCTGCGTCAGTCGCCTCGATCGCTTCTTGCTCGATCTTTTCAAAATCCTTATCGCCAAACACCTTGGCCTCTTTCAGGCTTTCTTTGAACAGTACGATCGGATCGCGCTCCTGGTATTTCAAGATCTCGTCGCGTGTTCGATAATTTCCCGGATCCGACATCGAATGGCCCATGTAGCGATAGGCTCGTATCTCGAGCAGCGTAGGCGAACCGTCCTTTCTCGCACGCTCGATCGCCCGTAGCGTCGCGGCCCTAACCGCCATCACGTCCATGCCGTCAACAAACTCATTCGCCATCTCAAACGCTTCTGCTTTCTTGGCGATCGATCGCGACGACATTGCACGCTTTTGCGAAGTGCCCATGCCGTATTGGTTGTTCTCGCAAATGTAGATGCAGGGAAGCTTCCAGAGCTGAGCCATGTTCAATGACTCGTGAAAAATGCCTTGGTTCACTGCGGCCTCGCCAAAGAAGCAAAGAGTTACCTGGTCGGTGCCCTTGTATTTAGCAGCGTATGCCATTCCGGTCCCGACTCCGATCTGGCCGCCGACGATACCGTGGCCGCCGTAGAACTCAAGTTCTTTCGAGAACATATGCATCGAGCCGCCCTTGCCCTTTACACAGCCGCCTTCTTTGCCGTAAAGCTCAGCCATCACGCTCTCGGGCGATATGCCTTTGATCATCGCCTGCACATGGTCGCGATACGATGTGATGACCATGTCTTTCTTGTCGATGGCCATCATCGTGCCGACGCCGATCGCTTCTTGGCCGATGTAAAGGTGGCAGAAACCGCCGATCTTGCCCATGCGATAGACCTCGGCGCACTTCTCTTCGAACTTTCGCCCCAGCACCATTTGATACAGCATCTCGCGAAGCAAACCTTTATCGGTCTTCTTGATCGCGGCGAGCTGCGATGTCTTACGAGCTTGAAATTCTTTCTTAGCCAATTCGACATCGACAAGGTCGAGTCCTTTGGTAACTTTACCGTTCCCGTTAGCCGACGCTTTAGTAGCGGTCGAAGTTTTCTTTGTAACTGTTGCTGCTTTTGGCAAGTTCAACTCCTCCGTATTCGGTTCACTTTACGTGTCCGCAAACACATCATTATAAATGACATCCGAGCCAACTGCAAAATTTTCGCCAATGGAATGAACCGTAACCATTTTGGTATGTTATAGATTAGATAGGCGTTGCTTTATGATTCGAGCGTTTTCAAAACTGATATTGGCGATAGTTTTCCTGGCTTTCGGCGTCGCCGCACAGAATCCTGTCAAGTGGAGTTTGGAAACCGCTCCGGCGGGCGAACTCTCCGCAAACGCAAAGGTCAAGGCAACGATAAAGGCCGAGATAGAAGCACCGTGGAAGTTATATTCGATAGATCAACCATCCGGCGGACCTTTCGCAACGACGATCAAGATCAGTGAAGGCTCTCCATTCAAGATCGATGGCAATATCACGACACAGAAGCCCACAGTAAAGGAAGATCCCAATTTCATCGTCGACGACAAACCTCTACTAACACGCACTTTCTTTGGAACTGCCGAGTTTTACGTACCGGTTACGATCGCAAAGGCCGGTAATTCGTCAGAGCTATTGTTGGATGTGCGGTTTCAGGTTTGTACCGATACTACTTGTCTGCCGCCGAAAACAGTTCGGATCTCAACCTCAGGATTCGAAGACGTAAAGCGAACCGTCGCGAACACAACTCCCGCCGCTTCGCCTGCGACTCCTGCATTCACGACGACTCAGCAGACCGATATTTGGGCATTCATCTGGCTGGCGATCACCTTCGGAGCGATCTCGTTGTTGACACCGTGCGTGTTTCCGATGATCCCGATCACGGTATCGTATTTCATGAAACACTCTGACGGTGATCGGTCTCGAACGATCAAACTAGCGACCGTCTATTCTGTTGGGATCATCGCAACATTCTCACTGCTCGGAATGTTGCTCGCGGTTGCTTTCGGTGCTGCCGGCATCAACCTATTTGCGGCAAATCCTTGGGTGAACATCGCCATCGCTGCGATCTTTCTATTCTTCGCATTCAATCTATTTGGCTTTTACGAGATCACCATTCCATCATCAGTATTAAGCAAACTCGACAAGATCACGCGAGCCGAAGAAGGCAAGGGAAGTGCTTACATAGGAGCATTGCTGATGGGGCTGACGTTCACGCTGACGTCGTTTACCTGTACTTCGCCATTTATCGGCACGATCCTAGTGTCGACCGCGCAGGGCGATTGGACGATGCCTCTGTTAGGGATGCTGATCTTCTCAACGGTTTTTGCCCTGCCGTTCTTTGTGCTGGCGACAGTTCCGCGATTGCTGTCGTCACTGCCAAAATCGGGCGGCTGGCTTAATTCGGTCAAGGTCGTAATGGGCTTCCTAGAGGTCGCCGCAGCGTTAAAGTTCTTGTCTAACGTCGATCTGGTTTGGGGAGCCGCTTACAAAACCGGTACCTCGCTCAACTATGGTTTGATCCTCACTCGCGAGGTCGTGCTGATCGTTTGGGTAGTTATCGGCATCGCGATTGTTGCTTATATACTCGGGTTGTTTAGGTTCCGCCACGATTCGCCGGTCAAGAAGATCTCGCCGCTTCGCGTTCTATTCGCGATTGTGTTTCTTGGGCTTTGCGTCTATCTGACGAGCGGCATCCTCGGCAGGAAGCTTGGCGAACTCGAATCATTCCTGCCACCGAAAAATCGTGATTCTCGATTCAATATCCTTGGCGACAAAGAAGCCGAACTGCACTGGATACACAACGACTACCAAGCCGCCTTGGCTAAAGCTAAAGCCGAGAATAAGCACGTATTCATCGATTTCACAGGCTACACGTGTACGAACTGTCGCTGGATGGAGGCCAATATGTTTCCGCTGCCTGAGGTCAAGGCCGAGATGGAAAAGTTCGTCCTTGTTGGGCTCTATACAGACGGCGACGGCGAGGTTTACGAACGACAGCAGCAGATGGAGCAGGATATGTTCGGCACGGTTGCATTGCCATTCTACGCGATCGTAAGCGCCGACGGTGTGCCTCTTGCGACCTTTCCCGGGCTCACTCGAAATCCGCAGGAATTCATTGACTTTTTGCAGAAAGCGAATAAGAATTAGCAAGATTCTTTCCACAACGAGGATGTTTTGCTATGACCGCAATCTGTTTAAGATCGCTGCTTGTTCTCTGTCTTTGTGCGTTCGCCGTTAACGCCCAACTCACAATTCGGGCCATCGATGTCGCCGGCGACAGCATTTCGAAGGGCTTTAATGCGGGCAATTCATTTCCTTGTTCAAATGGTGACCAGGAAACATACAACTGGATCTCAAGCGACACACACGGAAACAACTTCTGCTCGGCTGGTAGCGAAGGAGTATTTAGTTTTCTCGAACGATTCGAATGCGAATACGCTACCAATATCTTCACACGAACTCCGAATTCGGCGGCCTCCGGGGCACGAATGTTGTCCGATTTCGTCAACCAATCGAACAGTATCAAAACGTATCTGAACACACAGCCGGCGACTCGACTTGCTGCTGTATTTATGGGGCACAACGATAGTTGCTCCGGTGTGAATGCTAAGTCGAATGCAAGCTGCAGCTCCACCGACCTCGATCCCGCAAACTATTGCAAGACAAGACCTGATTCGTTCGAAAGAGAGTTTCGCAAAGGCCTGGATATTCTAATGTCGGTTCCTGATACGCGGATCGGAGTGGCGTCGCCGGTGCGAGTTTCGCAGCTTTGCAATTTTGGATCAAAAACCAACTGCCAACTTGGTGGTAGCTGTTCGTTCCTGTGGGGATTGGTCAATATTTGCGGACCTTTGACCTCAGATTGTTCAAATACTCGAATTATCGACACCTATAACATCATGAAGGCCTACCGCGAGATCCTGCGACGCGTAACGGCTGAATACGCATTGATACCTGACGGCGGTGTGTCTCCAACGGTGATGATCGGCGGCCAGATGGTCGGTGGCGGCGTTAAGGCGGCGGGGACCACATTCATGTACAGCGATGCTCCGTGGGCTTACAAATTTAACGCCGACCAGATGTCGTGTTGCGATTGTTTTCATCCGTCGCAATTGGGTCAAAACACTTTGGCAAAGATGCTTAAGGATGGGCTCAGTTGCAGCAAGACCGCACCTTGCTGCAAAGAAACAGGAGATCCGTTGACCGATGGCAAATGTCTCACGACTGAACGCCGACGTATCTTTTATCGCGGAATTAACTAGGTTTGCGTGACATTGCCCTTGTCTGTTACTTTTACTTCGTGCCAAGGAAGCGAAGATGAGCAAAGTAGATGTATTAGAGTTGGTTGCCGGCCTCAGGGCCATTCCTGACGAACATTTTGTTTGCCAGAATGTTTACGACTATCTGGGCGAAAATCCTGTGGCGTTCGATTCGGTCGATAAATATTTGCACTGGAGCGATAAATTCTACACTCGCAACCTCATTCACAAAGACGCACGCTTCGAGATGATGGCGATCTGTTGGGAAGTAGGACAGGCGTCGAGAGTACACGACCACTCCGGACAGCGATGTTGGATGACGGTACCGTATGGTCAGCTAAAAGGACAGAACTTCGCTGTTGAGTCGATCGACGAAGCCGCGGGACATTGTAAATTGAGCGAGACAGATTCTTTCATTCTCTCAGAAACCGTTTGCGCTAAGGTCGAACTCGAAGAACCGATACATCAGGTGCTCAATCTTGCTGAATGGAACCAACGAGCAGTCAGTATTCACATCTATTCGCGGCCCTATGATAGTTGCATTTCATATTGCCGCGACACTGATACTTTCAAAGAAGTAAAGCTTTGCTACACGAGCGTCGACGGTGTGCTTTGCGACGGCATCGAGCTTTAGTCGATGAATTTCGACAAACGCACGATCAATATCATGCTCGCGGTCTTGGCCGTGAGCTTTATTTTGCTTCGATTTTGGCGAATTGACGTTGCGTGTTTATGGTTTGATGAGATCTTTAGTGTCCACGCGGCTCAACAAAGCTGGGGTAATTTGTTCAGTTTTATCGCCGCCGATCTCATTCATCCGCCGTTATTTTACGTCGTTCTAAAGCTTTGGATCGGCATCGGCGGTGAATCGGTCCTTTGGCTCCGAACATTGCCCGCGTTGTTTGCGATTCTGTCGATACCGCCGCTGATATGGCTGACTCGCGTACTCAAACTTCCTACACTCGTTGCTCCACTAGCTTGCTTATTACTTGCATTTAACGGCTCCGTTTTGAAGTATTCTCAAGAAGTGAGAATGTACTCGATGCTGATGTGCCTCTCGCTATTCTCGGCATGGTTATTCGCTCGGTACTACGTTAAGGGCAAGTCGTTCATTCCTCTGCTGATAATCAATTGTTTTGTGATATACACTCACTATTTCGGATGGTTCGTAGTTGGTTCTGAAATAGCCGCGATCTTGCTTTTTCAGCGAATGAAATGGCGTCGAATGGCAGTGATGTTCGGCATTTTAGCCGCGGTCTTCACTCCGTGGGCGATTGCAGTGATCTCAGCTGCCGAAAGCGGTGGCGTCGCCCAGAATATCGGCTGGATGCAGCGGCCGGGAATTCGTCAGATCGTGACGCTGGTCTTCAACCTTATTGAGCCAATTTACTACCAATCAAGCAGCATTGATCCAATTTCTGATGTAAAAGTCGCACTTCCAATACTATTAATAATCGCATTGAGTGTCATTGCGTTTATTGCTGATAATAAAGCACGTACAGAAGCCCAGAAAGATGCGGTCCGATTACTTTTCGTGTTTGTTGTAGTTCCGATGTTGATCGCATTTCTTCTGAGTTGGATCATGCCGGTCTCGATCTGGGGGACGCGGCATTTGATCATTCTCTTCGCCCCTTTCGCACTGATCGCAGCGTTCGCCGTATTGAGTTTGCCGAAAAGCTGGATGCAAACGGCCTCGGTTACATTGATCGTGCTCTTCTGCGGATACGGCTTAGTAAATGGATTGACAACGCCGCCGGCCGCGACGCCTTGGTGCGAGTGGAATTCGGCAGCTACAAAATTCGCCGAACAGGGGGCCAATACTGAGAGGCTATACGTTTTCGAAGATCTTGCGGCTTATCATGCGTGGTTTACGCTCAAAGACTCAGATCCGGCGGTCATTAAGGTTAACGGTACTGACGTAAAAGAGGACAAGGCGTATTTCTTGCCGCGGAGGTTTGATAGAGTAAATGTTGTGAACATCGACGAAATAAACGAGCCGTCGATCTTCGTCGCATTTAGAACTTCGCGATTTGAAACGACGGCTTCGCCACTACTTGAATTGTCGAAACTGGGTTATCGGGTTGAAACTATGGAGCCGTTTTCGGCGGAACCAACACGAACTTATCTCGTGAAACTCTCGAAAAACTAGTATCGAGCGGAGCGAAAACCTTCTTTGCGAAAAAAGGCCTAGGATTGAAAAATTCCGATGTCTATTTCGGCCCGCACGAGAAAAAGAAACAAATATTAAAGTAAACTTCAACTCTAGTTCCTCTTGCGTCCTTTCCGGAAAGCACATCATACGCCTGCCCGTTAACGTTCATGAGTGACTGCACTAATGCTGTGTAACCCAAGTCATTCATAACTCGATACTCTTCGGAAATGCTCAGGACGTAGTACGCCGTTTCTGGAGATTTCCCATCGCCGCTTAGAAACAAGCCGTGCTGGGCTTTATGAAAAAGTCCATTGTAGAAATCGGCCTTTTCTTGGTTACCAAGAGCTTTGTACGAGTCGGACATAGCCCCGAAAATATTATGATTGTAGAATTCAGAGTCGATAACTTCTTCAGCGGCCTTTACTGCCTCTAAATGTTTAGTCGATTGAAATGCCTTGACCATTTCCTCTCTTTTTGGATGTGGCTCCGGTTTTCCACCAGCAATTTTCCAATTCACATATGCACGACGTAACTTACCGAAGTCAGTTTCGGGAGAGCCCTTCCTTAATTTCTCTACCAACGAAAGATATTCTTTCTTCTTCGCTTCAACTACACTCGAGTTCGTTGCTTGGGCATAAGCAATTGAACTAAAAATAAAAGAAACCAAAATTAGGAAACTCAAACTTGCACAGTATTTAATCATAGGGAAAACCTCCATTATCTACGCTTCCAACGCATCCCGTCCTTTGTGTCCTCGAGGATGATGCCTTTCGCCGCGAGTTCGTCGCGAATTTCGTCAGAACGAGCAAAATCTCGATTTGCACGTGCTAGTTGGCGGTCTTCGATGAGTTTTTCGATGTCGGCGTCGAGTATTTCTGAATCTTCCGTGCCAAAAATGCCGAGAACTGAGTCGAATTTTCCAATTGCGTCCAATACGGCATCTTTCTCATCTGAAGACAGCGAACGCTCGGCCATAATTATGTTGACCTCGCGGACGAGATCATGGACGGCGGCGAGGGCTGCTGCGTTGTTGAGATCGTCGTCCATTGCGGCTTCGAAGCGTTTTAATGCGATCATGACGTTTTCGACAGCGTCTGAACCTTCTACCGACACGGCCCCCTCGCTACCGCTCGGGTTTCTGCCTTTGACGAGCGAACGGAAATTCCGCAGGCGTTCGACGGTGGATTCGGCGCCTTGTAAGCCTTCGAATGTGAAGTTCAATTGTTTGCGATAGGGCACTGAGAGCAGCAAATACCTGATCGCGAGCGGTGAATAGCCTTGTTTTGTAAGGTCTCGGAACGTGAAAAAATTGCCCTTGGATTTGGACATTGTCACATCGTCGATCTTGAGAAATTCGCTGTGTATCCAATACTTTGCGAACAGTTTGCCGGTTGCACCTTCCGATTGTGCGATCTCGTTTTCGTGGTGCGGAAACTGCAGATCTTGGCCACCGGCGTGTAGATCAAAGGTCTCGCCAAGATACTTCATAGACATTGCTGAGCATTCGATGTGCCAGCCCGGACGGCCACGGCCAAACGGTGCGTCCCAGCCCGGCTGTTCATCTTCGCCGACAAGCTTCCACAAGGCGAAGTCGCGAGCATCTTCTTTGTCGTATTTGTCCGTGTCAATTCGGTCGCTTCCGCCGGTGATATTGCCTGAAAAGCTTATCTTTGACAGCTTCCCGTATTCAGGAAAAGCCGCGATGCGATAGTAGATCGAGCCGTCACTTTCGTAAGCGTGTCCATTTTCGAGCAATGTCGAGATGATATCGATCATTTCAGGAATATGATGCGTCGCACGCGGAATGATCTCGGGTCGTTCGTTGCCCAATGCGTCAAAATCCTCAAGAAAATATTGAGCATACGGCTCAGTAAATTCGTTGATCGAGATATTCCTCGCCGCCGCCTCGTTGATGATACGGTCGTCGATGTCGGTCAAATTCATCACGTGCGTCAATTCATAGCCCTTGAATTTGATATACCGACGCAAAATATCGCCAAACACGAACGTGCGAAAATTGCCGATATGGGCAAAATTCCAAACGGTCGGACCGCAGATATACATACGGACCTTACCGTCTTCGATGGGATGAAATTCTTCAATTGAGCGCGAAAGCGTGTTATAAAATGAAAGCATAAAATTTAACCTAAACAGTATATCGTAGTGATTGAAATTTAACTTTTCGCCGCGAAATTCGCAAAAATCTGGTTGAGCTACGTCCATTATCGAGAAGGAGCTTTACGAAAATGAGCAAATATCGAAACATTCCCGCTGTCCGACAAATAAATGATATGGCGTGCTGGGCCGCGAGCCTTAAATGGTGGTACAAAGCCGCCTATTCGATCAACGCATCACAGACAAAGCTGTGGGACCGTTATAAACACCGAGCGACTCAACAGGGTGGGATGCCCGACGCAGATATGAAATTTATCATTCGTGAGAACGGTATGTTCCTGCACGAGTTTCCGACCGCAAGTTCGTTCACATTCGACAAGGTTCGCGATCTGTTGATGTGCGGCCCGATCTACATCGCATTTACCGAACTCGGCACGAACAAGCGCCACGTGAACGTCATTTACGAGGTTTCCGGCGATAGCAGCTGGGCTGACGTACGAGCAATGGAACCGCAGTACAGGCCGCATACCGGAGCCGATTGGAAAGGCAAGCACATTTCGAGGGGTCTGGCCGATTACAATACCGTAGGTTCGATCTGGGCGGGCGTTCATCGTGACAATTACTATGATTGGTGGTCATGTTTTGGCGACCTTTGATCGAGGATATCGGGCTCGACATATCGAGCCCGAGCTTCGTCAGAAAATAATCGATCGCGGCTGTAGAATCTTAATGGATAGTCCTTGTCGTGCTGTGCGATCAAAGCGTTTACTCGGTCAAGCAAACAAAGGTCCTGATTTTTCAGGTCAAAATCGTTAACCGTTCTCATCCAAAACACCGTCAGCGTTTCGTGGTAAGGCATTTCTTTCGTCAGATCGACGCCGAATGCTCCGAGTAGTTTGAAGATGCCTTCCCTCATCCTTGCGATAGCGATTTCCAAGTCGTAATTTGTCGAATAATGCATAGCTACCGTCAGGTGCTCAGCATGTTTCCATTCATCCCGGCTGATCGTCGCGTCTTCGAACGCACGAACGATCTCGGCGATCTCTTCTTCATTTGTATATCTCATCTAATTCTCCAACCAAACTGAATAGCCGTCCAAAAAAGAAAAGCGGCCTGATCGAGATCAAGCCGCATCATTAACAAAGAAATATTATAACCTACGCTGCCTTAGCCTGCACGTCCTCAAGCTCGTCCATAAAGAGATACTTTCTCCACTCCGGACGGCTCTCGGCATAGTGACAAAGCAGGACGTGATCTAGCCCAAGTCGTAGCAACTTCTGTGACGTCAGCAACGGCATACGAGCCTGCTCAGGCGTACGATTACCTTTGCGTTGGTTACACTTTACGCACGCGGTCACAAGGTTCTGTGGCGTGGATTCGCCGCCTTGAGCACGTGGGAAAATGTGGTCTAGCGTAAGGTCTTTTGCGTGCCGTTGTTCGCCGCAATACTGACAGCGATAACGGTCTCGGATATAGATCCGAGCACGTTTCATCGTCGTCTCCCGATTATTGCGTCGCAGGTGAATGTAGTTTCGCAGTCGAATGACCGACGGCACGGGGAACGTGGTCGAAGGAGAATGCAGCACATTGTCGCCGTCGTTCTCCTCTACAAAGATCGCACCGCGAAACCACAGGCACACAGCTCTAGCCACGCCTACGGTACCAAGCGGTTCGTAAGAAAAATTCAGTAATAAAACTCGTCCAGTCAGCAAAACACTCTCCTCCTATTCGTCAGGGCAAAGTAAGATGTGGACGCGAGATGATCCCGTCTTTATACCCTGTAGTATTAAAGAAACGTACGAAAAACGCAAGCACAATATATTGTTGCGTTACAAAAAATTAAGACAACATTTCGTTGCTATCATCCAAAAAATGGCTGTATCAGGCGATTAGCGATACCGCAGTTTGAGCAGTTTGCGGATCTTGCCGGATCGTTCGGAATATCATTCGGCGAGCCGCACGACGAGCAGAAGAAGCGTGAGCGAACCGGCGTAGTTCGACGGCAATGCTCGCAAAACACCCTCAGCGAACCTTCAGGCGCGAAAAGCTGAAAGGTGCAATGACCGCAATCTATAGTCGAACCATTCGGCTGTTCGATGTCTTCGTAGTCATTAGAAAAACCAAGCATCTCGAGCAAACGGTCAGCATCCGCGTCTGAAAGATACGGCAGCCAAGCCTGAACGAACATCGATGTCTTCATCTTTAGATGAACTGGCATCGGGAGCAATTCGTGCATGATGGCGTAGCGTTCGTCTTCGTAGAACGAACTCATGCCTTCTTTAGTTATCGAAATGAAAAACTCCGCGAGACGGAAGAATGATTCAGTTTCGGCGACGTTCTTGCCATTCACATTCCCAAACGTCACCAAGCTTTGTAGTCGCTGCTGCTCCATTCCGTAATTCTGCCACTTCGGATCGAAACTGCTCTCAACGCTCGATGTGACACAGACATCGAGATAAAGCTGATACTTTGTATCGTCATCAATTGTCGGCGGAAGATACGCAGGGAATGCTTTGTAGTACATATCCCAAAACTCCCGCTGCAACCGAGCATTTTCCTGACGGTCGCCGCGAGCGACCGATTGCTGCATCGCCGCCGTCAACGCGATCTTCCGAGCCTGATATCCAAACGTCGTCATCGCGTTCTCGTTCCAAGTCTCTATCCCGACCGCAAAATCAATGTCAGTAAACCCACCGCAAAAATCACACATGATATACGGCGTCGTGTATTTGTTTATTTTCGGCCCGCCGCAATTGATGCAGCGGAATTTCTTGATTCGCACACTCGCAATTATACCGAAACGCGTCTTATATTGCGGTGTGAATCGGCGGTACAATAAATCTGTAATATGTTGGCAGCGATCGAACCCTACATGCCAAAGTTTGACACCCGCGAGCGATTTGAGCGGCGTGTTAGTGCGCCGCCGTCAGTTGTGATGAAAACTGCGTACGAGTTTGATATGCAATCTATCTGGCTCATCTGGTTGATCGTAAATGCCCGAAAACTTATTCTCGGGGGCTCGTTCGAAAAGCGACGTCGAATCGGAATGGTTGAAGAAACTCGTCAGCTCGGCTGGGGAACTTTAGCCGAAGATCAAGGCAAGCTGATCTGCGGCGCCGTTTGCCAACCGTGGTTGGGCGATGTTAAGTTCACGCCGATTCCGGCATATGAGTTTCTTGACTATTCAGAACCCGATCTAGTTAAGATCGCATGGACGTTGGAAGTCAGCGAGATCGAACCGAACGTGACACTGTTCGTCCACGAGGTTCGAGCAGTTGCGACCGATGATGCCGCACGTAAGAAGTTTCTCAGATACTGGCGGTGGGCTCGCTTCGGGATTGTCGCCATTAGATTGCTTTTGTTGCCAGCGGTCCAACGCGAGGCCGAACGCGAATGGCGACGGAGGTAAGCGTCCGTCTAGATTACAGTAGCTGAAGCGAAAAGAGTTACGCACAGTTTCGTATTAACACCGAAAGGCGTAACTCTCATCTAGCCTTTCACACATATCACCTGTTTGATCTCCGCAACAACCTCGACGAGGTCGGTTTGGGCACGCATGACTTCCTCGATGTCTTTGTAGGCACCGGGGATCTCGTCAATTACGCCTTTGTCCTTACGACACTCGACGCCGCGGGTTTGGGCTTCGAGATCCTCGCGAGTGAAGCGTGCTTTCGCTTTGGTACGCGACATTTTACGTCCGGCACCGTGTGAACACGAGTTGAACGATTCGGCATTTCCGCGGCCTTTGATGATAAACGATTTCGCTCCCATCGAGCCCGGAATGATGCCGTAACGTCCCGATTCTGCGTTGATCGCACCCTTACGAGTAACGAAAACCTCGTCGCCGAAATGCTCTTCGATCGCCACGTAATTGTGGTGACAGTTGACGGTAATTTCTGGGTCAAAGTCATTCTGATCGTTGAACATTCGGTTGAACGAACGCACAAGCCGCGACATCATGATCTCGCGATTCTTCATCGCGTACTCTTGCGCCCACGCGAGATCGTGCCAGTAGGCTTTGAATTCAGGCGTGCCTTTTACAAAGTACGCCAGGTCGGCCGCCGGCAGCGTGTTCAGGTCGTGAAGCGATTTCGCCGTTGCGATATGACGCGTCGCAACCTCGTTGCCGATGTTTCGCGAGCCCGAATGCAGCATCAGCCAGACGTAATCCTCAGTGTCTAGGCAAACCTCGACAAAGTGATTTCCGCCGCCAAGCGTACCGAGCTGCTTCATCGCTTTCTTCTTACGGTCCTGAACACCTTTGTCAAGTTCGTCGAACTCAGCCCAATGCGTCCAAGACAGCGATTCGTCAACGGGATCGCGATGATCGTTGAAACCGACCGGGATCGTACGCTCGATCTCATGGCGAAATTCCGCCATCTTTCGATCGAGAATTCCGCTCTTGAACGGCGTCTTCACCGCCATCATTCCGCAGCCGATATCGACTCCGACCGTCGCCGGAATCACGGCGTCCTTAGTCGCAATGACCGAACCGACCATCGAGCCTTTGCCCAGATGTGCGTCCGGCATCAGTGCGACATGCTTGTAAAGACACGGCAGACGCGAGACATTTCTAAGCATGTCCATCTCGTCCGGTGCCAGCTTATGCGTCACCCAAGACAGCACATCCGTCTGAGCTCCGCTGATGTTTACTTTGTTATGTGGCATTTTAGCCTCCTTATTAATAGTAAATGAATGCATGGACGACAAGAATTGAAATGACACACGGCAGGAATCGAACCTACTTCTCCGGCGTGGGACCGGCGCATTACTCAAATTGCTACGATCATTGTTGGTGTTTAAATGTAGTCATTTCTGCATTCGTCCGGTGTGAGCGACAAAAATGGCGTGACACGGTTTTGTTTTACAGACAATGTAGTCACGACCGCATTCGCTCAAGTTTGATGGCGACAAGGTTTGGCGAGAGTTCCGCCCCATAAGTTTTTGGAGCGGGCAAGATTCGAACTTGCTTTTACCATGTACTCCCGACATGCATTCGCCAAAGTGTTTGATGATGGCTATTATTGAGAAATCTAAGTCAGTCAACTTCTTTGCTTTCGGAGCCCCATAGTGTGAAAGAAAAATTGATCTACGGAGTCGTCGGATTTCTTGTTGGTAATTTCCTCCTTGGACTTATCGCTCTTGGAATATTTCTTTACTCTCAACAGCCAGATTCGCTACAAGAGATAACTCTTGAAGAACTGGCGGTTCTTCATAAAAGCGGCTCGGTCAAGAAATTACGAATCGAAGAGGATCGCGTGGTTGTTTCGACAAAGGACGGCCAAGTATTTTTGCGTCAGGTATTGGACGATGAACTTGGTCGCGAAAAACTTTATAAACTCGCAGCAAATGGTCCATCGGTTGAAATACAGCTGGCCTCTCGAAATAACTCATCGCCAACCCTTCTACTCGTACAATTTGCTCCTATCATCTGTGTAGCAGGAGTCTTCGTCATTATTGTTCTACTAGTCGTAATCGTTTTCAGGCTAAAGCAATCTCGCGTTGAGTAAGATGTCATTTAGGAACGGCAAGCATGAATGCTTGCCGTTCTGGTCTAGATCTCAACCTTATCAATCACACCGACCCAATGATCGGCAGACAGGTCTCCGTTGGCGAAATCGGAAACAAGTGAAAACACCTGATCCGAGAATCCACCGACGTTGAGCACGTCCGCACGCTCGTGTGCCTGAGTGTGTCCGTAAGGCTGAATGTCAATGCAGACGAGTTTTGCATCACGGTTTCGCGACTTGAACTCGTTCCACTGTTTCATCGTCTCGGTTCCGCTGTTCCAGCCGCGATTCGAATCGATCCACGATTCGTTATCCGAAACGTAGATGACCAGATCGCCCTTGGCTTTTTTACGATTGAGTTCGTAAAGCGGAGCCGAACAGTTCGTTCCACCACCGCCGATCGATGCCAGTTTCTGAGCGTTGGTCATGACCGAATCACACGGATTCAGCGTCACGTTTACAACACTATTTTCAAAAGGCAACACTTCGGCAGTCGGATTCTTGCGAAGTATCGCTGATGCGACCAATCCGGCGATGTCGATGCATCGCACAGCCGAGGTCGATCCACGACGATAACCTGTCGCAGGCGAACCCATCGAACCCGAAACGTCAGGCAGCACAAATACCTTACCGTCGATCGCCGGAACATTCTCGGTCGCGATCTCCATCGCGTCCTGTAGTGCTTCGGTGATCTCACGCGGGATCTCGCTGTTTGACGCTGCAACGTTGTAGGCAGTCAGAAGCTGGTAAGGGAAGACACGCGAGCGTTTTACGGCATCGCGATCACGAAGCCGGTCGGCCACGATCTTCACTGTCTCAGTATCCGAAAAAACGCCATGACGCTGAAACGTGTTCAGGTTCATACGCGTCATCTGCCACGGTGCTTTGCGAGCGATCTCGGTCCACTCGGGCGTGCCAAGCGGCAGAGCCGTGAGCATCTGAAACGGAACGTCGGGAACCTTGCTCGCGTCCCCGGCCTTGTAAAGTTCGTATTCACGAACGATCTCAGGCAGATTTTCGAAACGGATCTCGCGGCCGATCAGGTAACCGAACAGAGCCTCACGCTCAGCATCGGTCGGCTTTGGGTGGACCATTTTCAGGATGTCCGCGAACGAAGGAGACTGGCCAACCGACTGTTTGAAAACCTGCTCAGGAGAACGAGTTTCAAACCAATCGCGAACTAGACGCTTCGGTAGCGAACCAAGCGATTTACGTCCAACAACGCCAGAACGCATCGTCTGCACGAAGTTGCGCAGCATCTTACCGTTGTCGATAACTCGCGGGAAAGCACGTTCGAACAGAGCCTTGTCCTTAGTCGAAAGTATGGCGACCAGAAGTGCTGGCACGTCTTTCATGTGGCCTTTCTCACGCGAGTAAACGGCAGTTTTCGCGACGAATTCGGCGTCAATACCCGCGGCAAGCTCGATCACTTTGTCGAGCTGTTCGTCGGCACCAGCGTAATACGTCTGGTTAAAACAGCCTGTCGAAGCGTACTGAGCCAGAGCCTGTTTGGCCGTCAGTTTGTAGGCCTTGCCTCCGGCTTCGTTAACCGAATCGGCGATACGAGTAAACAGCCCGCGGGCAGTCTGAAAAATGTTCTTATTCATTATGATTTCTCCTTTAATTAGACAAGATTCGCATTCCATTTCAGGAGCGGTTTTGTTCGGGTGACAAGATCGAAAAGACTCCGCGCGCATGAACAAATAAGTTCACCGGTGATGTCCTAACACCGCTGGGCGCTTATTATCGGGGGATGTAGTCAATTCAGCATTCACCCGAGAAAAGTACAGCGACAAAAAAACGACGAAACATCCGTTGCTCTACCGATTGAGCTACGCGACGCCGAAACGAAGCGGCCGGATTCGAACCGGCAACATACGAGTCCATGTAGTTCCATCTGCATTCGCTGCGAAGAAGATCGGCGACAAGAGTCGAAAAGACAGCGTGCTCTACCAACTGAGCTACGAACGGATCACTCCGCTCGGCCGGAATCGAACCGGCGACCACGTCATTAGCAATGATGTAGTCCTTTCTGCATTCGCCGAAAAGAAATGGTTGCGACGAAAGGAATCGAACCTTTGTCTGAGGATTATCGATCCTCTGCTCTGCCATTGAGCTACTTCGCAAAAAAGAATGGCTGACAGGGCGGGATTCGAACCCGCGATTTTCGGCTTAACAGGGCGACACTCTGACCAACTGAGTTACCTGCCAAAAAAACGGCGACAAGGTGTGATGAGACGTTTTTACTGAGCTACGTCCTTGCAGACGGCCGGGAATCGAACCGGCGACCTCCTAACGCCAAGCGTCAGGTGCTCTATCCATGTAGTCACATCGGCATTCGCCGAATAAAATTGGTCGCGGTGGGAGGAATTGAACCTCCATCTCACGGTTTATGAGACCGTTGTTCTGCCGTTGAACTACACCGCAGGGTTGAAGGAGAAAGGGAAAAGGAGAAAGGATTAAGGTAAGATTCTGGACTCTTACTTTTTCCTTAATCCTTTTGCCTTTCGTTTTGGTCGATCGGGTGGGCTTCGAACCCACGCATCCCTCGCTTAAAAGGCGAGTGCCTTAACCAACTTGGCCACCGATCGGTCTAAAAATGAGGGCAAACGCAGCCGCGTTTCGGCATCAACGGACGATCGGACAAGCAAGCTTTTTCAAGCGAAGAGACCGAAATGGTCTACTTGTCACGAACATCCTCGCCGAACGCGGCAGTTGCGTTTGCATTGGTAAGACTGTTTTCTCCCCGTTTGCCGGCCGCTTCCACGGCGAAACGGCCGGCAGGCGATGTGGGAGACCCTTAGTGAACCGCCGCCATCGCACGCTCGTGCATGTTGACGGTTTCACGTAAATTGACGGCTTCGGCTTCGACCTCAAGTGCTTCACGAAACGCGTTCAACACCTCAACGATCTTGCGGATCTTATAAAGGCTGTTTTCGCGCTGTTCGGCGTTCGATAGGTCGAAATCGAGCGTTATGTCGTCGTAACAATCGGCCATTTTCAGCACGATCTCGCCGTGATAAGGATGTTCACGGCAGCACGTGTTGTTATGGCGAGTATCCTCGACGATAGCGATCAAATAAGCTCGCATCTCTGGGTCGAGGTTCAAGAATGCACGTTCTCGAACGTGATATTTCTTACTCATTGTCTTTTCCTCTGTTCATTAAATCTCTGAAAATTCGGTTGATGTAATGCGACACGAACTCAACGAACTAGGAAAAGCTGCAGGTTCATATCGCCGTGAAAATGCGATGACTCTTTAGTGCAAACATAGGTTTTCTCCTCTGAATTTGGTTACGGCAGGCTGCCGAGCCTGTCGTAGGACGTAAAAATAGTTCCATCTGGCTATTGCATCTGTGATACAATAGACAATGGCTGTGACGTCAAGTCGCGCTTAGATCTTTGAAATTCTATTTTGTAACGACTCAAATTTTATTTTTTTTGAAAGTGGCGAAATTCGAGCATTTCATCGACATAAGCGTAATGATTGCTATGGTTTGCACGTTCCACGAAGTCGCGGAACGCTGCTGGAACGCTTGAATCGGTACACTTGCGAGAATACTCGTAAGTGCTGTTAATGCAATACTTAAGGCGTTTTGTGGGAATTCGTGTCTCAAGCCGTGAAACATGCCGCGGACAGTGCGGACAGCAAGAACGCCACGGACACCGCGAACGCTGCGGACAGAAAGAACGACGTCATTATCACCCTTGGCGAGGCCGAACGGACTCGAACCGTCATCGTCGTCGTAGACAGGGAAGTGCATACGCCTTTCTGCCACGGCCCCCGCAAAAGTGGTCGGTGGTTAGTGGTCAGTGGCCGGATGCGTTGTCAGACTGACCACCGACCACTGACCACGGAACACTGCGACCTGGGTGGATCGGCCGGATTTGAACCGGCAACGACTTCATTCACAGTGAAGTGCTCTACCAATTGAGCTACGAACCACAGAGAAATTGAGGACTGACAACTGAAAACTGAAAACAAGACATAGGTCTTGGTTCTCAGTTCTCCATTTTCAGTTCTGAGTTTTCTGGAGCGGGCATCCGGATTCGAACCGGAGATATCGGCTTTGCAGACCGAAGCCTTAACCGCTTGGCGATACCCGCGAAACGCTGGAAGGGACGACGGGACTCGAACCCGCTAGGAGCAATTCGAAAGACTGCTTGCTCGACCGATTTGCATTCGTCCCCAACGAGATTGGTACACAGGGCGGGATTCGAAACCGCAATCTTCGGTTTCTAAGACCGACGCCTTTGCTATTTTGGCGACCCGTGCGTGAAAAGACTGGTCAGAGCGGCAGGATTTGAACCTGCGAACACTTGTTTCCAAAACAAGCCCGTATAGCCATCTGCGGAACGCTCTGGAACAGTGATCGGTGGTAAGTGGACAGTGCTCAGAATAAACCTGACCACCGACCACTGAACACGAGACACTGTGATTTGGCTTCGGGACAAGGATTCGAACCTCGATCTGCTGGTTCAGAGCCAGCCATCCTGCCGGTTAGACGATCCCGAAAGAACAGTGGTCAGCTGTCAGTGATCGGTGGTCAGAAACGGGAACTGACCACAAACCACTGAACGCAGACCACTGCGAAAACTGGAGGAGACGGCAGGACTCGAACCTGCAACCTGCTGATTCGTATTCAGCTATTCTGATTCCATTGAACTACGTCTCCGTTAGCGGTGGTTTGTGATCAGTGAGCAGTGGTCAGATGAGAAATACTCTGATCACTGACCACCGGCCACTGACCACTGCATTACGGCTATTCAGTTTTCAAACATCAAAAGTAAAAGGAGCGGCTACTCTCGGGCTTCCAATATCCCGGGCGTAACCGCTCCTAAAAACTTCAAACGCGAATATCCGCGTTTACTTTCGATGTTTCGGGAGCGGGAACGCCGCTCCCGCAGTATTAAACTAGTTGTTCCAATCGGCCATTGCCGTCGGGTTTCGGTAGATCATTCATCGATCCGAGTTGCATAAATGCACACGTACAGAGACCCGAGTATGCCCGCAGATCTAACATCGCGGTCGCATCGAATCCTTGATTTGTATGTATCCAACTTCGAGTCATTAAAAAATCTCCAAAAATACTCCGCCAACAATTACGGCGAAGATGCGATACTGCCACAGGTAAAATTCGCCTGTCAAGCATTTTTTTTCAGAATTGAGAAAAAAGATGAGAAATGACTAGAAATGTTGATAGCCCTTTGGAGTTACAATCGATGTTTTGCCATCACGTATAAGTCTAATGTTATCAACGTTTGCGGTAATCGTTCCGATGCGAGTTACCGGCTGGTATTCGAGCATGAAAATTTTTTCTTCAGGAACGGTGAAAAGCAGCTCAAAATCCTCGCCACCGTTCAAAGCGAAGTCTGTGGCTCGGTCACTTCCGAAAGTTTCTACGATCAGCGGCAATATTGGCAGATCCTGGGCGGCGATCTCGGCACCGCAACTGCTGGCATCACAGATATGTTTGAGGTCTGCGAGCAGCCCATCGCTAATATCGGCACATGATGACGCAACATTATTATTTATCAGTAGTTTAGCAAGAGCCAGTTGAGGTTGAGGCTCAAGCTGTTTTGACGTGACTTCGTTGTGATTTGACGCGTCAGTTTCGAGTAATTCAAGGCCTGCAGCCGCTCCACCAAGTGTTCCTGAAACATAGATCGCATCGCCTGGTTTTGCTCCATTTCGGAGCAGTGCCTTTCCTTTCGGAACACTGCCGGCAACGGTGCAATCAACGACAAAGTCTCTTGGAGTTCGAGATATGTCGCCACCGACGAGTTTGACGCCGTATTTATGCGCCAGATCCTGCCAGCCTGTGTAAAACCGATCGAGAAAGTCAGTTTTCCACAGGTCGTCAGGAATTGCGATCGATAACATCGCCCAGATCGGAGTTCCGCCCATTGCGGCAATGTCTGATAGGGAAACAGCGAGTGTCTTATGACCGATCTGCTCTGGCGTGGCCCAAAGTAGCCTAAAATCAACATCTTGCACCAGCAGATCTGATGTAACAACTAGGTCGTGTTCGTCGTTCATGGGTAACACTGCACAATCATCACCAATTGCTTCAAGGCTAAATCGTTTCTTAATGTTGTGGATAAACTCGAACTCGGATCTCATCGCGTTGCTATTGACACAAATGTAATAAATACATACAATAACGGTCGGTTAGTTATAAAGAACTTTAACACAATCCAACCAAAGATGGCACAAACGGCAGTCGTAATTCCTGAAAAGATATTCTTTAAGATCGGTGAGGTCTGCGATATTGTGGGAGTTCAGGCGCATGTTCTTCGTTATTGGGAAAGCGAGTTTTCAATGCTTTCGCCTCAGAAGAACAAGTCCGGCCAACGTAGCTACCGGCGGAAGGACGTGGAAACGGCCCTGAAGATCAAACAACTTCTTTACAATGAGATGTTTACGATAGCTGGGGCAAGAAAGAAGTTGATCGCCGATGCCCGACAGGCTTCTAGAGGCGAAGAAGTCGCAGTAACTGATACCGCGGAAAAACCGGCTGCTACTTCGGCTCCAACATTGTTCGATACAACGCCAGTAGTTGTTGACTCTGACGATGTAGATGCGGCTCCAACCATCGGACTTTCGAATAAGCAACGTGAAGCATTGCGAAAATTAAGTGTCGATCTGCTTGAACTACGCGAGATGCTCAAGAAACGTCCTGAGATATCTGCTGATGCTACAGCGGTTTGACATTATAGACTGGCAAACTTAACCTAAACTTAGAATTTCGGGACGTAGCGCAGCCTGGTAGCGCGTTCGCTTGGGGTGCGAGAGGTCGCAAGTTCAAATCTTGTCGTCCCGACCAATAAACATGGGGCTTTCGAAGAAATTCGAAAGTCCCATTTTTCGTGGTTTCCAAAAGGCCACGAGAGGGCGGGTTGCTAAACCTCTTGATTGCCACATTTACGAAGCCCGACCCGTCAGAAAAAGCGCCTCCATTTTGCAACCAACTTTCTGTACCTCAAGTTAGAGTCATTCTGGTGAGCGGACGCACCAACCACGGTGCGAGGAAGAACCAACTGACGCTCTGGCGTTCCAAATTCCACCCTTTTATACCAATTCCCAGCAAATAAGCGGCTAACAGTCAGCGGAATAGAACTTGCGAAAGGCTACGCGAGAGGCACGAGTTTGTCACGCCCCTCGACTCTTGAACCAACGCCAATCTGTTGACGAAGAATATGTCTGTCTACAAACGAT
>JAEUQI010000004.1 GCA_016789145.1 Blastocatellia bacterium | reverse complement strand
GAGTGAGATTACGGCGTACGGCCTGTTTCAAAACCCTAGTCTCAACGCCATAGAGCTCTGCCAAATCGCGGTCGAGCATCACCTTTTCGCCGCGAATAATGTAGATCGCTTCTTCGATTCGTTCAACCGGTATTTTTACAAGTGCGTCATTCATCGCTCACCCACAGGATGTCACAATTTGTGATATCCAATTTACTACAAATTCTTCACAATATAATCCGTCATCATTGTGTACATATGATGTGCCTGTCGCGGGTCGGTGATGCCGTGGCGTTGGGTAGGGTAGATCATCATGTCGAATTGTTTGCCGAGTTTTTGCAGCTCGTAGATGTACTGAGTGGTGTTTTGCATGTGGACGTTGTCGTCGATGAGGCCGTGGATGAGGAGCAGTTTACCTGACAATCCTGCGGCAGATTTGACGATCGAGGTCTTGTTGTAGCCGTCAGGATTGTTCTGCGGCGTCATCATGTAGCGTTCGGTGTAGATGCTGTCGTAGTTGCGCCAGTCGGTGCCGGTGCCGCCGGCGATGCCGACTTTCCAGGCTTTGCTGTGGTTCATCGCGTAGCTCGTCATCGAACCGCCGTAGCTCCAGCCGTGCAACGCAATGCGATCAGTGTCAACGTAACCCGTCGATTTGAGATAATTTACGCCGTCCTCAAGATCACGCAGCTCAAGCTCGTACATACGTTTGTAGATCGGCCAGACGGATTCTTCGCCTTTGCCGCTCGCCGAGCGATTGTCGCAGACCCAGACGATGTAGCCTTTTTGAGCCAGCATTTGGAACCACATACCGCGATTGCCAAGCCAGCGATTCGCGACCGAAGGCGCGTGCGGGCCGGAGTATGTGAACTGGAACACAGGATACTTTTTCGCAGGGTCGAAATTAGGCGGCTTGATCATCATCGCTTCCATCTCGAAACCGTCGCGGGTCGGCACCTTGAGAAACTCGACATTCGACAGACGATACTGTTTGAGCACATCGACGCGGTTCTCGGCGATAACTCGCTCAAGCGAACCGTCAGCACGCATCAACCGCATAGACGGCGGCGTGAGAGCGTCGCTCACGACGTCGATAAAATGCGTAAAGTCTTTGTTGAACGAAACCTGATGCGTGCCCGCTCCTTGAGTCAAACGCTGAGGCTCGCCGCCTTGTAGAGAGACTCGGTATGCATTCACCGCGATGTGGCTGTCTTTCGTCCCCGAGAAATAGACCCAGCCGTTCTTTTCATCAACGCCGTGAACATCGCGAATTTCCCATTTGCCGCTCGTTAGTTGTGTCTTCAACGTGCCGTTGGCGTTGTAATGATAGAGGTGCCGCCAGCCGTTGCGTGCCGATTGCCAGAGGAACGATTTGTCGGCAAGTTCGATGGCATTATCGTAAACCTCGACCCACGCAGGCGTCGTTTCCTGCAGCCCTTTCGTCGTTTTGCCTTTGATGTCGAAGCCGTTCAGATCGAGAAATGTCTGTTCGCGATTTAGAGCCTGAAACAGCACAACGCCGCTGTCACGCGACCACGCAACACGCGCGATCAGCAGGTCTTCGGGCTTGTAGGCTGAGAGATCGGCAAATTTCACATTGTCACCAAAACGCAAAAGCGTCGGCGGCAGTTTGTCGCCGACCTTTGGAATTCGACCGGCGTTAGGCAAGATCGAGTTTTTGGTAACATCAGCGATGCCGATGCGAACGATCGGATTTGGCTCGCCAGCTTTCGGATAGCTCATCGTTTCGACGACCTGCGGCTGAGTCGCGTCGTTGGTGATGATGAATTTTGAGACAGGGGATTCGTCGAGCCGCAGGAACGCGATCTTTGTAGAATCAGGCGACCACCAATAGCCGCGTTTGTTGCCGCGGCCGTAAAGCTCTTCCTCGTAAACCCAATCGAGATAGCCGTTGTAGATCGGCTTGTCGCCCTCTTTTCCGTCACGCGTGAGCTGCTTTTCGCCGCCCTTGGCGAGGTCAATCACGAACAGATTATTGCCTCGAACAAAGCTCACGAACTTTGCGTCAGGGCTGAAATCAGCTTCCATTTCCTCTTCGCGCGTGTTTGTAAGACGCTTTGTGGTGACGGTTGCGACGTCGAACAGATAGATGTCGCCTTCGTGATCGAACAATATCTTTGCCTCGGCTCCGTCGAAAATAAAAGCTCCCGAATCGACGATCTGCTGTGCCAGACGAGCCCCGATGCCCGCGCGAGCCGCCGCCGTCACGAACTGCATCGTGTCGAAATACGGCGTCGCATTCCCGCTAACCGGCTCGACCCGCAACAGCTTGCCATTCTGGATCTGCATCAACGACTTCCCATTCGGGGCCCACCGCAATTGAGGCAAAGCCCCGCCAAACCGCACACGCTTAGACATATCCGGCGAGAAAATGTCATCGAGCGACAAGAGTTTGTCTTGGGCGAACGAAAGTGATGCGAAAACAACGACTGAAACAATAGCAAAAACAAACTTTCTCATAATTAACGGCTTCCTATCTTTATGGACGGAACGCAGGCTGCCAGCCTGCTCTTCATCGCAACATTAAGAACGGTTGGAGTTCAACAGATCGTAGTATGCACTGCCGAACTTCCACTCTTCGGGCTCTGAGCATAAACCTGCCTTCACCGGATTCATTTCAATATACCTTTTTGTGCGAGTAAAATGCTCGCCATCACGAATGTATCGATCGAAGTATTCAATACTCCAAAATGGACCAGATCGGCCAAGTAACTTGTTAGATTTGTTGGCGGTATATGATTTTAGTGAATGAACAATGCTCTCCAACGAGTTTCCATTTATCGGTCTAAGGAGCAAGTGAACATGATTTATCATCACGACCCAAGCGAGCAAATCGTACTTTGCTCCGGCGTGGAACAATAAATTCTCGATAATGGTCGCGCAGATCAGAGCGTCGGTGAGTCTGATACTGCCCTCACCGAGATCGAGGTGGCGATCAACGCGGATTAGGTATTCGCGTTCTGTTAACTTTCCCACCTCGACCTCTTGCTTCCACCGTTCTATCAAATCTTTAGGAAGTGAATCGTACGTTCGATAGGTGATGAACTGAATAACATTCTCGGCATCGTTGTGAGGAAGGTATCCGCGAGTGTACCACGAGCTTTCTGGCTTTCGATGTGGGTAGGTTTTCACCGGCGTATTATAGCCCCGAAAAGTAAACTGTCACAACCGAAGAAGCAGGCTGGCAGCCTGCGTTCCATGACGTGCGATCCGTTGTTACGCTTTCGGGTGTGCCTTGTCATAAACCTCGATCATCTTTTCCATTGAGACTTGGGTGTAGATCTGGGTTGTGGATAGTCTGGCATGGCCCAATAGTTCTTGAATATCGCGGAGGTCGGCGCCGCTGTCTAGTAGGTGCGTGGCGAATGTGTGCCTGAGGCTGTGGGGCGAGATGGCGTGTATGTCGGAGCAATGTTTGATGTATTTGTCGATCATGCGGCCGACGGAGCGAGTCGTTAGACGGCCGCCACGACGGTGTAGGAACAGGGCGTTCGTGCGTTCGGCTTCGGGACATTGGGCGAGGAAAATACCGCGCGAGGTTTCTAGATAATTTACAACAGCCTGAGCCGCAGGCTCGCCAAAAGGCACGATGCGTTGCTTTTTGCGTTTGCCCGTAACGCGCACCAATCGCTCGCGAAGATCGACATCGCCGAGATCTATGCCAACTAATTCACCGACGCGAATTCCCGTGGCGTACAAAAATTCGAGTATCGCCCGATCGCGGCGGCCGAGGTCGGTGTTGATGTCGGGCGTTTCGATAAAGCGGACGGCGTCTTCCATCGACAGGTGATTTGGCAGCTTGCGTTCGATCTTTGGCGTGGCGACGAGTTTCGCGGGATTTGCCTCAAGCTTGCCTTCGCGGATCAGGAACTGAAAGAAGGTGCGAAGACTTGCCAGCTTTCGCGCGACCGAAGTCTTTTTATGATCGCCGTGAAGCGACGCCATCCATTCGCGTATCGTCAGACGGTCGATCTGCTCGATCGGAAAATCATCACGCTTCTCAATGTTAATTAAGAACTGTCGAAACTGATCGAGATCCGACGAATAGTTCCGCAAAGTATGAGGGCTGAGGTTGCGCTCGTATTTGAGATGTTGGATGAATTGGTCGGTTTCAGCGATCATATCAGTATGAGTTACGCCTTTAGGCGTGATTACCTATCCCAAGAATCCCCGTAACCCAGCACCGGATACTCCAACCAAATACGTTTAGCCTCTTCTCGTCCAACAGTTTCCAAATAATCAAAAGCACTCGAATATGGCCAGTCTAACCAATTCCTGACATAACCATGCTTTACAGGATTATTATGAATATAGTTGAGCGTCACATAAAAGTGCCGTGTCGAATCAATCGGTCGTTCGAACGAGCGAAACCAGACTTTTCTTCCTCGTTGGTCATCTTCCTTGTTCCATTCGAACGATGTCCGCCCGTGAAACTTTCCAAGCTCAGATTGAAAACCACGTATGTCCGAGGTTTCAACAGACAAATGATAATGGTTAGGAAGTAAACACCATGAGTACAACTCGTCGCAGAATTCACGGGCTAATTCGACCAACTTTTCCGCAGTTGCCTCCATTCTCTCCGACGAGATGCCTATCCACGGTTCGTGCTCGTAACAAGCAGCGGTAACTAAAAACCGTGTCTTGCCCGAATATTCGAATCGTGGAGGGCTATGCCATGGTTGGCGATCGGCTCTTCGATTCTTGAGCAACTTCGTTCGCTCGGAATCAGATAATGTTCGCCATTCGTACATTTCTCGTTGGATTGTATCGTACGTCTATCACGCGTAAACGCGTAACTCATACTATCTGACAACATACCCTTTCCGTGACCGAATTGTCAGCGAAGGCTTGCCCTTAATAGTAACCGCGATCTCGCGAACCTGTCCGCTTTTTCCTTTGTCATCGTCGGGATAATACGCCAGCACATACTGCTGACTTAAGGCTGCTGAGATGCTGTCGAATGCGGCGTTCATTTCGCGTTCGTCGATCGGCGAATAGACGGCGCCGCCGGTCTGGGCTGTTATTTCGAGCATGCGGCGTTCGGCGTCGAGGGCTCGGATGTTGGCGTTGCCGGTACGGTTTCCTGTTAATTTGAAATACTCAAAATCCTTAGTGCGGACGACGTAAACGAGGCAATTGTGGATCTGGAGTTGCTTGATGACCTCGCTTAGCGTGGACTCGTTTCGGCTGTAGGTATCCTCGCCATCAGACACGATCACGACCACGCGGCGGCCGGTCGATGAACGCAGATAGTCGGCGGCCTCGAGAATGCCGTCGAACAATGCGGTCGCTCCGGCAGGCGGCGGAAACGCCATGATCGCTCGCGTCAGCATTCCGACATCTCGCGTCAATGGCTGTTCGAGCCGCGTGCTGTCAGCCACGGAAAACAACGCTGCAGTATCGATATCCGGCCGAATTACTCGCTTGAAAAACCGGACCGCAGCCTCGCGTTCGAAATCGCGAGCTGTCGCGACCGACGACGAGTTATCGAACAACATCGCAAGCCGTATCGGTGATTCGCTGCGGAATACCTCGCCGATTTCGACAACCTTGCCGTCGATCCGCAGTTCGAAATCCGTGTCCTTCAGATTCGAGACCGAACGGCCGTTGGCGTCGAGAACCGAGACCGGAATTGGCACAAGCGTAGATTCGACGCGTTCGACCTCTTCGTTCGGCGTCGGTGTGACGACAACTCGCGGTCGCGGTGTCGGAGCGGGCGTTGGGCTAGGAGTTGAAAATACCGATGGCCCTGTTATGCGTGTCGGCGTGGGCGTCGGAGTCGGTTTCGTTCGTCCCGATTGCGCGAGTGTATTGCCCGCGAAAGGCACTAACAGCACGAAAGAGAAGATGATAATGCGTAATCTAAACAAACCGTTGATTTGATACCGATCTATCGCGAAAATATGCCTAGACAAGTATCAGTTTTGCGGCGGCAAAGAGCAACACGCCCGCCAGCACTCGGCGTAGGACGATCGAGTTGAATTTCTTAGCGCCCATTGTCGCTCCCACCACGCCGCCGACAACTGCCGCGGCGATCCAATACCAAGCGTCAGTCGGCAAAACGCTGACCTGAGAATAATTACCCAGCAGACCGGACAGCGAATTCACGAAAATGAACAAAGCCGAAACTGCGGCGGCGGTCTTCGCATTCGACCAATTCATTAGCAACAACAACGGTGTCAGAAATATGCCGCCGCCTACACCTACGAGCCCTGAGAGCAAGCCCATCACGGCCCCGGCGATCAATGCGATCCAAAGCTTCGGCAGTTTTGTCTCTTCGTCGTCCGTCGTGAAATGCCACGCCAGCCGAAATGCAGCGAACAGCAACACGAGGCCAAGCACCATCTTGTATGCGTTTGTGGGCAGCTTGATCATGCCGCCGATAAACGCGAACGGTATCGATGTGACCGCAAACGGCCAAAACACGTCCCATTTGAAATGCCCGGCCCGATAGAATTGCACCGTGCCGATCGATGCAACGAACAAGTTCAACACCAAAGCCGTCGGCCGTGTCACTTCAGGTGCTACAGCCAAAAACGCCATCACCGCCAAATACCCCGAAGCCCCGCCATGCCCGACCGAGGAATACAGCACGGCGACGAGGAAGATGGCGATGATCATGAGGATAGTGGGTTCCATCAAATTTTTAACAGCCACTCATCCCAGTCTTTCAACGCAATATTCACCTGAACCTCATGACGTTCTCGTTTTCGGCGATACTTCTTGCGAAGCTCGGTTGGCAGCGGTTCGAGTAGGCCGAAGGTGATGTTTACTGGCTGAAAGTTCTTGGTTTCTACGTTTGAAACGTAGCGGCACAGGGCTCCGATAGCGGAAGTTTGCGGTGCAGTGATCATTGGCTGATCACATATATGCCTGGCCGCATTTATTCCGGCGAGCCAGCCTGTAGCGACGGATTCTACGTAGCCTTCGACGCCGGTTATTTGTCCGGCGAAGAACAAATTCGGGTTGTTTTTCGTCTCCAAGGTTTCGTTGAGTATTTTTGGACTGTTAATGAATGTGTTTCGGTGTATCTGTCCGAACTGTAGAAACTCAGCGTTCTCAAGTCCCGGAATTAGTTTCAACACACGCTCTTGTTCGCCATAGCGAAGATGATTCTGAAAGCCGACCATGCCGTACGCGTCAGCCATCATATTCTCCGGGCGAAGCTGCACACACGCCCAAGGCTCTTCGCCGGTTTTTGGATGACGCAGGCCTTTCGGTTTCATCGGGCCGAATCGCAAGGTCTCCGGACCGCGGCGTGCGATCTCCTCGATCGGCAGACAGCTCTCGAACCAATGCGTCTCCTCAAAACGCTTGAGCGGCACTGACTTCGCATTCAACACAGCGTCGATAAACGTTTCGTACTGCTCCTTGTCCATCGGGCAATTGATGTAATCATCACCGCCTTTGTCATAGCGAGCCGCTTTGAACGCGATCGACATATCGATGCTGTCCGCAGCGATGATCGGTGCGATAGCATCGTAAAAATATAGCTGATCGTCGCCCGTGAATTTCATTATCTCAACCGTCAATGCGTCCGAGGTCAACGGCCCCGTGGCGATGATCGTGACTGGAGCGCGGACACTCTTGTCCGCAACGTTCGACGCTTCGTCGGACGTGAGTCGTTCGGGCGCGGTCGTCTCGCCGGAGGAACCGGCGATGCGGACAGGAGTGTCCGCACTCCACAGCGACGTCACTTCCTCGCGAACGATCTCAATATTCGGATGTGCCTCGACGCGCTCCGTGATCATCTCGGCAAACTTCTCGCGATCGACCGACAACGCTGCTCCGGCGGGAACTCGCGTCGCGTGTGCGACCTCAAGCACCATCGAACCGCCACGCCGCAGTTCTTCCTTTAATAAATAAGGAGCACTTCCGGGCTCGTCCGTTTTGAGCGAATTCGAACACACGATCTCCGCCAACTTGTCCGTTCTATGAGCAGGGGTTTGCTGAACCGGACGCATTTCATACAGCTTCACCGAAACGCCCCGCTCCGCCGCCTGCCACGCCGCCTCGACACCGGCCAACCCACCGCCGATCACATTTAAGTATTCCCTGCTCACCATTACTTAGATTTTACCATAATGAAATTTCCGTTCCGACGATGTACTAGTTGACAATATATATGAATATACATATATGTATGGTATCTAGCTATTTCGACCCCTGGTATAGCGCCTTTTCTCTTTCGGCGGCCTATCTTTGCAATTCAATCAGCCGATCATCGAGAACTTACCCTTGTTTTTGCGATAGGTTTCGCTTGCAATTCGAAAGGTCCTAGGCTACTTTGATCAAAACCCCTCTTGTTGACGAATTACTAACTCGAACTGTTTTCTTATTACTGTCCACGAGTTTTGTTTAGTTGAGTCTGTTTATGAGCATTCAGAATTCTGCCGCACCTATCACGGTCATGGTGGCCTTGGTTTTCGGTTTTGTTTTATCGTTCGATGTACACGGAGCAACGAATTCGTTGGAAAGAAAGCCTCCGACAGCTGAGAAGCGGAAAACGCGAATAGGCAAACGTAAGACGAGCCCAAAGCGATCTTTTCCGAAGATGACGGATCCCGTACAAGCAATTGATCTTTCGGCACGCTCTCTCAGAGAAACCGTATGCAAGAACCTTTTCAATCTACGAACGACCACGCCGGATGCTCTTCTGAAGTCCCCCGAAGTTAAGATCTTGTTCGTTGACCTAAGCCGGACGCAGATAGCTCCGGGCCGATGGGGAAAAGTCGTCGGTATCTCCGGTGGTACAAGCGGAACCGTTGAGGTCGAACAGCCGGACGGTAAAACGTTTTACTCCGAACGGCGGATCGCCGAGAGGAACGGTCTTAAGATTCGCCGTGTGGTTCAAGGCCCAGGCGGCAAGATCCGCATTCACAAGGACCTCAATCCAACTCGAGAAGCGGCGTTTGTGATCAATCACGAGCTAGGGCACGTTGCCGACAAGATGTACGGCGACGAAGCGTCCTTACTCATCGACGATGCCGCCACGACGGCTGATGTATCGAAGGACCTTCATCAAAGAAATGAGAGGACGATGGCCGCTTGCAAAGCCAGTCTTGGACGATTATGAACATTGTGACATCGAAACTATCGCGTTCGCTACAGCTGATCATAATGGCGACTCTTTTAAGCGCGTTCGCCTACGGTCAGCAGGCTCCGCTCTCCGGAAGCGTGATCAACATCCTGGGCCAACCGATCCCCGGCGTCACTTTGGTGATCGAGTCCGACAACTCGGTGCGCAAGGTCAAAACGGATAACGAAGGCCGGTTCGCGGCATGGGGATTTGACGACGCGATATACCGCATCTATACGGAAGATTGGGTCGGGAAACTGAATTACACCGACGATCTGTACATGCCCGAAGGCCACGCCTCGTATTTTCGCCCGACACATCGCGGCGGGATAATTTTGGGGCCAAAGGCGGGGCCTGCGAAGATAAGAATGATCTTGATCGAAACGGCCGCGGTCGTCGCTGAATACGATGCCAAAACGAATGTGATCGCGTCGGGTAACGGACTGAGATATAACCCGATCGCTCCGCATTCCAAGATGAAGTACCACATCCTGATGGATTACGGGCAGCAGATCGCTCACGACCTAATAATCCGCTACGGGGTCCGTGTTCAAAGTGGAAACCTAAATAGCATTAATGTTTACACCACTCCGATCTCGATCGACCAACCGACTATTTTCGGACCGGTATTTCCCGGCGTTGTGATCACGCACGACCGCACAACTGTTTATTGCGAAAAGGCGCTTTACGATCGTGGCCGGCAAACGATCAGTGTCAGCGGACTTGTCATGGTTGACGATCCGAAAGGCGTCAACAAATATCGATCCGGCGTCATCAACATTGCGGGTAAAACTCCTAAGTTCACATTTACAAAATAGAGTCCGTAACGGTGGCATCAGCATTTTTGAAATTACAAATTCGCTGATGCCACAATTTCGGTTGGATCATCGAACAGCCACCCATAGATTTCTTTTTCTCAGAAACAATTGAGCCATCGTCCGGCAATTGTCGAACACCTTCGATGTCACGACGCCTGCAGTTGGTTCATCTACCGTTGCGGCGGCTCGGGCGGCTTTGATGAGCCAGGCTTGGGCGGCGGCGGCGTTTAGGTCGTAGGTTGGCGTCCATTCTTCGTTTATTGGTGCGAAGCCGTTGAGGTCTTCGAGAGCGACGCCGGCGAGGCATTCTTCGAGTTCGTCCTCGGTCAATTCGGGAACTGCGTCCCAAGCTGTTAGTTGTTTTAGGTTTTCTAGATCGGTCATAAATTAGAAGTACGGCAGGCTGCCTAGCCTGCCGTCGGGTTGGTCATCGCGAAGAAACGTTCAGGCTTGGCAGCCTGAACTATGCTTTGTCGGCGATCAGCATCGCAAGTGCCGTTGGACGAACGACCTTGGCACCGTAAACGTGGAGTCCTTTGACAGCGTCGCCGAAACGTTTCTCGGGCTTGTACGTTTGCAGATCAAGAACCTGCTCGACGTAGGTCGTCGCCATCGAATGTCCGGCGACGATCTTGTATTTTTCGCCCGACGTATTCGGCACGTTGTTCGACTTCATGATCGAAAAACCTGCGGCGGAACCTACCTCGCCATTGGCAAGCGTTGCGTCCGAACGCCGCGTTCCAGCCTTGATAAAACGCTCGTCCTTGAGCAGCAAACCGTGGAACCACGCCGGAACGACGACGAATCGGCCATCGAGCGGCACATTCGCTTCGTCGAGCAGGACGCCGAGATCGACCAGATATTCGTAAGCGTTCTCTTTGGTCGGAACCTCGGGCGTGGAGGTCGTTCCGATCTTGTTCTCGTTGGGAACAGCACCGGAGATGATGCCCGCGAGATAGCTGTCGGCAGTGTCTTTGAGTGCCCATGCCGACCGCCGCATCGCCTCGTCCAAAACGTTTACGTTCTGCTGTGCTCGGTCGATGCTGTCTACGTAGAAGTTGAAATACTTCTGCTGGTCGATGGTGAACGTTTGATCTTCGTCGGTCAGGACCTCGGCCTCCGCGATGTCTTCGTCTTTGGTGTACGTACCAATTGCGACATCGCCGATCGACGCGATCTTGACCGTATTGCCGGCCTCGCGGATCTCGCCTTCGTAATCGCGGTTACACACATCTGTCTGTCCGTATATGAGTGATCTTTCTAGGGCCGTCAGCAATCGCGACGCCCAAACTGTAGGGATGAATTCAAGTGACATAGTTTGTTTTCCTTATCGTGTTAGTTGTTTTGTGAGAGCGCCTCGCGAACAGCCGCCCAATCTAGCTTAGCTATCTCGGCGGGTTTCATCCCGCGTAGGCTCTCGCGTGTCAGTGCCGGTTTCGTGACGGCTCCTGCTCCTGCATCTATTGGCGATGGTTGCGTCCCAAACTGTTCCGGGTGCTTTGATCTCAAACTCGCGACAAGCCCCGCCGTATTTGGCGGCTCGCCTTGTTCGTCTAGTTCGATCTCGTCGCTCACGGATGCGAACAACAGCTCCGGCGAACGTGCTCCGGCCGCCGTCAGTTCTGTCGTTATCTTCCATTTCGCTCGCTCGAGCCCGAGCGTTTTTCGGAGCTCGGCGTTCTCGTCGGTCAATCGTTGCAGTTCGTTCGCAGACTGCTCGTCTGTCTTAACTTCGTTGTTTTTCTTCATTTTCCTCCTAACTTGTTGCGGCCATTTCTTCAGCGTCAGACGCACCATAACCGGCCTCGGTGAGAGCCCCTTGATCGTCAATGCCTAGCTGCTTTTTGAGCAGCAGATTCTTGAGTTTTTCGCGTTCGGAAAGTGGTGCGGGATCTTCCCATTGGGTGATCAGTGATGCGTCGCCGCGGCCTTCTGCACGCAGTGCGAACGCCATCACTTCTGCCCATACCTCGCCAAAAGCGGTCTGTCTGTCGCGAACCTTTGCGGTGAATCTGGCACTCGCTTGACGCAGGCTTTCGCCGCTCGGGAAGTTGTTCGCCTCCTGCAGAAAATAGTGCAGCGGCGTGGCGGAGACGCTGGCGATGTCAGCACGAAAGCTGTCCTTCACCTTTAGGAATTGGTCGAGCCGAGCGGCCTCGAAATCGCCGAACTTCGCCGCGCTGTCGCCTGCTATCCAGAGCGAATCGATGCCGGTTGTGAATGGCGTTATCGCTTTGCCGTCGGCGCTGTATTCGACCTCGATGCCCGTCGCCCAGCGTTGGCGAAATGCGGCAAACTCCATCGCGACCAGCATATCGAGCGACGATTTATTGAGGCCGTCTTGAATAGGAATAACAGCCTCGAGTTCGCTCCGGCCGCGGCCGCCGATGTCGGCATTGTTCGCGAAATGAAATACAGGCACAACACCGAATGGATTTGGCGTCACGCCGTCCGCGACGGCGACGAGGTCTTTCATCGCGGGCAAGTAGCCCTCGGTTTTCGACCGCGACACGTAACGTTCGATGCGATCGTCAAAGAACATATTCGCTCTGGCGTATTTGTTCTCGTCGATCCACCATTTGATGGCGGCAATGATCCGTCCGGGTTCGTCCTGTGCGTATTCAACGGCGATATTGCTCGCGTTTTGAGCATATATCCTTGCATGTCCTCGTGAGTCGGGCCAGACGATGGCGTAGCCGTCGCCTGTTTTCAGAGCCTCCTTGTGAACCTGATTAGCGACCGTGTGCAGCCTTGTGCGGATCGCGACCGAACGCGTCGATGCATCTATATCGCCGGTCTCCGAACGCTCGGCACTAAATCCCGTGATCCGAAGTTTGTCGCGTATCGCATCACACACGACCGGACACAGATTCAACGCGAATTCGCGAAACAGTTCGCCAAATGTGTTCGCAAACTTCTCGGTCGCAAAACGCAGATCATGGCGACCGTCATAATACCTCTCATACTTCGCCGCTCGCACGCCGTTTTCCCGTAGCCTTGCCAGCAGCCTTTCTAGTGTTTCTTCCATAAACCTCCAAGGGTTTCACCCTAATCTGTTTGCGTCCCAAACTGCCTTCGAAAAGGTCAGCGTTGTTTGCGTCCCAAATTTCGCTCGTTGCCATCAACCGTGCTTGCGTCCCAAGATTCTCTCGTGGACCTGAACCTTGCTTGCGTCCCAAAGTTCCCGCGTTGCTCTCAACCTTTTCTGCGTCCCAAATTTCTCGCGTTGCCATCAACCCTTTCTGCGTCCCAAATTTCTCGCGTTGCTCTCAACCCTTTCTGCGTCCCAAAATATTGCCGTCGCAATTACCGAACTAGTAGTAAAGCCACTGCGGCACCGGCGATCACGCCGCTTATACGTCCCAAGATCGAAGTCCTTTTGCGTTTTAGGTTTTCGATCAATTTTGCTTGAGCATCGATCGCAGAATTCTTTGCGGCGATGGTTTCGTCCTTAGCTGTGATCGCGGTTCGCAGTGCCTCGCTCTCCGACTTTCGCGTCGCGTTCAGTTCGGCGAGAGTCGTGGTCAATTGGCGTTCGGTCGCCAGGCGTTCGTTGAGCGCTTTGTTCTCGTCGTCCAATGCGGCAACCAGCTTTCGGGTTGCGGCAAGGTCACGCGCCGCATTCGCACACGCAGCGAGAACGGCATCTCTATTGGCAACCGTGGCCGACGGCGGCGAGCTCTTCGCAGAGCCCGCGTTCGTCGGTTGAGGTTTGTCTTGTGCCGCGAGTACGCTCGACATTGCGGCGAGCATCGCGAACGTTAGTAGCAGCTTTTGTGAGTTTTTCATCTTGTCTCCTTGTTTCAGTGCGGATCTCGGCGGCCTTTGCCTCAAGAAATTCGATCTTCTGTATGTACTCGGCAGCTCGTTTTTCGGCTTCGACCGCTTCGTGTTCCAGCTTTTCGGCGGTGATCGCGGCGTCTTCGGCACGGCGTTCGAGTTCGCTGATCTTTCGGCTCGACCAGATCGCCGACACGGCCAGCGAGAGAGTAAGAGCTGCCGATAGTGCGATCAAGATCTTTGTCTGTGTCGTCATTCTTCGTCTCCTTTCTTTGCGTTCAGATAGATCTGCAGCATCACATCGACCGTTTTCCCGATCGCGAAAAACAGTACCGGCAAGATGATCGCCGTTATCAATTGGTAACTCTCGATCGATGCGAGAAATGTTCCTAGTGTGCTCGTCCAGGCGAGCAGAATGTTCTTTGTGTCGTTCATAAAGTGGTTCCTTGCGTAGTACCCTCGCGAATGCGTCCCAAACATATCTGCCTATACAGATACATCGCCGTCAGTATGCCCGCGATAACGGCGACCGTGATCCAAACCTCTCTTGGCAGGCCCGCGATCACGCCAAAACCTGCCCACAACATTTGCCACAGCGTGCCGCCAACACTGGCCCAGAGCGATTTCGCTCGATCCGTTCTTGTCACAACGCCCGAAACAACGCCATCAACCTTGTCGAACGTCTCGGTCGCGGTCTCGTAGATCGACGGCGAAGCCTGTGCTGTAGCTGCGGTGTTTGCTGTGGTCTCTGTAGTTTCTGCAGGTTTTTCGGCGGGCGTGTTGCGGGGCACAGGCTTCTGCGTCGAATGCTCGGCAAAATGTTCGTCCTTGAGGCGAACGCCATGAACATTCATCGGCAGCCTCATTTCCCAATTCGAGATCGCGATCTGTGAGAGAAAGAACCTGGTGCGATATCGCGTCTTATTGAGCCGCGGAATGCTGGCGAGCCAAGCGTCGCGTCGGCGAACATAAGCCGTGATCCATTCGCGCTCGTTCTTCGTTGCCACGCTCACCGTTCGAGCAACACGATTGAACGAGCCATGCACGATCGAGTCGTAAACGATCGCGAGACTAAGAGGCTCGGTGAATCCGAACTTCGCACAAACGGCGATCGCCGGCCGCAGATATAGCGCCGTCATCACATCATTTTGAGCCTGTTTCATCTCGCGTGTGACTGCGGCCGCCTGGAGCGCTTTTCTTAATGCGGCGTTGGTCGAGAGTTTGTTGATCGACGCCACGGTCTTGCTTCGTAAGACGGGCAGGCATTCGAGCATTACGGCCGAGCCGACTATGCCGCCCAGTTTTAGGTAACGCTCGACGACTGCGCAGAGCGAGCCCGAACGATGCGTGAACTGTGAAATGCCATAAGAGATGCCGGCTCCGTCATCGAGCACGACGCAGGCGGCGTAGTCGCCAAACGGCTCGCCGGTCTCGAAAATGCGGACTACCGCAGCCGCCTTTGCCAGTTCGAGATCTGAATAGTGTTTCGTCATTGCAATTCTGCCTTGTGTTTGATATTCTCTAACAGTCGGACGATATGCTGGCAGCGATTCGTCAATGCTTGATCTGCCGTTAGGCACCTCGCCCGACAATTCTAGATTACGGCAGCTGATGCCTGATGGAAATAAGTTTCCGTAGAAACTCTCGATTCTGTGAGACTTTTTTCGAACTGATTATCCTTTTGCATTTAAGCTGTTTTCCCTAACCGACGAACACTACGTTCGTTGTACACACAAATAAACACGAAAGACATGAACATTACACAGAAAATAGAAGCAATATCCCCGCGGCCGAAGCTCCGCCTAGCCGAGATCGAAAAGCTGTTGCGAGTTCATCGCATCATCGTTCCGATCCCTTCACGAAGTACGCTCACAGAAATGTGCGAAGAAGGTACCCTCGAAACCGCTCCGCGCGAATTTGGAAAACGTAGATTTCAATGGATGGTCTACGAGGACAGTTTTATTAAGTGGATAAAATCGATGGAGATCCAGAAATAGCTGCGAAATTGAGGGCTGGGTCTAGTCGTTTTTTGCGACTAGATCCTTAAGCCAGACGAATGGTTTTTTGATGACGGAGCCTGTCTTTTGGAGAAATGTCCGCTTCTTTTTGGTGATCGGCTGCGCGGACGATGCCTTGACTGTTTCAGGCTCGGGAACGCCGGCGATCTGGGGCCGTTCGGTAAATTTCACCGGCAAAGTGCTATAGGTGATGACCGTCGGTTCGAACTTCAGATCGTTCCTCACGAACGTGTTCCTTTTTGCGGTCTTCGGAGCGGGCTTGTATGAGGCCAGCTGTACCTTAGGCGTGATCACGGGCGCGGGCGGCGTCAAATCCGGTTCATCGGCATCGACGATCGTCTCAGGATACGGCGGCCGCACCGAGCGAATGATCGGCCATCGTTCTCGCTCAACTTGATACTCGCTAACACGACCAACATCAGCCGCAAGCTCATCGCCGGTCCAGTTGTACGCGATGAAGACTACCTGCGTTAGGAAAACAGAGATGATGCCGATAACTAGCTTTTTCATAAACCTATGCCAGCCGTGCGTTAAAACTTACTAAACACAACTTAGTATATACATTTCCCCGAAAGGTTGGAAATCGCGCGAAAGTTCTGATTCGATTGTACGGGCGATTTCGCATACAATCATTGGTGCACCAAGAGTTTCGGGAGGGCCGCATCGCAGCGGCTGAGATCTGCCTGACGCGGGCGATATCCTTTGAACCTGATGCGGATAATACCGACGAAGGGAGAACTGTATGTCAATAATTGAACAGAATAGTAATGATGTGAAGCTGCCTGCTTCGCAGAAGGTTTATGTCGAGACGAACGGAATGCGAGTCCCGTTTCGCGAGATATCGCTGTCGCCGTCGCGAGAGATGGACGGCACATTGAGCGAGAACGCGCCTGTGCGTGTTTACGACACAAGCGGGCCGTGGACCGATACGAATTCGCGGCATGACGTTCGCGACGGTTTGCCGGCACTAAGGCGAGATTGGATCGTTGGACGCGGCGACGTCGAGGAATACGAAGGCCGCAAAGTTCTGCCGCAGGACAACGGCTACCTGACCAAAGGCGCCGAAGACATCGCTCGTATCAAAGACAACGGCGCTCTCGAAGAATTCCCAGGCCTCAAACGTGCTCCGCTTCGTGCAAAGCCCGGACATTGCGTCACGCAAATGCACTACGCCCGCAAAGGCATCATCACGCCCGAAATGGAGTACGTTGCGATGCGTGAGAACCTCGGACGGAGTGCCGACACTCTTGTCGGCTCTTCTGAACGCAGCGATAGAAGTTCGCTAAAGCATCAACACAAAGGCGAGAGTTTCGGCGCCTCAATTCCATCATTCGTCACGCCTGAATTCGTCCGTGACGAGGTCGCCCGCGGCCGTGCGATCATACCGAACAACATCAACCACCCCGAGTCCGAACCGATGATCATCGGCCGTAATTTCCTTGTCAAGATCAATGCAAATATTGGAAACAGTGCGGTTGCGTCATCGATCGAGGAAGAGGTCGAAAAGATGCGCTGGTCAACGCTCTGGGGCGCTGATACCGTCATGGACCTCTCGACCGGCAAAAACATTCACGCGACGCGCGAATGGATATTGCGAAATTCGCCGGTGCCGATCGGAACGGTTCCGATCTACCAAGCGCTAGAAAAGGTTAACGGAAAAGCAGAGGATCTGACGTGGGAAATTTACCGCGACACGCTGATCGAGCAGGCCGAGCAAGGCGTTGACTATTTCACGATCCACGCAGGAGTTCGTCTGCCGTACATTCCATTGACCGCAAAACGCACGACGGGCATCGTCAGCCGTGGCGGTTCGATCATGGCGAAATGGTGTCTTGCCCATCACGAAGAAAGCTTCTTGTACACACGCTTCCGAGAGATCTGCGAGATCATGCGGACGTACGATGTGGCGTTCAGCTTAGGTGACGGTCTGCGTCCCGGCTCGATCGCTGACGCCAATGACGAAGCACAATTTGCCGAACTCGATACGCTTGGCGAACTGACCAAGATCGCTTGGGAAATGGATTGCCAGACCATGATCGAAGGCCCGGGCCACGTGCCGATGCACCTGATCAAAGAGAACATGGACAAGCAACTCGAAGTTTGCGGCGAAGCTCCGTTTTACACGCTTGGGCCGCTGACGACCGACATTGCTCCGGGCTACGATCACATTACGTCGGGGATCGGCGCTGCGATGATCGGCTGGTTCGGCACGGCAATGCTTTGTTATGTAACTCCTAAAGAACACCTCGGCCTGCCAAATAAACAAGACGTAAAGGAAGGCGTCATCACGTACAAACTAGCCGCCCACGCCGCCGACCTGGCGAAAGGCCATCCCGGAGCACAATACCGCGACAACGCATTGAGCAAGGCACGTTTCGAATTCCGCTGGGAAGACCAATTCAACCTCGGCCTCGACCCCGAGAAAGCAAAAGAATTTCACGACGAGACGCTCCCCGCCGAAGGTGCCAAACTCGCCCATTTCTGCTCAATGTGCGGCCCGCATTTCTGCTCAATGAAGATCACGCAGGACGTCCGCGACTATGCCAACGCCCAAAACATCGAGGCCGAAAAAGCCCTCGCGGTTGGCATGAGCGAGAAAGCAAGAGAATTCGTCGCCACCGGCTCCGAGATCTATCACGGCCCTGACGGTGCGACCGGAGGCGAACATCATTAAATTGACTGCTTTTTACAAATATCAAGATGCCGGAATTCTGGGAGAAGAGCTTTGTTGAGCACCAGACAATGTGGGGCTTTGAGCCGACCGAGTCGGCGATCATTGCCAACTCGTTTTTTGTCGAGAAAGGCATCAAGAACATTCTGATCCCGGGGATCGGTTATGGTAGGAATGCGAAATTATTTATCGACAGCGGAATTACCGTAACCGGGATCGAGATCTCTCAAACGGCGATAGATCTGGCAAAGAAACACTATGGAAACGCGATGAAGATCCATCACGGTTCTGTAACCGACATGCCTTTTGACAACCAGCTTTTTGACGGTATTTTTTGCTATGGCTTGATCTATTTGCTCGATATCGAAGAACGCAAAAAACTGATCGCTGACTGCTTTGCACAGTTAGGATCGAACGGCTATATGATCTTTTCGGTTATCTCCACAAACTCGCCAAATTACGGAATTGGCAAAGAGATCGGCAAGGATAGATTCGAAATTCCACAGGGAGCCAAACTGTTCTTTTACGATGAAAGCTCTGTAAAGCACGAATTTGAAGATCACGAAATGATCGAATATTCAGAGATCGATGAACCGATCAAGAACATGCGTGACAAGCCGCCTTTCAAATTTTGGATCATCAAATGCTACAGGTCGAAATGAAGATAGACGGAGCAATGACTATTGATCCGAGCTACGACCAATTACTGTTGGTCGCAAAATGACAAAAGCTCGAACTTCGTGGGTCGAGAAATGAACTTAAGACTAAATGGGTAAGACAAGTTTTCTAGTATCTGCCATCGCGGCAATTTTAATTTCTCTCACGACTTTCTCAATTGCTACTGCACAGAAGGTAGACCCAAAGCCTAAACCGACGCCGAAACTCGTACAACGCAAGCCTCAGCCGACCGCGACGCCGCCGGCGAAGGCGGTTGAGTTTTACAACCAGGGCAAGGCGTTTTGGAAGTCGCTTGATATCAGCGACGCGATCGCTGCGTTGACCAAGGCGATCGAGATCTATCCTAATTACATCGACGCGTTGAGCGAGCGTGGGTCGATCTATTTCCTGACTCGAAAGCATCAGCTTGCGGTCAATGATCTGGACAAGGTCGTGGCTGCGCAGCCAAACAACGCCAAGATCCTGCATTATCGCGGAATGGCGCTGACCGAGATCGCCGTCAAGACCAAAGACGATGACAACGACCGAAAGACGGCGAACGGCATTGCTCAGCGAGCCTTGGCTGACCTTAGCAAAGCGATAGAGATCTCACCGAACGAATATCCGTATTACAACGCCCGCGGCAAACTGCTGCTTGAGTTCGCGTTTTATAAAGAATCGATCACCGATTTCGACAAGTCGATCTCGATCAAACCGAACGGCGTTGCCCTAGCACATCGCGGCCTGGCTAAGTTTTTTGTCGATGACGCGACAGCGATGAATGACCTGAATCAAGCCGTCAAGGTCGCACCGGATTATCCCGATGCGTTTTACATTCGAGCGACTGTTCATCGCGATAGCGGTAAGTTAAAGGACGCGTTGCTCGATCTCGACGAGGCGATAAAGCTCAGCAAATACAACGAGAAATATTTCAACACGCGCGGAACGCTCTATTTTCAATTGCGGGACGGCAACATGGCAGTCGCGGATTTTTCCAAAGCGATCGCCGAGAAACCTGACTACGCGATGGCGTATTACAATCGTGCGATGACCTACAAAAAATTTCCGTACAGCGTCAGCGCCGATGGTAATGCGGTCGAAAAGATCCGCCTGCAGCACACGAAAATGCTCGCGGACCTGACCTCGGCGATCAAATACAAACCCAACTTTGCCGACGCATACGTCGAGCGAGGCCTGATGTATTCGACCGATATGCGAAACAAGTCAACTCCCGATGCCGAAACGCTGAACAGACTGAAGCTCGCTCTCGCCGATTTTGAACAAGCGATCAAACACGACCCTAACAACGCCGAGGCATACAATGGCCGTGCCAGCGTCAACGACGACCTCGGCAAGAAAGACCTCGCTCTTGCTGATTACACCAAAGCCATCGCCCTCGACCCAACGCTCGCCACCGCCTACATGGGCCGCATGGCGATCTACTGCGAACAAGGGAAAAAGGACCTCTCGATCGCCGACGAAAAGAAGGTCAGAGAACTAGGGCTGGCAACAATAAACATTTGCAATTTGGGCTCGAAGTAATATGAGACGGACATTCTTCATTTTTTCAATGCTGCTACTGTTGGCGGCTGATCAAGCATTTGCTCAGACCAAGGCTGACCTAAAACAACAGATCGAACAGATACTATCGACGAAGAAAGCGACTGTCGGCGTCGCGATCGTTGGCGGCGACGGCAAGGACGAGGTCGTTGTAAACGGCAACCGTCGCTATCCGATGCAGAGCGTTTTTAAGTTTCACATCGGACTCGCGATGATGACTGAGATCGATAAAGGCAAGTTTTCCTTAGATCAAAAGATCGAGATAAAAAAGAGCGAACTATTGCCCGGACTGTGGAGCCCGATTCGCGAGGCATTTCCCGAAGGCACGACCATGTCGATCGCCGAGATCCTGAAGTACACAGTTTCACAAAGCGACAACGTCGGCTGCGACGTTCTGCTTCGGCTGTTAGGCGGCCCGGAGGCGGTCGAGAGGTTTGTAAAACGCAATGGCGTTAAGGACATCGCGATCCGGATCAACGAGGAGACGATGCAATCGAACTGGGACATGATGTTCCAGAATTGGACCACGCCAAAGGCGGCTAATGAGCTTCTAAAAAAATTCTACGAGAACAAAAAGAAACAGCTCTCACAAAAGAGCCACGACTTTATCTGGCAGATAATGCGTGAAACCTCGACCGGCCCGAAACGCCTAAAAGGCCAACTGCCCGAAGGCACCATCGTCGCACACAAAACCGGCTATTCCGGCGCCCATAAGACCACAGGCGTTTACGCTGCGGTCAACGACATCGGCGTCGTCTTCCTGCCAAACGGCAAATATTTCTACATCAGCGTTTTCGTTAGCGACTCGAAAGAAGATTTCGGCACGAACGAACGGATCATCGCCGACGTCACAAAAGCCGCGTGGGATCATTTCGCAGCAAAAGCTAAATAGTGACGATCAGCGGTTAATGAATTCGTTGTAGGCGGCGATGGCGGTCGGGCTTTCAAAAAGCGACGTGTGGCCGCCGCCCGCGATATCGAGAAATTGCCGGCCCTGACAGGTCGTGCACGTCGTCATTTGCTGTTTGAATGTCGGCCAAGAAAAAAGCTGTATCGGCGAATCCTGCAATCCCTGTACGAACAAAATGTCCGACCTGTGGCCCTCAGTAAAGTTCAGCAGCGACCGAGCCATATACGCCGCGGGATTTGCCGTCGTAGTGCCGTACGTTTGCCGTAGGAGATTGCACACGGCAGATGGCTGGATCTGGCCGCTTTCCTCGAGTCCGCAGCGGTAGACCAGGTTCAGCGGCCCCGGAGCATTTGATATTACGCCGTTCGTCGCGTGCATCGTGTTCAACCGCGTGACCATATATCCGCCCTGCGAATGGCCGATCAAGAATATCTTTCGCACCTTTCGCCGCAGGTCCTTGCGGGCTTTTTCCTTGACCCAAAGCAATGCCGCCTCAGCCTCGCGAATGCCATCACCGAGCAGCAGCCCTTGCTGCGGATAAGCCACGCCGACAAACATCATGTCCGTCCGCGTCGTGATCTCCTTGGTCCGAGCCACGATGTTCATAGCCGCCGGCACGATCTCAGTATCCGAAGCCACCGTCCCCGGAAACGCGATCACCACGTCCACAAAATAATTCGCCGGCCGATCGACCACCACATCAACGCTAACACCGCCATACGTCACCCGACGCAGTTCCTGCGAGAACAAAGAGCCGCAAAACGTCAATATCAATAAAGCCACGAATAAAGGAAGATAGTGAGTCTTTGCCATAACATTCTCAAGAATCTATGAGATCTATGACGCCCTAACTAAACAAAAAGACGAACAAACACCCGCGGTCACACCAGATCTATATAACATCCTTGTAAACAGATGATGCTAAAGATGAGCCCTTTCGTTCGCACGCCGCGGCTAAGTCCTACGGTTTCGCCGATTGCCGTGGTTCCAAACCGTAACTTACGACGCTCAAGATCGATCTAACTTGTCGAACAGCTCGAAAAGTCAGCAGAAATTAAGCGCCAATGTCTTATCAACTCCAAGCCTACGTGGTAGACTTCTCTTTTTATCGAGAGATATGAACGGAATTCAAATGGTTGACCTCAAGGGCCAATATGCGAGGATCAAATCCGAGATCGACCGCGCAGTTCTTGAATGTATTGAGTCGACCGCATTCATCAACGGTCCTCAGGTGCATAAGTTTCAGAAGGACCTTGAGCAATATTTGGGTGTAAGGCACGTCATTCCGTGCGCCAACGGTACAGACGCCCTTCAGATCGCGTTGATGGCTCTCAATCTGAACGAAGGCGATGAGGTCATCGTGCCGTCGTTTACTTATGTTGCAACGGCAGAGGTTATCGCATTATTAAAGCTGAAACCGGTAATGGTCGAGGTTGATGAACATACCTTTAACATTACGGCTGAGATCATCGAATCTGCGATTACGCCGCGTACAAAGGCGGTAGTTCCGGTTCACCTTTTCGGGCAAAGCTGTGATATGGAGCCGATAATGGCGGTCGCCAAAAGGCATGGGATCTCCGTTGTCGAGGACAATGCACAGGCGATCGGGTCGGATTACGGATCTGCCGACGGTACAACGCGAAAAGCCGGAACGATCGGGCATATCGGTACCACTTCGTTCTTCCCGTCTAAGAATCTCGGCTGTTATGGAGATGGCGGAGCGATCTTTACTAATGATGACGAACTCGCCGCAAAGATGCGAATGATAGCCAATCATGGTCAGGCAAAAAAGTATTATCATTCGGTCATCGGCGTAAACTCGCGGCTTGATTCGATCCAGGCAGCTATATTGGGTGTGAAATTGCAGTACTTGGACGAATATTGTTCTGCGAGGCGAAGTGTCGCCGACAAATACGACGCGGCATTTTCGAATATCGACGAGTTGCAAACACCTGCCCGCGAGCTAAATTCGACTCACGTTTTTCATCAGTATACTCTTCGCGTAGGAGATGGAAACCGCAATGGCTTGCAAGAACATTTGAATGCGCGGAATGTACCTTCGATGATCTATTATCCGGTTCCACTCTATAAGCAGGAAGCATTTGCCGCGGCTGTTCCGGATGGTTTTTCGTTGCCGGTCACCGAAAAGCTTTGCAATGAGGTAATATCGCTGCCGATCCATACCGAAATGGCCGCGGAAACACAGGAGCACATAATTCGAAGCGTTAAAGAGTTTTTTTCGGGGAGATCTCAGACGGCACAATGAGCGAACGAGACTACTTTGCACACGAAACTGCTGTGATCGACGAAGGCGCAGATATCGGCGTCGGGGTAAAGATATGGCACTTTAGCCATATTATGACCAACTGCAAGATCGGTGCCGGCTCGAATATCGGCCAGAATGTCGTAATTTCGCCAGAAGTGGTGCTCGGAAAGAATGTCAAGGTGCAGAATAATGTGTCGATCTATACCGGCGTTACATGCGACGACGATGTGTTTTTGGGGCCGTCAATGGTATTCACGAACGTCATTAATCCGCGAAGTGCTGTCAATCGAAAAGATCAGTACTTGAAAACACACGTCGGACGCGGAGCGTCGATCGGTGCGAACGCGACGATCGTCTGCGGGAATGATATCGGCGAATTTGCATTTATCGGAGCAGGAACGGTTGTTACGAAATTTGTGCCGCCGTATGCTTTGGTGATCGGAAATCCGAGTCGCCAGGTTGGCTGGATGAGCGAGTTTGGCCATCGTTTGAATTTCAATGAAACCGGCGAAGCGATATGTCCGGAGAGCGGCGAGACGTACCTATTGCTTGACGGTCGAGTAACAAAGAAAGACGGGAAATGAAGAATTTTGCTCTGATCGGGGCCGCAGGCTATATCGCCCCGAGGCACTTAAAGGCGATAAAAGATACCGGCAACAATCTAGTTGCTGCTCTCGACCCGTTCGACTCTGTTGGGATACTTGATAGCTATTTTCCGAAAGCCGATTTTTTTGTCGAGTTTGAGCGGTTTGACCGGCACGTTGAAAAACTAAAACGCGAGGGAACACAGATCGACTATGTTTCGGTCTGTTCTCCAAATTATCTTCATGATGCTCATATTCGTTTTGGATTGCGACACGGAGCAGATGTTATTTGCGAAAAGCCGATCGTTTTGAATCCGTGGAATGTTGATGCCCTCGCAGACATCGAACGGGAAACCGGCAAGAAGATCTACTCGATCCTGCAACTCCGACTTCACCCTAAAGTGATCGAGTTGAGAGATAAGATCGCCCGATCGGACGCGAGACAGAGATTCAAGGTCGATCTTGAATACATAACTTCCCGCGGTGGATGGTATCAGATCAGCTGGAAAGGCGATCCGAAGAAATCTGGCGGCATAGCCACGAATATCGGTGTTCATTTTTTTGACATGCTGACGTGGGTGTTTGGTGATGTGATAGAAAATCATGTCGAATCCCACGGCGACAGCAGTGCAGCCGGGCGATTGGTATTAGAGCGCGCAGATGTTAAGTGGCACTTGAGTATCGACGAGAACGACCTTCCTCAAGAAGCGAAAATGGCGGGAAAACGCACTTATCGTTCAACTCTGATCGACGGGGAATCATTCGAGTTTAGCGACGGATTCGCTGATCTGCATACCAAATGTTACGAGCAGATCTTGCGCGGCGAGGGTTTTGGATTAGAAGACGCGAGAAAAGCGATTGAGATCGTAAAGGCAATACGCCCATAGCTCTTTGACACTGTGCATGAGAAAGAATCTAAAAATCGCGGTGATCGGAGCCGGCATCGTTGGTCTTGCGACCGCCTTCCAATTGAAAAAACTCGATCCGGACCTCGAAATAGTGTTCCTTGAGAAGGAAGATTCTTTTGGCAAGCATCAATCCGGACGGAATAGCGGTGTGATCCATTCCGGTATTTATTACAAGCCCGGCAGTCTGAAAGCGGAGAATTGCCGAAAGGGCTACGAGCTTTTAATTGATTTTTGTGATCAGAACGGTATCGAATACGACATCTGCGGAAAGGTGATCGTTGCCGCCGACGAAAGTGAAAGGGAATCACTTGAGAATATCTATCAACGCAGTTTAGAAAATAAACTGCAGGGACTCAAGAAGCTTTCGGCATCCGAGGTCAGGGAATACGAGCCTTACGTTCAATGTGTTGAGGGTATTTGGGTGCCGCAAACAGGCATAGTTGATTACAAGCAAGTGTGTAAAAAGCTTGCGGAGATACTAGAAAATTCCGGGACAGAATTCGAGTACCGGACAAAACTCGACAAGGTTGAGGTCTCAAACGGCAAGATCTTGTTGAACAGCGGGGGCAGGACATTCGAGGCCGATTTCGTTGTTAATTGTGCCGGGCTTTATTCGCTCGAAGTCACGAGATTATTCGATAAGACCTTCAAGAATATAAGAATGATCCCTTTCCGAGGCGAGTACTACGATCTTGTGAAAGAGAAGGAATATTTGGTCAAAAATCTCATATATCCCGTCCCAAATCCGGAGTTTCCATTTCTCGGAGTCCACTTTACCAGAGTGATGGGCGGCGGGATCAAAGCCGGACCAAATGCAGTACTTGCTTTCAAGCGCGAGGGTTATTCGAGATGGGACGTGAATCTCAAAGAGCTTTTCGAGGTACTAGCGTACCCAGGTTTTAGGAAGATCGCGACCAAGTATTGGGACGAGGGTTGGATGGAAATGAAACGCTCGTACTCAAAGAGGCTTTTTGTAGAAGCCCTCAGAAAACTGATACCTGAAGTTGGATACAATGATATTCAAAGAGGTGGAAGCGGTGTCCGAGCTCAGGCCTGTGACAAAGACGGGAGGTTGATCGATGACTTTTTGATTGTCGAAGATCAGTATTCGCTGAATGTCTGTAACGCACCGTCGCCGGCCGCGACATCCTCGTTGGCGATCGGCGAATCGGTTGCGAAGAAAGTCCTGGAAAGGGTAAATAGATGAAAGTTTCAAATTCAAGATGCTTGGTTATTGGCGGAGCTGGTTTTATCGGCGCATTTGTTGTCAGAGAACTGCTAAAAACAGATGTCAAAGAAGTCATAATCTACGACAATTTTGTCCGCGGAAAATATGAGAATATCGAAGACTCGTTGCTAGATGAGCGGTGTTCGATCTTTCCGCTGGGCGGTGACATTCGTGATATCGATATTTTGGACGCCGCGATGAAGGACGTTGATTATGTTTTTCATCTTTCGGCGATGTGGCTTCTGCATTGCAAAGATTTTCCGCGTACGGCATTTGAGGTCAACATCGCGGGAACCTTCAATGTTTTAGAAGCATGCGTTAAGAACAACGTCAAAAAGCTGGTCTATTCGTCTTCTGCGTCTGTTTATGGCGATGCGGTCGAGGTGCCAATGACCGAGGACCACCCGTTCAACAACAAGAATTTCTACGGAGCGACCAAGATCTCGGGCGAGGCGATGTGTACCGCATTTAATGACCGTTACAAACTCGAGGTCATCGGCCTTCGTTATATGAATGTCTACGGTCCGGGCCAAGATCAACACGCCGTTTACACCGGTGTTGTGCCGATCATGCTAAACAAGATCGATGCAAATGAGGCACCGACGATCAACGGTGATGGCAGTCAGGCTTATGATTTCATCTATGTCGAAGACGTTGCTCGCTGCAATATCGCCGCCCTTGAAAGCAATGTTGGGCTGGGATTCTATAATGTCGGAACCGAAGTTCAAACGACCATTCGGGAGCTCTGCGACACCATACTTCGGCTCAAGAATTCCGATCTACAAGTAACATATCAACCTTACAGCGCTGATGATGCTCGCGCATTGGTCAAGAATCGGATCGGCTCAATGGAAAAAGCGCGTGCAGAGATCGGATTCGAATACAAATACAGTTTAGAAGAAGGCCTTTTGCGGCTGATCGAATGGCGCAGAACACATGCGAAGATCGGTCTAGAGGCTGCAGGCTGAGGATCGATGAGTTCTACAATATTATGTCCGGTGAAAAGTTAAGAAGAAATATTCCGATCTCGCTGCCCTCACTTGGTGAGGACGAATGGCTTGCATTGCGTGAGCCCATTGAGAGCGGTTGGGTGACACAAGGACCGAAAGTGTCTGCGTTTGAAAAGTTGTTTGCGGAGCGGCACGAAGTTAAGCACGCGATCGCGGTATCGAACTGTACGACAGCTCTGCATTTAGCTCTAGTCGCTCTTGGGATAAAGGCCGGGGACGAAGTTTTAGTACCTGCCTTTACTTGGGTTGCAACGGCGAATGCCGTTATGTATTGTGGTGCAACGCCGGTTTTTATAGATGTTGATCCGCTGACTTTCAACGTTGATCCTGAACAGATAGCAGCTAAGATCACAGACCGCACTAAGGCTATCATTCCTGTCCATCTGTTTGGCCTATGCGCTGATATAGATGCGATAAAGTCGGTTGCTCCTCAGCTACGGATCGTCGAGGACGCCGCTTGTGCAGCCGGTTCAGGGTATCATGGCCGGCCGGCCGGAAGCTTGGGCGACATCGGTTGTTTTTCGTTCCACCCACGCAAATCCGTCACGACAGGCGAAGGCGGAATGCTTACAACGAACAGTGACGAGCTTGGCGAATTAATGAACCGGCTTCGTAATCATGGTGCTTCCATATCTGAAGAACAGCGTCATCACGGCCCAAAGCCGTACATTCTGCCAGAATTTGAGCTTGTAGGATATAACTATCGTATGACCGACCTCCAAGGTGCTGTCGGCGTGGTCCAGCTAGGTAAACTCGATACGTTCATTGACGAACGTCAAAAGTGGGCCGATTTCTACAGCAAGGAACTGGGCTCGATCGAATGGCTGCGAACGCCGTTCGTACCTGAGGGTTATAAGCACGGCTGGCAGTCTTATGTGCTATTTGTTGATGAGACAATATCGCCGTACAAACGGAATGACCTGATGGAGATATTACAGGAGAAGGGCATCAGCACGCGGCCCGGCACCCATGCCGTCCATATGCTCAAATACTACGCTAAGCATTTCGGCCTAAACCCCGAAGATATTCCTGGTGCCTATGCCTGCAACGAGTATTCGATGTCTATTCCGCTTCACAATCAAATGACGGCCGAAGACTATAGCTACATTGTAGAAACGATACGAGCCTTATAATATGTGCGGCATTGTAGGAGTTTTTAATCTAGACGGCGAACCGTTTTCCCACAATCGTTTGAAAGCGATGACCGATGCTGTTGCTCACCGTGGGCCGGACGGTGAAGGGCATTTTGTTGAGGAAAATGTCGCGCTCGGGCATCGGCGTCTTGCGATTCTTGACGTCTCACCAAAAGGCGCTCAGCCGATGTCGTCGAAGAACGGCGAATGGATCATTACTTTCAACGGCTGTGTTTACAACTTTGCCGAATTGCGCGAAGACTTGAAAACTCGGGGGCACGAGTTCATTTCCTCTAGTGATACAGAAGTGATCGTCGAAGGATTGGCCGCCTATGGCCCGACGTTTTTCGAACGGCTGAACGGAATGTTCGCCATCGGTGCGTGGAACCGTCGCGAGAAGAAGCTTTACCTGAGCCGAGACCGTTTCGGTGTGAAACCGTTGTACTATTGGTTCACCGGGAAGACATTTGTTTTCGCCTCGGAGATAAAAGGGATCATTGCCCATCCCGATTTTAAAACGGAATTGGATCTGGGAGCGCTCAATGAATATTTCACGTTTCAGAATCTGTTCAGTTTCCGAACGTTGTTCAAAAACGTCTATACGCTGCCGCCCGCTAATACGCTCTGCATCGGTACCGAAACGAAAGCCATCACTCACAACGCTTGGTGGGATTATGATTTCACTCAAACCGACGACGATATCTCGTTCGAAGATGCAACGGCAGAGACCAGACGGCTAATGAAGATCGCTGTTGCTCGGCAAACGGTTTCGGACGTTCCCTTAGGTTCCTACCTCTCAGGTGGAATGGATTCAGGTTCGATCACGGCGATCGCCTCCGATCATATCGACCGGCTCGCGACATTTACCTGCGGCTTCGATATGAGCGAGGTGACGGGTGTCGAAGCGAATTATGACGAACGCCGTGACGCCGAATTGATGGCAAATCAGTTCAAGACCGAACACTTCGAACAGGTTTTGAACGCTGGCGACCTTAGCTGGTCGCTGCCGCGAGTCGTTCATCATCTGGAGGACCTTCGCGTCGGGATGTCGTATCCGAACTACTACATTGCGAGATTGGCATCGAAATTCGTTAAGGTATGTCTGCAGGGGACAGGCGGCGACGAGCTCTACGGCGGGTATCCGTGGCGATATTACCGGATCTTCAAGGCTCTCGACGACAAAGAGTTTTTTGATGACTATTACAACTACTGGCAGCGTCTGGTGCCTGATAACGAACGCGAGTTCCTGTTTACCGACAAGGTAAGAGCCCAGGTCGATTTCGCCGAGCCGCGTCAGATATTCGAACGTGTCTTTACGTTCAATAAAAGGCTCAAGTACGACACGCCTGAACAGCACATCAATAATTCGCTTTATTTTGAGATAAAGACCTTTTTGCCGAGCTTGCTGCTTGTCGGCGACAAACTGTCGATGGCGCACGGCCTCGAAGAAAGATTTCCGTTTCTCGACAACGACCTAGTCGCCTTCGCCCAAAAGATACCGGTCCGGCATAAGCTCGGCAATTTGGAGATCAACAAGCGGATCGACGAGAATATGTTTTCCGATAAGAAGAAGGCGTATCAGGAATTTGACGACGGCAAGAATGTGCTCCGCAAAGCAATGAGCGGCTTTATTTCCGAGAAAATAATCACTCGTAAGAAACAAGGCTTTTCCGCTCCTGATGAAAGCTGGTATCGCGGTGAGAACGCCGAGTATATCAAAGGATTGCTACTTGATAAGACGACGGTCTGCTCCGAGTTCATCAACAAAGAGTACATCGAAAAGATCATCTACGAACATATTGAAAAACGAATTAACCACCGTCTTTTGATCTGGTCCTTTATGAATTTCGAGTGGTGGTGTCGGATATTTCTGAGAAACGAGAAGGTAGCTTGAGGAAAATAGAATGATTTCATTAGACAGTTTGTTCGCGGCTCCCATTGAGATCGAACAAAACATAGTCCTGCAAAATGATTCGCGTAACGACGCTCTGAATCAAACGCAGACAAAGGACATATTCAGCGACAAGTGGAAACAAGTCGAACAGATGGATTCGCTTGAAAGGCTATACGAGTCTCAGTTCGAATGGTTTCTTCAGCTTTATGGCTTTGGTGATGAGCAGGATCTACAAGAATACCTTTCCGACAAATCAGTTATCCTCGATGCCGGCTGCGGACTAGGCTACAAGGCGGCTTGGTTTGCCAGGCTTGCCCCGCAAGCGACGGTCATCGGGATAGATATTTCGGATGCGGCATATCAAGCGGCCGCAAACTTCCGGGAACTGCCGAATTTGGTCTATCTAAAGGGAGACATCGCCAATACTGGGATCAAGCCGAATTCCGTCGATCTCGTTGTATGCGACCAGGTCATCATGCATACCGAAAACCCGGAGGAAACCTTTCGCCATTTATCCGACATCACCAAGCCGGGCGGCGAGTTTGCTTGCTATGTTTACGCTAAAAAAGCTCTGCCGAGAGAACTGATCGATGACTATTTCAGACATGAAACTCATGATGTCACTTCTGAACAAATGTGGGAGATGTCAGAGCAATTGACCGAATTGGGTAAACGGTTGTCCGAACTCAACGTCTCATTTGAGGCACCCGACATTCCGCTTTTAGGGATTAAAGGCGGCACATACGACATTCAGCGCTTCATCTATTGGAATTTTCTAAAGTGCTTTTGGAAGGAAGATTGGGGCTTTGAGATGTCAAAGGCAACAAATTATGATTGGTATGCACCGAGCAATGCTAAGAGGTACAATCGCGAAGAGTTCGAACAAATGATTCGGGAGAACAACTTGCAGATATCATATTTCCATCAGGAAGAAGCCTGCTATTCCGGTAGATTCGCCAAGTAGATCAAGTATTGTTTATTTCTATGAAGCCGATAATTATTCTGGGAACTGGTGGTAACTGTATTGATATTCTCGACACCATTAATGAGATAAATAGTTGTTCACCAGCCCGCACTTACAATTGTGTCGGGTTCCTTGACGATGATCAACAAAATTGGGGCAAGGAGATTTTTGGTGTCAAGGTTTTAGGCCCGCTCGAATCCGCATATGATTTTCCGAACTGTTACTTTGTCAATGGAATTGGAAGCCCGTTCAATTTTTGGCTAAAGGACAAGATCATTGCAAGGACCGGAATTCCGGTCGACAAGTTCGAAACGATCGTTCATCCAACTGCAAGTGTTTCGAAAATGTCAAAGATTGGGCTTGGTACGGTGATCCTTCAGCACGTGACTATCGCCTCGAATGTCATCATCGGCAACCATGTAATTGTGCTACCAAATTCGGTGATAAGCCACGACAGCAGCATTGGAGATTACACCTGCATTACCGGAGGCGTATGCGTCTCAGGCGGAACAAAAATTGGCAGATCGTGCTATTTAGGGACGAACTCCTCTGTATTAGGAAATACTACCGTTGGAGACAACTGCCTGATTGGAATGGGCAGCGTTGTATTGGGAGACGTGGAGACGAACTCCGCTGTAGTTGGTAGTCCGGCCGCCTTTCTCAGAAAGGTCGTAGACAACCAATAGTCTTATGGATACGAAGAAGAGCCAAAACGAGTCTGTTATGCCGCTGCCGTTAAACCGTAAAGAGCAGATCTGCTCACGTTGTATTTACGATCGGTCGGTGCCGTCCATTACGTTTGACGACGATGGCGTGTGCAACTATTGCCGTATGGTCGATGATCTCGTCGAAGAATACCAAACCGGAAAACCCGAAGGCGAGAGAAGGATTCAAGAGATAATTGCAAAGATCAAAGAAGATGGTAAAGGAAAAAAATACGATTGCGTTATCGGTTTAAGCGGCGGAACCGATTCATCGTATATGGTCCACTGGGCGATTCAAAACGGACTCCGACCGCTTGCCGTCCATTACGACAATACGTGGAACACGGCGATAGCTACCGAAAACATCCGTAAGGTATTGACGAAGCTTAACGTCGATCTATTTACTCTTGTCGTAAATAATAAAGAAGCAGACGATATCTTTAGGTCTTTTTTTCTCGCTGACGTTCCTGAGATTGATGCCTCGACTGACCTAGCTCTGGCCGAAACGATGTACCGTGCTGCGAGCCAGCACAATGTAAAGTACATACTCGAAGGGCACTCATTCCTTGCCGAGGGGATCTCGCCGCTCGGCAAGAACTATTTTGACGGCAAATATATCGAATCGATACATAGGATGTTCGGCAGGCTCCCGTTAAAGACGTATCCTCTGATGACATTTTCGAAATTCATCAAGTGGACGGCCTTCAAGAAAATCCAAAAGATAAGGCCGCTTTGGTATATCAAATATGATAAAGAGAGCGCTCGGTCGTTCTTAGAAAAGGAGTTTGGGTGGGAATATTATGGTGGGCACCATCTCGAAAACCGAATGACGGCCTTCAACCACAGCTACTATTTCCCGAAGAAATTTCATGTCGATTACCGTAACAACACTCTTTCGGCATCAGTACGGATCGGTAATATGAGCCGCGACGAGGCGATCGACGAGTATTACAATAAGCCGCCATATCTCGAGCCTGAATTGTTGTCGTACTTTAAGAAGCGATTGGGGCTTACTGATGCAGAGTTTGATGAGGTCATGAACCGTCCGCCCAAATACTGGACGGAATATCCTACGTATAAGAAGCGGTTCGAGTTGCTGCGGCCTTTTTTTCATGTACTTATGAAGGCTCGCCTTGTGCCGCATAGTTTTTACATGAAGTATTGTTTTCCTATAGAAAAGTAAAATGGTCACGATCGTAGACTACGGAATGGGCAATCTGGGCTCGATCCGTAATATGTTCAAGCGGATAAAGGTAGATTCTGAGGTAACCAGCGATCGCGACCGGATCGCTCGCGCTCAAAAATTGTTGCTGCCGGGCGTCGGCGCATTTGACGCCGCAATGCAGAAGATCAGTGAATCAGGCTTTCGTGATGTCTTGGACGAGAAAGCTCTTGTTGAGAAAGTACCGATCCTCGGTATATGTCTTGGGATGCAGTTATTGACAAACGCTAGCGAAGAAGGTTCGTTGCCGGGACTGAAGTGGGTGAATGCGCAGACCGTGAAGTTTAGCTTTTCAGACACGTCGCTGAAAATACCGCATATGGGCTGGAATCTGGTTCATAACGCCAAGAATAGTCCGCTGACAGACGGACTGCCCGAAGAATCGCGTTTCTATTTCGTGCACTCGTATTACGTGTTATGTGATGACCCTGCCGATGTGTTGATGACCACTTTTTACGGCGATTATTTTCATTCGATCATTCAACACGATAATATTTACGGGGCCCAATTTCATCCGGAAAAAAGCCATAAATTTGGCATGAAACTGCTCGAAAATTTCGCAAAGATCTAGTGTGCTCAAAACAAGAATAATTCCCTGCCTACAGTTGATCGATGATAGTTTGGTCAAGACTGTAAAGTTCAAGAACCCGGCTTATATCGGCGACCCGATCAATACCGTTCGCATATTCAATGAGCTAGAAGTGGACGAACTCTGCTTTCTGGACATTCGTGCATCGGTTGAGGGCCGCCAACCTAATCTTGAAATACTTCGCCAGATCGCGGATGAGTGCTTTATGCCGCTGTCATACGGCGGTGCGGTCAAAGATTTCGAGACGGCAAAGGAGATATTGTCGATCGGATTTGAAAAGATCGTGGTGAATACACACGCGGCACGGGAAGCGGGGCTTATCCCACGTTTGTCAGAACATTTCGGAGCTCAAGCCGTGGTCGCATCGATCGACGTCACAAGAAACATCTGGGGCAAATATACTGTTTTCACCAACGATGGTACTGAAAAATTGAACAAGGATGTTTTGGCATGGTCCCAGGAGCTTGAAGCCGCAGGAGCCGGGGAACTTCTCATTACGTCAATGGATCGCGATGGAACTTGGAATGGATTCGACATCGAGATCACAAGGCGAATCTCAGACTCGGTCAAAGTCCCTGTCATCGCGAATGGCGGTGCAGGGTCCATAGAGCACATTGGCGAAGTCGTAAAGAAAGGAAATGCGTCGGCTGTTTGTTTAGGAAGCATGGTTGTCTATCAGCAAAAGGGGATGGGAGTTCTGATAAATTTCCCGGATAAGGAGCAGTTGAATCAAGTATTGTAGGTTCTGGCTAACGGATACAGGTAAGGAGCTCGATGGTAGAATGACGTTGAAACGCATTATGACGCTATACATAAAGATATAATCATGAGCATAAAAATAGCGTTGATCGGGAACGTCTGCAACAACATGTACAATATCGGTGTAGCCCTAAGAAAACACACCGACATTGTCCCGCATTTATACCTCGGAGATAAGACTGATATTCATACTAATCCGGTATTTAATGACCCTCTTGCAGAAAGCCAAGGTGACTGGGTTTTTATTGATAGCCACTGGGAGCCTACTCGGCTGTTTAAAAATCTAGACTTTCGATTCGTAAGAAAATTAAGTAATGAAGGGTACGATGCGATAATTGTGTCCGATGTCGGTGTTTGGTTGGCTCCGTTCATAAAGAACTCAAAATTTTTCTTTTGGACCACGGGTGCGGATATAACAAGGATGCCGTTCCCGACAACGTTCGGTTTTCTATATACAGGGATCAAAGCGAAACTAAAGGCAAAGTACATGGGATCTCTTCAGCGATGGGGCATAAGGCATATTGATTATATTATGACGCAGCCATTTATGCCCTTTCAATATGCTTTGCAAAAACTAGGTGTCCCGCACGAGAAAGTATCAAATGCATACTTCCCGATTATTATCGACCTTAACATTTTCAATTACGACGCCAAGTATAAGGAAAGGATCGCTCCCGATAATTACGGTAAATTAGAAAAGTTCAGGTTCAAGATATTTCACCCTAGCCGGCTGATGATAAATAAAAACTCGGCTTTGTACAATGCGGGCCAGTGGAAAGGTAACGAAATGCTCTTGAAAGGACTACGAGCATTTATTGACAAATACAATACTGACGATATTTGCATTGTATTACCAGACAGGAGTCATTCGAAAGACGTCGATCTGTTCAACTCGGTGGTAGATGAACTGCAGCTGCAAAAGAACATTGTATGGGTCAAGGGTCAAACGACCGAAGGTTTCAACAAAGAAGAAATGGTCGCACTTTACTCCTCATCGGATCTGGTAGTGGATGAGTTTGGCGTGGGTTGGTTCGGATCGGTTGTCGTCGAGGCCGCTGCCTGCGCTCGGCCCGTCATGTGCCACCTGGACCAAGAAGCAATGCAGCAACTATATCCTTGGCATCCGATCATTTCTGTGAACACACCGGAAACTATCGCGGACGAAACAGCGAAATTGTATTTTGACAAGGGTTATTCCGAAAGCAAGGCCTTGGAATCTCGACGCTGGGCAGAGGAGTTTCACAGCCAAGAAAATGCGGGGCGGATCTATGCGGAACAGATAAAGATGCTCATAACGCAGGACTAAATATGTTTGCCGAGCGAATAAAATCCTTTGCGAACGATGTTCTGCATTTTGGGGCGGGCAACATGCTGTATAGCATAGTGCAGTTCGTTACCATGCCGCTGGTGGTACGGAATATAGACAAGGAACAGGTGGCCGATTGGAATATCTTGTTACCCACAGGTGTCCTGCTTGCCGCATTTGTTACTTTCGGAATGGACTCCGCGACCGTCAGGCATCTGAAAGATGCGGAGGATGACGAGCAAAGATCAGCGATATTCTCTACTGGTTTTCTCTTCGAGCTAATCGTCGCTGTGCTCTTAGGCGGTTGTCTAGTGCTTGCCTCTGGTCGTATCACAGTCGCTTTGCATTTATCTGATTCCCAAACTGCATCGTGGATTGTACTGATGGGCTGGTTGCCGGGAGTTATCTTGGCTCAGTACTTTCAAAACTGGTTCAAATACACTTTCAGACGATCATTATTCATAAGGCTTTTAGCGATACAGGCCGGCGTTTATCTATCCGGAATCGTGTTTTTGGCTTTGTCGAGCCATCTCACTTTGTTTAACGTGATGCTGGTTATGCTTTTAAGCCAATGGCTAGCGGCGTTCACAGGTCTTTTTCTCTGCCGCCGCCTTTTAGCTTTTCAGATAGATATACCACTGCTGAAACTATTGCTTGGATATGGCCTGCCATTTATGGTTTTTGCATTTGGATACAATTTCATTGTTTCGCTCGACAGGTATATGTTGGCAGGGAACCTTAGCAAAGAAGAGTTTGCTGTTTACACTCAGGCGGTTCGCATATCGGCGATCGTCACGATGGTTGTTTCATCCTTTAACTTTGCCTTTGGACCATTTTCTTTGTCACTGCTGGGAAAGTCTGATGCGGAGAAAACGTTTTCAAGATTTCATACTTATTACATTATCACCATGTTTTTCGTTGGTCTCTCATTTCTTGCATTTGGGAAAGTGATCATCAGCATTTTTGCAGGTACAGACTATTTGGACGGCTATGGTTTCTTTTTACCCTTTGTTGCCGGTTACATTCTGTATGGGCTTTATTCATTTGCCCAATTGGGAATCATTCATTCAAAGAAAAGCCACCTGAGCCTATACGTTTTGGCCGTCGGTGCGGCCACATGTATTGTTACTAACTTTATGCTGGTGGAAAGGTACGGGGGATATGGTACCGCGATCGGATTTTTATTGGCTAACCTGATGATGGTGCTGGTAAGTAATATTCTCTCGGCAAAATTCCTCCGCATTGAATACAATCTCGTTAAAGATACTATCCTAATGCTTTTGTTCGTTGCCGTAGGATACGGTTTCGTGCAGGTTAGTTTCACAGAGAGTATTGTCCTTGATGGGACGTTGAAATTTGTCTCGCTGTTATTGGTTTTGCCGTTAGTATTTTTCCTTTTTCTTGCGGATCAAGAAAGAGACTATTTGCGTCGGGTTGTCTTTAGAAATCCAACAATTGATTGAGTATGAAGAAGATAGCCATATTTACTATCAGCCTCAGAGGCGGCGGCGCGGAACGCATCGTTTCTTACTTGTTGAACCACGGTTATAAGGATTTCGAATTTCATCTCATACTCCTGGATAACGTAATCGAATACGAGATCCCGACAAACCACGTTAAGGTATTCCAACTAAAGGAGAAGCGAACCAACTCACTACTCAATGTTCTTAGGATCCCATCACTCGCTAACGAATTGCATGATTACCTCCGTGACCAGAATATAGACACTCTGTTCTCTTTGTTAAACAGACCGAATTTGATTTCTTGCCATGTCCGAAAATTGGGCTGGAACGGTAAAGTCATTATCAGTGAGAGGGCAGACACTATTGCCTACTACAAGTCGAGGTGGTTTGGTTCATTTATGCTGATGTTAGTAAAAAAGTACTATCCATTGGCAGATAAGATCGTTGTAATTTCAGCGGGAATAGCGGATAGCCTGCACCGCTTGGGCATCAACGGTTGCGTTGTCATCTATAATCCCGTTTACGTTTTGGACGAGAAACCGAGACGACATTTAAACAAAGACGGTCGGTTTACATTCATTAATGTAGCAAGATTTGAAGAACAAAAGAATCATCAGTTGCTGCTAAAAGCCTTTGCAAAATTACCTGACACGAATTGCCGCCTTCTTTTGCTGGGACGAGGAAAACTGCAACAACAAATGGAAGAGCTTGCAAAGACACTGAGAGTGCAAGACAGGGTTGAGTTTCTTGGTTTTCAACAAAACGTCAATGATTGGCTTCAACGCTCAGATTGTTTTGTCTTTAGTTCCGATTTCGAAGGTTTTGGTAATGGTATTGTTGAAGCCCTCAGTAACGGTGTTCCTGTTATTTCAACCGATTGCCCGCACGGTCCAAGAGAGATCCTGGACCCAGAAACTAAAGGGAAGGAGCTTAGGGATGAAATTGACCTGGGTAAATATGGCATACTAGTTCCAGTGAAAAGGGCCGACCTGCTTGCTGAAGCCATGCACAAGATGTCTACAGATGAAAACTTGCGGGAATCGTATGCGCGACTCTCCCTAGAAAGAGTCAAAGATTTTGATATTAATAAAGTAAGTAAAGAATACCTAGACCTATTCTGAGGCGCCCCAGATTCTCTACGGGTAAAAGGTCTATTGTCTAGATGATCCGATCGAGATCTTCGATCGTCGTCAGGTACAACTGCAACAATGTTTAATTGAATCACCGTTCGCCGCATATTCCGGCGCGGTTCCAACTCCGTTGTTTAGGTTTACGCCTAGGAATTGGCCCTAAGTGATTGAATTGTTGTTGCTTCAGGCCGGTGCGGCGTCATTGTGGATGGTACCCGACGATTTTGGAAAGACGTTGATTTTCTAAAGACGATCTTTACTGGTACGCTTTGTGTTCGAATGCTATTCGGTTTAGCAATAGAAACCTTTGAGCGAAGAGAATCTATAGGCGGATTAGATGGGTTGTTATAGTAGTTTATCTCTGAATGGGTCCGGATCCTGACCCTACCGAGACCAGAAGAATCTTGTAATGAGCGTTAGGACCCTTGCTTACATCTACTTCTTCATCTGTTTAGGCGTCGGGCTGGCAAAGTTCCCTGACGGATTTCTTGCGGTTGCCCTGTCCGCAGTTCTTTGTATTGCGATCCATTTTGCACTCCGCAGGTTCAAAGACCACGGTGATGAACTTGTTAAGCTGTTCCTGATGGCTCTAATTGTTCGAACCCTCGTCTCATCGACGATCGAAGTTCTCGGGATAACGAGCTTTTTTGCTGTAGACTGGAGACTTTACGACAGGATCGGGTTTGAAGTTTCGCAGTACTGGACAGCTGGCATCACCCCAAGTCAGGAAGCAATGCAGCGCGTGTTTAGCTTCCGTGGTACCGCTTGGGGGATCTGCCTTTTGGTCGGATCAGTATACTCGCTTGTCGGACGCAATCTGCTCGCTGCACAATTGGTGATCGCAACAATCAGTTCGGCCACCGCCCCATTTGTATACCTTTGTACGTTCGAAATATTCAATAACCGTCGGGCCGCCAAGATGGCCGGTTACTTTGCCGCATTCACGCCTTCGCTCGTTTTATGGTCTTCGCTGGTGCTGAAAGATGGATTGATCGTCTTTTTTCTCGTTGTCGTTATGTTTGCAGCGGGACGCCTGCAAAAGAATGTTGATATTAAGTTTGTCATTGCCCTGATTGTTGCTTTGATAGGTGTGATGGCACTGCGAAACTACATTTTCTATATCGTAAGCGTTGCGGTCGTTGGCGGGTTCTTGATAGGGCAAAGAACGACTGTTTTCGCGATCGTTGGGCGTGCGGCCATCATTGTTTTACTTGGCGTTACTTTGGGCTACTTAGGGATACTAAGCAACTCTCAGGTCGAACTTGAGAGGATGACATCACTCGAATCGATCGCCATCAGCCGAAAGGACCTTTCGGAGTCGGCGGCATCTGGTTTCGGACAAGAGTATGACGTATCGACCTTCGGCGGAGCCATCGCAGTGTTGCCGGTTGGGTTGGCCTACTTGATATTCTCACCGTTTCCGTGGCAACTAACTAGCAATTTAGCTCTATCAGCATTTCCTGAAACCGTTCTTTGGTGGATAGTAATGATCCCAATGGTGATCGGCATTTGGTATGCGTGCAGGCATCGCCTACGCCGCTGTATTTCGATTCTAATGTTTACGCTTATGCTCACGCTGGGATACGCTGTTCTCCAGGGAAACGTTGGAACGGCCTATCGACAGCGAGCTCAAATACAGATCTTTATGTTCATTTTTGCGGCTGTTGGAGTCACTATTGTACGTGAAAAAAGAGAAGATAAGAAAATTATCGAGCAGGCCCGGATCCGAGAGGCCTTAAGGGGTAGGCACGTCGGAATCTAGACCAAAGAGGTTATGTGCGGAATCGTTGGTTTTGTCAATAACGGGGCACGGGCGTCAGAACGTTCGGTGCTTGGGCGGATGAATGATGCGATCGTTCATCGCGGGCCGGATGAGGATGGGTATTTTGTTAAGGGGAATGTTGGGCTGGCGATGCGGCGGTTGTCGATCATTGATCTGGCGAGTGGGCAGCAGCCGATATTTACGCCGGACGGGACGAAGTGCATTGTTTTTAATGGCGAGATCTATAATTATCAGGAGCTTCGCGAGGGCCTGATCGCTCGGGGGCACACGCTAAAGACCAAATCGGATACAGAGGCTGTGCTGCATCTTTACGATGAGTATGGGCCGGATTGTTTGCAGCACCTTCGCGGGATGTTTGCGATCGCGATCTGGGACGATGTCGAGAAGACGTTGTTCTTGGCCCGAGACCGTGTTGGAAAAAAGCCGATCCTCTATTCACATCAGCCGAACGGAGATCTGATATTTGGCTCCGAGTTTCAGGCATTGCTAAAACATCCATCGGTCTCACGAGATGTCGATTACAACGCCATCGATAGCTATCTGTCGTATATCTGCGTACCTGCTCCGCAGACGGCGTTCAAAGCGATACGCAAACTTGAACCGGGGCATTGGCTGCGTTGGAAAGCCGGCGAGATCGAGACGCGGCGGTATTGGCTGCCTGATTTTTCTAAGAAGATAAAGATCTCTGAGGAAGAGGCGATCGAGGAAACGACCAGAATACTTCGTGAATCGACACGGCTGCGGATGATCTCAGAGGTTCCGCTTGGCGCATTTCTTTCGGGCGGCGTTGATTCGTCGGCGATAGTCGCGTTGATGGCTCAGGAAAGCTCGACGCCGGTAAAGACGTTCTCTATCGGTTTCGAGGACGAAGATTTCAGCGAACTTAAGTACGCAAAAAAGGTCGCCGAGCATGTTGGTGCCGAGTACAACGAATTCATAGTCCGACCCAACGCTACTGAGATATTGCCGACATTGGTAGATCATTACGGCGAGCCTTACGCCGATTCGAGCGCCCTTCCTACATACTACGTCTCACGCGAAACTCGGCAGCATGTGACCGTTGCTTTGAACGGCGATGGCGGTGATGAGAGCTTTGCGGGCTACGAGCGATATATGGCGATGCAGGTCGCGGAGCTGTATCGAAAAGTGCCGTTTCGCAAAATGCTGTTCGAGCCGTTCGTCAATGCCCTGCCTTCGTCGGAGAAAAAGAAGACGCGCATTCGCGATGCTCAGCGATTCCTGATCTCGGCGAATATGGATCGACCAATGCGATATTTTCATTGGATGTCGTCGATCAAGCAGAAGTCAAAACAGGCGATATATACCGATTCATTCAAGCAAATGGTCGCAGAGAACCGAGCCGAGCACTTTCTCTCAGATTGGTACGAAAAGGCAAACGGCACCGGCGTCATCGATTCGACGTTGTTGACAGACCAAATGACGTATTTACCGAATGATCTGTTGGTAAAGGTCGACATCGCATCAATGGCGAATTCGTTAGAGGCCCGCTCACCGTTTCTCGACCACAAAATGATCGAATTTGCCGCGAGCTTGCCGGAGAATCTCAAGGTAAACCGCTATCGGCCAAAGTATTTGCTAAAGAAGGTTGCTGCGCGGCTCGTTCCGCCGGAGGTCATTTATCGGCAAAAAATGGGCTTTGGCGTGCCGATCGGGAGATGGTTTCGCGGCGATCTGAAAGATATGGTTTACTCGACGCTGTTAAGCGAAAAGGCGGCAGGCCGCGGCATCTTCAAACCAGAAAGCGTAAAGCGAATGCTCGACCGCCACGTCTCGTTCGAAGAAGACTCGACACACCAGATATGGTCGCTGTTGATGTTAGAATTATGGTTTCAGAGGTTTATTGATTAGTTTTGAGCGAGAATATCGAAAAAGCAGTGGTCGCCGGCTTCGGTGACGAATGGTCGCGATTTGACCAATCGGCGTTGTCGGAAAGCGAACTCGCGGCGATGTTTGATAACTACTTCAGTATTTTCCCTTGGAGCGAACTGCCTGAGAATGCTGTCGGATTCGACCTTGGCTGTGGCAGCGGACGTTGGGCTCGGCTTGTTGCTCCGAGAGTTGGAACGCTGCATTTAATAGATCCAAGCGACGCTATCGAAGTTGCCAAACGGAACCTTGCGGGACAAGCGGATTGCATATTTCACCGAGCCGGTGTTGATGCGATCCCGCTTGAAGACAATAGCTGCGATCTTGGCTACAGCCTTGGCGTGCTTCATCATATTGAGGACACCGAGGGTGGTTTGAGAAATTGCGTTGCGAAATTGAAGCCCGGAGCTCCGTTCCTGCTCTATTTGTACTATCGTTTCGATAATCGCCCCGCGTGGTTTCGTGCAATTTGGAAAGTTAGCGATGTGATCCGTCGCGGCATCAGTAAGTTGCCACATTCTCTACGTTATGCCGTAAGCCAATTAGTTGCCCTACTCATATATTTTCCTCTTGCTCGGACCGCATTGGTACTCGAAAAACTTGGCCTGAACGTCGCGAGTTTTCCATTGTCGCAGTATCGCAAGAATAGCTTTTACACCATGCGAACTGATGCGCTTGATCGGTTCGGCACACAGCTTGAAAAACGGTACACGAAGGCCGAAATGACAGATTTGATGAAGCGATGCGGGCTCGATAACATTACGTTCAGCTCGACGTCGTTCTGGACAGCGGTTGGTTACAAGAAGATATGAAAGGTGTGGTACTGGCGGGCGGGCTTGGCTCTCGGTTGAGTCCGTTGACGCGAATTACGAATAAGCATTTGTTGCCCGTTTATAACGAGCCGATGATCTATTATCCGATCAAGGCTCTGATAAATGCTGGCATTGATGACATTATGATCGTCACCGGCGGTAATTCGGCCGGTGATTTTTTGAAGCTGCTCAGGAACGGTAAAGACTTTGGACTCAAGCACTTAAACTATACTTACCAAGAGGGCGAAGGTGGCATCGCCGATGCTTTGTCCTTGGTCGAGCACTTTGCCGACGACGAACCGATCTGCGTAGTGCTTGGCGACAACATAATCGAGAACAACATTCGCGCCGCTGCAGCCGAGTATCGTGTTCAAGGCAAAGGTGCAAAGATCTTGTTAAAGAAAGTACCGGATCCTCAGCGGTTTGGCGTGCCGGAGCTTGATGGCGATAAGGTACTGAACATCGTCGAAAAGCCGACCGATCCAAAGAGCGATTACGCTGTGATCGGCATATATTTTTACGACGCAACAGTTTTCGACGTGATCAAAACACTCGTCCCGTCGGGACGCGGCGAGCTTGAGATCACTGATGTAAATAACCATTACATCAATCGCGGCGAGATGACGTGGAACGAACTCGACGGTTGGTGGACCGACGCAGGAACATTTGAGAGTTTGCTACTGGCATCCAAACTCGTGGCTAAGGATGGAGCGAACAAAATATGAACTTCATCGACGCTGATATCAAAGACGTGGTCGTCTATCCACTGAAAAAGTATCACGATGACAGAGGCTGGCTTGCGGAGTTGTTTCGCCATGACGAAATCGACGCGGAGTTCTATCCGACGATGTCGTACATTTCGTTCACAAATCCCGGCGTTGCTCGCGGGCCGCATGAACATGTCGATCAGGCTGATCTGTTCTGCTTCATCGGGCCGTCGACTTTCAAGATGCGGATGTGGGACAACCGTGCTGATTCGCCGACATTCAACCACAGAATGACGCTGTTTGTCGGGCAAGACAACGCACAGGCCGTGATCGTTCCAAAAGGCGTCGTACACGGTTACAAAAACGTGGGCGAAACCGACGGAATGGTGATAAACTGTCCGAATCAATTGTATATGGGCCACGGTAAGAAAGAGCCCATCGACGAGATCCGTCACGAAGACGACGAAAACACGCCGTTTCGGATGGATGACTGACCAAGTTCGGCAGCCGACGACGAGTTCCCCGCACGATCGTATGTCATGCGGCCATCTCACGTAAATCGCGAGACCGCCACTAGACGGTTCGGCTGCCGTCTCTCTCCATCATGAAGATCCTTCGTATTATTGCTAGGCTAAATGTCGGTGGACCGGCGCGCCACGTCGTGTGGCTGACAGATCGACTAACGCCGCTCGGCTACGATACGACTTTGATCGCAGGAACTGTTCCCGATGGCGAAGAGGACATGGCATATTTCGCCGCGGAGAACGGTGTCGAGCCAATGTATCTACGCGAAATGAGTCGCGAGCTTTCGGCCAAAGACGCGGTCTCGATATTCAAGGTATTTCGCGCGTTCCGACGCGAACAGCCCAACATTGTTCATACACACACCGCAAAAGCAGGCACCGTCGGACGGATCGCGGCATTCGCCTACAAATGGCTGACGCTTGGAACGGTTATCGGCAAACCTCGTAAACTAAAGGTTGTCCACACTTTCCACGGCCATGTATTTCATAGCTATTACGGAAACCTGAAGACACGAATCTTCCTGACGATCGAGCGTGTTTTGGCGGCCGTTGCTACGGATCGAATTGTCGTCATTTCTGAGCAGCAACTTGACGAGATCAACGGTCGATTCGGTGTCGGCAGACGGGAGAAATTTGCGGTCGTGCCGCTCGGAATGGAGCTTGAGCCATTTGCGGCCTCCGTGGAGAAGCGTCGATCGGCCCGAGCAGAATTCAACGCAACTGACGATCAGTTTGTGGTCGGCTTCTCCGGTAGGCTGACTGAGATCAAAGACATTCCGCTGCTTTTGTCGGCAGCAAAGATATGCGTTGAGGCCGAGCCCGAAATGAACTTTCGATTCATCATTATTGGCGACGGTTCATTGCGAACGGAACTTGAATCTCTTGCCGACACGCTAGAAATTTCGAATTACGTTGTATTTCTTGGCAGCCGCAGCGATGTGGCGAACCTTCTATCGGGACTTGATGCGTTCGGATTGACTTCAAAGAACGAAGGCACGCCTCTCTCGCTTATCGAGGCAATGGCTGCCGGCGTTCCCTCCGTTGCGACGCGCGTTGGTGGCGTCCGCGATCTACTTGGTGCGTCTTTAGAGAGCAATAGTGGCTACGAGGTCTGCGAGCGAGGCGTTGCCATCGATAGCCGCAAACCCGAAGACTTTGCAATAGGCTTGCTTTATCTCGCAAAAAATAAAAGAATACAGGAAAGGGTCAAAAATGAAGCTCTCGCTTTCGTGCGAGAAAGATATTCAATAGACCGGTTGGTCAGTGACATTGACGGTATGTACCGCGAATTGACCACCAGGCCTTAGTGACCTTGTTTGATGCTGGAGATCACCACGAATCCATTCATTATCGGCGGGATCGGCTTGTTGCTGGGCGTAATTGTGACCATCGCAGTTCGCCGATTTGCGACCGATCGCGGCTTTATTGCCAAACCAAAAGCTGACCGTTGGCATGCACGACCGACGGCGATGCTTGGCGGCGTTGCGATCTTTGTTGCAACTATTTCAGCGGCGTTCCTGTTTGTCCCTATGAGCAAACCGGCACTTGTGCTACTTGCCGGCAGCTCCGTGCTTTTCCTCGTCGGCCTCGTTGACGACATCCTAAATATTAGGCCCTATCAAAAGCTGATCGGGCAATTGATCGGCGCCGTTATTCTCGTCTCATTCGGCCTCAAGATGCCGATCACCGGCAACGAGCTGATCGACATTTGGATCACGATATTTTGGGTGATCGGCATTACAAACGCGATAAACCTGCTCGACAACATGGACGGCCTCGCCGTCGGAATTTCGGCGATCGCAGCGATCGCTCTCGCCATAAGTTTTGCCGTAAATGGCCAGGTGAACGAGCTGATCTTCATCTCGGTCTTTATCGGAGCATTGCTCGGTTTTCTCGTATTCAATTTCAATCCAGCGTCGATCTTTATGGGCGACTGCGGATCGATGTTTGTTGGCTTTTTGCTTTCAGGCTCGGTTCTTTTGAGTGATACCGGCGGGCGTTCACGCGGAGTGTTCGCGATCCTTGCGGTTCCTGTATTGATCCTGTTCGTACCGATATTCGATACGACATTCGTCACCATATTGCGCAAGCTGTGGGGCCGCAAGGCTTCCCAAGGCGGCCGTGATCACACATCACACAGGCTCGTGGCTCTCGGGCTATCTGAGCGAAACGCCGTGCTGATGCTATACGGATTTGCGATCGTGTCCGGTGCGCTGTCGATCGCGATCAGCCGGCTTGAGGTAACGCAAAGCCTCGCCTTGATCGCGGTATTTACCATCGTCCTTACGATCATTGGCGTCTATCTGTCGAAGGTAAAGGTCTACGATACCGCCGATGCGTCGGCAATCTCCGATCAGAATTCGACCGTCGGCTTCCTTATAAATTTCAGCTACAAACGTCGAATATTCGAGGTTCTGCTCGACACGATACTGGTGTCGCTCGCATATTATTTCGCGTTCGTTCTGGTGCTCGGCCAGTTTGAGAACTCAGAGAATTGGGATCTCTTCATTAAGAGCTTGCCGATTCTGATAGTGCTCAAGATCGGCGCGTTCCTGGTCGCAGGCGTTTATCGCGGCCTATGGCGATACACGAGCGTCAGCGATTTCATCACGTTTTCAAAGGGCGTCGGTCTCGGTTCCGTACTTTCAGTCCTGGCGTTGCTACTGCTGTATCGATTCGAATCATTTTCGAGAACGGTCTTTGTTGTAGATGCACTGCTCCTCCTTTTTGCACTGATCGGTAGCCGAATGGCGTTCAAACTCATCCGTCAAGCCATCCCGTTACCGATGCATACAGAGGGTCGTCGAGCGCTGATCTACGGAGCCGGAGATGGTGGCGAAATGGTGCTGAGAGAACTAAGAAATAACCCGTCGTGGAACTATCTTCCGGTCGGATTTATCGACGACGACCCTCTGAAGATCGACAAGATAATTCATGGCCTCACGGTGTATGATGGCAACGGAGACTTACCAAATATATGTGATGAAAAGGAGATCGACGAGGTATTGATAGCCATTCGCGATCTGTCGCCTGAGAAACTGCGTCGATTACGAGATATCAGTCGTGATCACAACTTTGAATTGAAGCGGGCTCTGATCAAAATAGAATCGATACCATTCGATTGATCGACCATTCGCGTGAGCCAATTTTCTATCACCGTTGAAGGTTTGCCTACTAAGCTCCTATTGGTGCTTGGTATCGTCGTGGTCTCATTTCTAAGTCTATTCGCGGCAAAATGGAACCTCGCTAACGCGGTCTCTACACGAGCAGATTCGAAAGACCTCGTTGATCTTGCGGCGAGCCTGGCACCCGATGACCCTCAGACTCGGTACGCCGCCGGCGCCATTTACGACAAAACATTTGAATCGGCCGACGCCGGACGTTCGCTCGCCGAGTTCGAGGCCGCCGCTGCAAATACTCCGAACAACTATCTCGCTTGGCTCGCCGTATCAAAAGCGCGCGGCCGCAGTGGCGACACCGAGGGCGAAGTGACGGCGGCGAAGCGAGCCCTAGACCTAGCTCCGAACTATGCTTCCGTCCAGTGGGCGTACGGAAACGTCCTGTTCCGCAATGGCGACGAAAGGGCGATGGAGCACATTCGTCGAGCGGCCGAAAGTGATAAACAATATCGCGTGCCGGCCGTCGATCTGATGATGCTACAGTACGATTCCCGTCTGAACGAGGTTCGCAAAGCGCTTGGAGAAACTCCGGCGATACTTGCCGCGATCTGTCAGAATCTCGTTCGCAATCAAAAATACGCCGAGGCAGAGAAACTGTGGCTCGACATCGATCCGGAAGAGCGGCATCACAGTCTTACAGAGCAAGCCCTCGCGATGGCGTCGATCGCGATGAACGCCAAACAGTTTCGTTTTGCACGAATACTGTATGTTGACGGTGGCCGGATATCCGGCTCAGTCGGAGCGATACACGACGGCGGATTCGAGAACGGTGTCAAAGTTCGCGGAGCCGATGCATTCGAATGGCAAATCGCCGACGGTGCCGAACCGCAAATAGCTATCAGCAACTCGATAAAGAAAGGTGGCTCTAATTCACTCTTGCTTCAATTCAACACGATGGAGGCTGCCGCATTTCGTCAGGTGAGCCAAGTTATTGCCGTCGAACCTGGAAGCAGCTACACGTTTGCGGCAAGTTATCGAACCGAACTAAAGGCATCCTCGACACTGAAATTTGTGATCACCGACACCACCACGGGAGCCGAGATCGCTTCAACACAGCCATTCGACGCAATGGCCGATTGGTCGACCGTCTCGGCACGATTCGTGGTGCCGGCAACCACCGACGGCATTACGGTCTCGCTGGCAAGAGCCGATTGTAGATCGACAATTTGCCCGATCAATGGAAAGGTTTGGCTTGATGATATTTCACTAACGAGATGAACGTTACCGAAAGGCTGTCGAGAATAGGTTCGGCGATCTTTACAATTCTGGTCTTGATCGCGATTCTATCGACCATCGCTTACGGTGCTGTCGATACCGGCACATGGTCGGTTATCTCGCTCGCCATCGGCTGCGTTGCTGTTCTCTGGCTGATTGGTTCGATCCGTTCAGGCGTGTTTGCAGTTTCGATGAACCTGCTTCAATTACCGGTCTTGGTGCTGGTCCTGATCGGTGTCATTCAGCTTATTCCAATAGAAAGTACTCGTTCGCTCGACCCTTACAATACGCGGCTTTTTCTCATACGCCTTGTTTGCTTTGCTGTTTTCTTTGCTGCATGTCTGGTCTTCATCGACACTAAACGCCGAATTTCGGTTGTGGCTATTGGTTCTATCATTTTTGGTTCGCTAATGGCATTTGTTGGAACGCTGCAAAGGCTTGCAAGTCCTGACGCGATCTATGGCCTTCGCGAACCAGATCAAGCGATTCCCTTCGGTCCATTTGTAAATCAACATCATTTCGCTGCGTTTATGGAGATGACCGGAGCGATGGCAGTTGCGTTTCTCCTTACAAGGTCGCTTCGAAACGAGAAGAAACTTTTCATCGCGATCGCCGCCGTTCTAATGGCACTTGCGTGCGTGTTGACAAGCTCGCGCGGTGGGCTTGCGTGCTTTGTTGTCGGCATTAGCGTCGTTGCATTTCTTTCAAGAACTATCGGCCACAACGCTTCGGGCAAAGAATCCGTTAGCCGCAAGATGCTGTTGTTCGCCGCACTTGGATTTGCCGCAGCCGTCGTCGCGATGGTCGTATTCGTGGGCGGCGATCAATCGCTACTTCGTGGCATAGGCCTGGACCAAGTGAGCGGCGACGTTACGAATGGCAGATTGCATTTTTGGAGCGTGGCCCTGAGAATATTCGCCGCAAATCCGTTCCTCGGCGCTGGCCTCGATGCATTCGGCGTCGCATTTACAAAGCACGACACTTGGAATGGCGTGTTTCGAGTTGAAAATGCTCATAATGAATATCTACAGTTCCTCGCAGAGGGCGGCGTTGTCGCATTCTCGGCGGTAATAGCATTCGTAATATTTTTCGTAAGGAAGGCGATCAAGAACATTCAGGAAACATCCGACGATCTCCTGAGAACTTGTGCGATCGGATCGTTTGGTGGTTGTGTAGCAATAATGTTGCACAGCATGGTCGATTTTCCGCTGCGAACTCCGTCGAATGCATTCATCTTCTTGCTGTTGGTGACCGTCGCAACAATGACGTCAAAGATCAGATCGGCAGCGAGCTAACGAACTCGTACCTCGATCTCCCTTTTTCCGCATGGCAATTCGAATTTCACTTTATAGTCACCCGACGTCCCGCTAACCGACCGCAAAACGAACAGAGCTCGTGTTTTGATCGCCGCTATTGGTTCCCGCTTTGCGCTTATATCTTCGCTAGAAACCGTGGACGTGATCGAGCCAACATCGACGTCGGTTTCGGTCCCGACAATTAGGCCAAGTTCGCTACCTCGAGCGTCGAGCGTCACGATCTCCTCACTAACGGTAAGTTTGCAAGGCTTGATCTCCGTTTCGCTCGTCGACGGCTCGCCGCTCGTAGCCTTCGGAATTGTGATCACAACCGGCGGGAATAGGGGTGTGCTTTGCGGCATTGGCGTAGGAGTTGCCTTGCTTTCTGCTACGGTCGATGGCTCCACCGTTGGGGTCGGCGTGCTATCTAACGTCGGCGAAGGCTCCGGCGTTGGTGTCGGCGTTGCAGCCGGTGTCTCAATTGGAGTAGGTTCCGGCGAAACTGTAGGAGTAACTGACGGAACGACTGCCGGACTTGCTTCGGGCGTAGGCGTTGGTGCGACTGCAACTGTCCGCAGCGGATTCTCGCCAATCTTTTCCGCAAGTCCGTCCGTGTTTCCATTGACCTTTCGATATGTCGCCTCAATGATCGCGTACTTTATCGGGTCCGGACTGCCGGCTCGATAGCTCCGGTAATACTGCTCAAGAGCTTCGACGGACTTGCCGGAAGAATCTAGTGTGGTTCCAAGCCGCCATGTTACAGAACGCCACCACGAACTGTTCTCCGGCAGTACACCGATCGATCGGCGAAACCGCGTCACAGCGTCATCTACCTTGCCTTGGTTCGCGAATGCAATTCCATTGATCTCTTCGATCTTTCCGCGAAGTATCGCTGTCAGCACTTGCTTTGACACATTCGGCAACTCGATATATTCGTTGTTGGCGATCGAGTTTGTCCGCGGACTGTAGATCTCGTCGGCCAATATCGCGGAGACAGCATGACGTGCATTGACTGCTCCGTCAACGCTCGGGATGACGTCTCGAGTCAGAGCAAGGATCTGGTCGGAGGCAACGCCTTTCGACGCGAAATGCGATGCAACGTAAAGTTCGCGAAACGGCCGCATCTCATCGCGCTCACCAATGAACCGCTTTGCGACCGATGTAACCCTCTCAATGTCGGGCTTTTCGGCTTCGATCATTACTGAATATTCGAGCAAAGCGCGGAGCTGCTCCGTAGCTGCCGTATCGAGTGCGGATCTGAACACAAAAATGCTGGAGCGCCTTTCGTACGATGTCAGTTCGACTAGGTCAGGCGCTGATCTGCGTACGCGAAATCCCAGATCTGCCGATACCTTATCACCTTCGACGGCGAAGCTCTGGTCCAACGTTTCGGCGGCTTCGCGATAGTAGCCGGCATTCATACGCACTAACGCCAATTCAAGGTCGAGCGAAGGAAAATTGCCGTATTTGCGTGCGACTAACAGTGCTTTCTCCGCCTCGGACAACCTGTTCTGTATCGCAAGGCCGCGTGCATAGGCAATGTGCGACCAAACAAACCTTGGGTCTGCTTCTACGGCTCGCTTGCCAAGCTCGACCGCCTTTTCAGAGACACCGTTCGACGCGTACCAGTAGGCAGCACCGGCAAGCAAAATTACATTCGACGGCGACTCTTTTAGCACGGCCTCCATCTCAGCCTCGGCCTCCGCGCGTTTCCCTAGGTCGAACATTGTCAAGACAATTCCCGTCTTGGCGGCGATGTTCGCCGGTTCTTTGGCGAGGATCTCTCGATAAAGCGTGAGCGCTTCGTCATAGTTTCCCGAGGAGCGATTCGCTTCGGCAAGGCCTCGTTTTGCAGCGATGAGCTCTGGATCGAGCTCTACCGCTCGTGCAAATGCCGCTTTCGAATCATCAAGCTGGAATTGCATTCTGAGCCCGAGAGCCCGAACTTGAGCAACCTGTGCGGAATCGGGTTTGATCTTAGTCAACTCATCAGCAACACGCAGAGCTTCCGAGCCATTCTCAATGTTCAAATAGAAGTTTGCTGCCGCGAGAAGCTGCTGAACATTTCCGGCGGCGATCTTCTCGATCGAACGCTGGAGTTCGACAGCTTCGACCGTTGCTCCGCGAAAGTAAAGATTCGGAGCAAACCTAGCGATCGTCTCATTAAAAATGGTGTCCGAAACCGCCGTCGGTGCCTCAGCCACAGCGGTCTTGAAAAGCTCGACTGCCGCCGGCAGGTCTCCGGCGGTCAGCCTCTCGTTACCGAGATCCGACCGCAATTTAAGAATGATCTCTTGAGCGTCTATCCGACGCGAGGTCTTTGGGTAGGAATCAAGAAATTTTGTTAATGCGGCAATGCGCTCGCGAGCGTCCTCGATCACGGTCGCTTTTTCCCATTCGGCTTTCTCGGCAGCCGCTTTCGATGGTGTTGCAGCAGCCGCCGGGCGTTTTGGCGTCGCCTTTGGAGCAGGTTTCTTAGCGGCCGGCTTCGGGGTCGCAGCCTTTGCCTTGGTCGATGTATCGCCCTTCTTGGTCTGGGTCAACGCCGGAATTATCGAAATGGCGAACAAAAGAACGAGAGCATATAACCGCATAGAATTGGTAGTTCGAGATAGTTGCAACGCTAAAAATATAACACACGATTGTAATTTGGAACGCTCCGACCTATCCTCGGTCTATGACCGAACTCGACCAAGTATGGTCAGAAATGATCGGCTCTGCTACGGCATCGGCGGCGCGCAGCGGTAATCGCGTTGCACTCGATTATCTGATGCTCCGGGCCACTAATGACCAGATACGCAATGCCGGCGTTGCATGGCTGTTCGACACCGCAACAGGCATCGTGGCGGAGCATATGCGTCTTCGGCCGCACCTCACTGCCGAATCGCTCGAACCCAATTCGTTCCGCCACGGCAATTCGAATCTCGTCGGCCGAGCGATGAACTTCCGTCTCGGAGTGAGATGCCTCACGATCGAGGCCGGTTGGACACGAACTCCTGCCGACGGCATCATGCGTGGCGGATCGCTCGCAACGGCGCGTATTTCACACTTTGGAATGCCTCGCGAAACTGCTCTGCTCCAATTGATACTTGCCGAGCCGAGCCCCGTTTGGGTCGATATCGACGTCAGAGAGCCGATCGACTCGTCCTACTTCGAACGGCATTTCGAAGTCCTGATCGATGCGTAGCTTTTGTTTATAGCATCAGCTGCGATAGAATTAGAGATTACGACAATGCTGCTAAGGCGGGAGATAATTTCTAAGTGATCGCAGACCTCGACAAACTGATTGAACTACAACAGACTGACACCGATCTTCGGCGTTTGAAGAAGATCCTCGATGGTGCGGTAGCAGATAGAGCTGCAATTGAGAGCGATTTTGCGGGCCAGGCATCGGCGATACGCGAAATACAAAAGCGCCGCGACGACCTGCATGCCAAGCGTGCGGAGCTTGAAAAACAGATCGCCGAGAACAAGACCTACCTCGAACGCGCCGAACGAAATCTCAAACACGCTCAAAACTCAAAAGAATACGAAACCGCGATGCGCGAGACTGACGCCCTTCAAAAAGCCATCAATGGTTTTGAAACGCAGATCGTCGAGGTGATGGAAGCGGTCGAAGCAGCCGATCAAGAGGTCGCCGACCGCAGCGAAGAGATCGCTTCGCACGACGGAAAGCTCGCTGACGCCCTAGCCGCACTCGACGCCACTGTCGCCAAGGCTCAGTCCGATTTCGCCACGCAGACCGAACATCGAAAAACAGCATTTGCCACTTTGTCTCCGCAGCTCGCGTCGGTTTACGACCGACTAGCTCAACGCAGCCGCGATGGCATCGCCGTTGCCGAGGTCGTGAATGGCTCATGCAGTGCGTGTTTTATGGCTCTTCGCCCGCAAATGCAGCTTGAGGTAAAACGCGGCGACCAAATTATCACCTGCGAAAGCTGCACGCGAATTCTCTACATTACTCGCAAAGACGCTTCCGAAGCGTCAGTTGCCTAGTACTTATTTCATGATCACTGCCTGCTCTTATGCAGGCATTTTTTTGTCTATTTGTTGTGAAAAAACTCTTTTAACAACGCTCTCGTTTCTGCTATAATCCCATTAGACACCTTGGCTGGTGTCCCTTTCCCGGTGGCCTGTTCCGTTATACGGGCGGGCCCGCAGTAATAAACCACTAACCATAATAAATGGAAACGGCGCTCGATCTTCGGACCTTGGCAGTCGTACTGATGCTCATTTCATTTGCGCTCAGTGCGGTGATGATCTACGTCTGGAGATCGAGCAAAACTTACGACGGTTTCGGCTGGTGGACGGCCGGCACCACGGCCGCAGCCTTTACCTTCGTTCTGCTCGGTGCGTTCGGTAGCTCGTCTCAGGTCACATCGGTGGCATTGGCAAGCGCCGCCGGCACCGGCAGCCTGATCGCGTGGTACCTCGGGATCAGAAAGTTCTTTGGGCGATCGATGCCTTATCTCGCCGCATTGGCGGTTTGGGCTTTCTCGATCGTCATTCCGGTCTGGTTCAGCTTTGTGCAGATCAGTCCTTTGCTGCGGATCGTCATAATGTCGCTCTTGGTCGCAGCAATAACGGGAGCGTCTGCCTACGAATTCCGGGGAGCATCCGATCGGGAAACACAACGTATCTACACCGTCGCCCGCTACGCCTATGGGCTTTTTGCTCTTTGGATGGTCATCCGAGCATCAGTGACGGTATACGAACCACAAACATTCAGCTCGAACATTGGCCAAGCATGGACTCTGGCGATCTACATCGTTTGCCTCGTTTTCTGGACGTTCAATTACTTGATCCTCAACAATCAGCGGATGCGGGTCGAACTCGAAGCCGCAAAAGCTGAGCTCGCAACTCAGGCCACGACCGACTTTCTTACAGGCGTGCCCAATGATCGAAGTTTCTTTGAGATCGGCAATCGGGAATTTGCAAGAGCGGTTCGTTTTCGCTATCCGTTGTCCGTCGTGATGATGGACCTCGACGGTTTCAAGCACATCAACGACAAATTTGGCCACGCACAGGGCGACCTCGTACTTAAATCCGCGGTCAACGCATGCACCGACAAGCTTAGGGCGAGCGACACTTTCGCACGGCTCGGCGGCGATGAATTCGCTATCATCCTCGCATTCACGACCGCTGAAAACGCCCGCATCGTCGCCGACGTTCTTCGCGAAGCAGTCGCGATGTCGAACGAAGGCTCTCATGCAACCGTTACCGCGAGCTTTGGCGTCGCCGAGATCCTCGACACCGACACCGAGATCAAACACCTACTCGACCGCGCCGACAAGAACCTCTACGAAGCCAAACGCCTAGGCCGCAACCGAGTCATCGGTGCAACCAGCGAATTTGCCATCTACGAGATGGCCGACGCGAGCTAGCGCTCAGGCTTTGTTGTCTAGCGGCTCAAAGCAGTGCCCATTTTCGCAACATCGAAAATATAGGCGACCTGATCCACGGAGAAGGCAAAAAGTTTCCTTCCAGAATCGATGAATCTCATTGCAGCAAGCTTCTTCGGGAATGTTAACCGTTCGACTTCGGATCCGGTCTTTAGGTCATAGACCGTGACACGGCCTGACGTGTTCTCGACCGCGATCTTCGAAGCGTCTGCTGAAAGAACGCCATAATTGCCAAAGAACCTATACAAGAGATCACCGCTGCGACTCGAATAGACCAAGATCCTATTGTCATCGTCATTGACCATTAGATATTCGCCGGATGCAGAAAGGCTGTCTATTCTGATCGATCCCTCACCTGTCTCAAGCAGGACAGTGCTACGAACCACGCCACTGGCCGGATCGACGAGTTGGATCAGTTGATCGTCGTCCTTATTCTTGAGCGAACGATATTTTTCGGCGAGGCCTGGATTGTATTCCACTATTTTTTTCGCAGCTTCGCTATCGGCCTGCCAATAAAATCCCATTGTATTCTCAGCAGTATTTACAAACACCGAAGGAGTTTCTTCCAGAAAGTCTTTGCTCCAGAGTGTCGTTCCGGTCTCGACACTGCGAACTTCGATACTGGTGCCTTTAGCGCTGAGATAGATAGGCCGTTGATCGCTGAATGTCATTTTCTCAGCATCCTTCTTCGTGTCCTTTTCGATCATCTTGAGATCTTTAGGACGATTAGATCTTCGCACGACGAGATAAGGTCCGTACTGATTGGTCATCTCGTCGCCAAATTGCTGAGGTAAAGCCGTGGTCGTTTTCTTTTCAGAATCTAAATATCCGATCGCCCGAGGCTGATCGGCGAACTTTGGAAAATCAGCAAAAACGTTGCCATATTCGGTAGTAAAGCTCCCGTCAAAATTCCTGACATGATGCACACGTTCGGCGGTCGATAGATTCCAGACGGCACCTCGCGAGCGTTCAGAAAGTGTAAGCCATTTGCCGCCCGGCGACATCGAAAGTGCTCGGATACGAGATAGCGGACTGGGAGGCAGTTGGATCGTTGCCTTTTCTTGCTTTGTTGCAATATCGAAAAGTGAAAGTTCGCCATTACGTTGTTCCGCGACGAATGTGTCGTTGTAAACATCTAATGCCGACTTACGGTTAGCGAGCACATACTTCTTCTGCTTGAGGTCGAAAATGCCGACAGGAGCACCTTTGACCGGCCGGACGGCAACGTAGTTTCCGGTGTGGGCCGGCGTGAAAATCATTCCACCAAGCTCGAACTGATCCAGCCGTTCGCCTTGCGGAAAACTGAACACGCCCGCCTTTGTATTGTCATCTCCAAACACACCGATAACCTTGTCCGGCGACAGAAATCCCATCGATCCGAGCAAAAGACGCTTTACGTTATCGCTGAGCTTCATGGGTCGCATGGCAGTCAGATCGAGGGCTAGAGTCTCAGTAGATCTTCCGAAACTATTTTGCCCGCGCCTACCGACGATCAGATATCTAGAATCGGGAGAATACTGCATTCGCAACGCGCCAACCTCGTTCGAGACAAACAGCGACTTTGAGATCTGCCAAGCAAAAACTTCCCAGTTCGTAGGCACATAGAATCTCTTTTCCCTAAAGACCTCTTCGTTCGTTGCTACATCGTAGACCACGAGATCAGCATCGTACCGATAAACAGCCGCGTACTTGCCGTCCGGCGAAACGATGGTTTGCCAGTAGCCGCTGCGTATGGCTAGTTCGCGTGTCGAAACTAGCGACTTTTCAGCGACATTCCAGCGTTGTATGCGTAGGTTTTCATTCGAAAAGATGACTTCTCTCGAATCCGGGGAAAAGTTCGCCGCGTAGGCTTCCTCGGCATCTATTCTGAACACGATAGCCAGCGGCTCACGCGTCAAGATCGTAATGGTCGAGCTGTCTTGAACCAGAATATATTTACCGTCAGGACTAAAACGAATATGGTCGATCTCCGTACGTAGTGGCTGCAACTGGCGTCGGTAAACCAGTCCTGATCCCAGCGCTTCGGGCAATGTCGGTAGCGAGAAATTGATCACCGCGTTTTGCCACATCTCAAACGCCTTGGCTCGGCTCTCAGGAAGTTTCTCGACGCAAGTGGGGTTCTGTTTCTTGATCGATGCCAACATCTCAGAAAGCCGCTGATCGGCAGGCCGGCTTCGAGAAAAGAAAATGGATGCAAATCCGCCGCGTTCTTTGGCATCGGTCAACCGACGCCAAAACGAGGTCATTGCATTAGGATCATATCCTGCAGCGTAAATCGCATAAACGCCAACCTGATCAGCCTCGAGCTGCTGATTGTCTTCGTGATTGTCGGAAAATGAAACGCGTTTTGTTCGCCACATTTCGATCAGACGATTGTATTTTTCAACCACATCGCGGCGATCTGAAAAACTTGTGACGCCTAACACTTCCTTAAAATAACGCGAATAGTCGATCGCCCCATGACGCACGGCCGCGTGTCCGAGTTCGTGGCCGATAACGGCGGCGAGCTCGTCCTCGCTGCGAACAAAGCTGATCATCTTGCGAGTAATGAAAATGCGGCCACCGGCCATGGCAAACGCGTTCGTCGTCGGGATGTCGGCGATCACGACTCGGTACTTGATCCCGCTTGGCGGCAGATGAGCCGACAATCGATCGGCGATGCCCTGAACGTAAGCTGTTAACTCGTCCGTCTGTAGAACACGATAGTTTCGCTCGACATGTTCAGCGATCGCATCACCGAGAAACATTTCCTGCTCAGGCGTGAACGAATTTGTCAGGTTGTTGTTAAAAACTAATTTCGGAGCGGCACACTCCTGTGCATAAAGGTTCCCAGCCAACGACAATCCGCTGATCACCAGCATCAAAAACAATTTCTTCATGGAAGTACTTCCTGCAATAGATTTTCAGAAATTGTAGCAAACCGGCGGGCAGTGATGGAACAAAAAAAACGACCCTAGTAAAGGTCGCCTTTTTCCGATAAATTGAGTGGTGGCGGGGGGGAGACTTGAACTCCCGACCTCGGGGTTATGAATCCCGCGCTCTAACCAGCTGAGCTACCCAGCCACGAATACAAGATTATAGGCGCGGAAAACGAAAAATCAAAGGCAGATGAGCGTTAGCTGTATTCAACAAACGCTGCGACAACGGTTATCATCGATCAAAGCTTGCGGACAACGGCGCGTGTTTTCCGTTCGTCATAACTTAACTATGCAGTTTTCGAAGACCTTTGTAGTGATACTGATCGCAGCGGCGGCGATTGCGGCACAGACCGTTCGAAAGCCCGCGACACCCGTGTTTCGAACTATCAGCGTGATCTCCGAACCCGGAGCCAAGGTCTGGCTAGACGGCGTTTATTTTGGCAAGGTCTCGCCGGACGGCAGCCTGGTGATCAAGACCGTATCGACCGGTGCACACAAGCTAAGAATACGGCTCGACGGCTACGCTCCTAAGGAACAGGTGGTCGCGGCGACCCAGCGGGGCGACGTAACTATCTCGCTAGCTAAGACCACTGACAAAGCCGAACTCGCCTACCAGGAAGCCGAACGTCTCGCCTCCGAAGACCGCGACAAAGCGATCGCGAAATTCAAACAGGCTATCGAACTTCGCCCCAATTTCCCTGAAGCATATCTTGCGATGGCACGCGTCCAGACCGAGGCGGACGAACTCGACGAGGCTCTTGCCTCGATCGCCGCTGCGCGAAAACTGCGTCCCGGCTTTGCCGAGGCTTCCGCCGTCGAGGGCCGCGTTTACAAGGAACTGAGCGAAGAGACCAAGGCGATCGCCGCTTTCAAACGCGCGATCACCGAGGGCAGAGGCTTTCAGCCGGAGGCTTATACGGGCCTCGGCTTGCTTTACAAAGAAAAAGCCGAAACAGCCGAGGAAGAGGAACAAGAACCTCTATTTGCCGAGGCAACAAAGAACCTCAAGACTGCCCTGAAACAGCTCTCCGGCGCACCGGACGCAATTGTCATCTACCAACTTCTGGGCCTCGCCTACGAGCGAAACAACCGTAACGCCGAAGCCATTGCCGTTTACGAGGAGTTCCTACGCCTCTTCCCTGACACGCCTGAGGCTACGTCTGTACGGTCATTCATCGTGCAATTGAAAAAGACCGAGCCTTGATCACGTGCTCAGAAGCAGATCGGTCTGAGAATTCGACGCTGAAGGTTTCCATTGTCTGAGCGGGTGAATAGCCGTATCATATTCAATACGTGCATTGGAGTGTACCGTTGACGATGAATCGTTGGTCGATATCCGTGTTTTTTTTGACCATAGCCGTTGCTGTGCTCTTGTCCTTTTTTCCGAACGCACCGGTGTCAGCGACCGAATCTGTCGTTAGCCAGCCTCAATTTGTTCAAGCCGTAGCTTCGGGTACGTCTCCAAGGGCCGATTCCGTAGGGCTCAAAAGATCGGTAGCAACGGGTAAGCCACAAACCAAGGAAATTTCGCATCAACAGCCGGCTGCCGAAACGTCGGTCGATCTTACACTCGGCAAGAAAGACGGTGCGATCGCTCGGTCTTCTCTGCTGGACATGCCCGCACCGTCGCTCAGCTTTGATGGTCTCTCGAACTACGACAACATTGATGCGTTCAACCTGCTGATAATTCCGCCGGATATGAATGGCGACGTTGGCCCGAACCACTACGTTCAGACCGCTAATGCTCTCGTTCGCGTTTACAGCAAGAATGGACAACCGTTGACGCCGCCATTTAAGATGAGCTCGCTGTTCGCTCCGCTAAACACCATTTGCTCCACTCGCGATGACGGATTGCCGATCGTTCTTTATGATCCGCTCGCCGACCGTTGGCTGCTGAGTCAGTATTGCACTGCGTTTCCGCCATTCAGGCAGTTGGTCGCGGTGTCGAAGACCGGTGATCCGTCGGGGCAATATCACATTTACGAATTTGTGATGCCGAACGTGCGAATTCACGATTTTGTGAAATTCGCCGTATGGCCGGATGGCTATTATATGTCGAGCGAAGAGTTCATCGGTGCTGATTTTTCAGGTCACGGCCTCTTTGCCTTCGATCGTCAAAAGATGCTCAACGGCGATCCGACGGCCGGATTCATCTACTTTAATCGGCCATTGCCTGCCGTTTCGGCAGTTCGAAAAGGCAATTTCCTTCCGGCAGATCTTGACGGAATGAGACCGCCACCGGTCGGAGCTCCCAATCTATTTGTAACCTACCTGGCAGACGAATATGGCGATCCATACGACGGTCTGCGGCTGTTCGAATTTCGTGCGAACTTCGCCGATCCGCTTAGCTCGACGTTCGTCGAACGGCCGGAAAGCCCGTGGGAAGTAGCCGAATTCGACCCGACAAGCCCGCCCGACCGCACCGATATCGCACAACCGCCGCCGGGCGAGCGGCTTGATTCGAACAGTGACCGGTTCAGTTATCGGCTCGCATATCGAAACCTTGGCAATAGCGAATCGCTTGTCGTAGCAAAGACTGTTCGCGTCGCGTCCGAACCATATCGAGCCGGCGTGCGTGTTTATGAAATTAAGCGAAATGGCGTCGGGCCGTTTTCGGTGACCGAGCAATCCACGATCGGCACGAATGACGCCTCGCGTTGGATCGGAGCCGCAGCTCAGGATAATCAAGGGAATATCGCCGTCGGCTACAACTACGCTTCGGAACAAAAACGCCCATCGTTACTTTATTCCGGAAGACTGGCGAGCGAGCCCGCAGGAACTTTCAGAACCGAGGCGAACCTGGTCGAAGGCACCGGTGTTCAAAAGGCATTCGGTTGGCGTTGGGGCGACTATTCGGGCCTTGTTGTCGATCCTGTCGACGATTGTACGTTTTGGCAAACAGGCGAGTATTATTCGCTCGAAAGCGAAACATTCAGCGATTTTACTTGGCTTTCGAGGATCGGCCGATTCAAATTCGATGAATGCACTTCGGCACCTTCGGCCATTATCGCGGGCACGGTCTCACGATCGGACACAGGTGTACCGATCGAGGGTGCTGCTATCACTGCTTCCGCTTACTCCCGTCTGTCAGTTTTGTCCGGAACATACGGACCTATGTCGGTCGTTCCCGGAACATACACAGTAACCGCCTCAAGGCCGGGATTTCGTTCCGAGACCGTTTCGGTAACTGTCGTTAATCGAGAGACGCGAACACTCAATTTCTCGCTCCAGCCGATACCGGAATTCACGTCGCCGGTACTGGCGATCTCGTCAGAAAGCTGCGGTACCAACGGCTCGCCTGATCCCGGCGAAACGGTCAGCTTTGACCTAACGCTTTCAAATTCGGGTCTTGCATCAACGCAGAACCTTGTCGCGACGCTCCAGAATACAGGCGGCGTCACGGCCGCGAGTGCTCCTCAGAATTACGGTACGATGCCGGTCGGCGGGCAGGCGGTTATGCGTACGTTCTCGTTCACCGTCGCACCGACGGTCGCGTGCGGCAATGAGATAGTGCTCACATTTCGCCTTCAGGACGGCGCAACGGAACTTGGAAACCTGGCGGTAAATTTGCGCACGGGCAAGCCTCGCGTTGCTTTTGCTGAGAATTTCGACCGAACCCCACAGGCTGCACTGCCCGTGCGCTGGTTCCGAGGTGCACAAGATGGCGGAATTAATTGGACAGTGTCGGCAAAACGTTCGCAAACCGGTTCTAAGTCTGCGTTCTCGCCTGATCCGCTACAATTCGGACAGAATGAGATGCAAACGCCGGTTTTCTCGATCAAGACCACATCAGGCAAACTCAGCTTTCGAAACTGGTACGAATTTGAAACGACATTCCTACGGAATCGGCTCTATGACGGTTCTGTGCTGGAGATAAAGATCGGTGATGGCGTATGGCAGGACATCATCGCTGCCGGCGGCTCGTTCGAATCCGGCGGTTATGACGGCATGCTAGATCAATGTTGTCAAAATCCGTTGGGCGGCCGCCAGGGCTGGTCCGGCCGAAGCGGGCCGAACCAGATATCCGAGTTCATAACAACGACCGTTCGTCTGCCGCAAAACGCCGCAATGCAACGCGTCCAACTGCGATTTCGCGTCGGTACCGACATCGGCGGTTTTCGCGAAGGGCAATACATCGACAATTTCGAGGTCACGGACGGCTACGTCTGCGGCTGTGTTTTGCCCTGATAATCTTGACGTACGCCGAGCGCGCAAGTATTATCGTAAGTTCGATGCCGGAGTGGCGAAATTGGTATACGCACCAGACTCAAAATCTGACGAGGTTCACCCTCATGTCGGTTCGACTCCGACCTCCGGTACCACAATTACCTCTTAATTAATTCCATTTTCCAATCAGGATTGATCGGGATCGTCACCACGGTCCCCGACGGAGCGTTTTCAAATTCGGCTGCTCGCGATCTGAACTCGAGGTCTTTCAGCGGATCGATCCGAAAATCTTTGATAACACCGTAAAGACAAACAAGCATAAGGCTCGCGGAAACGTATCTCGCGACCTTTGTCTCCTGTTTGAAGAGCAAATAGATCAGCGACAAGCAAAATGCAAAACCTGGCACGAACCAATATCGAAGCGCCGTCGGATTGTTTGCGATGACGGCCCATTGCCCCGGCTCGAGCGTTACGGCAGGCCATGCGAGAGCCGTAACGCATATCATTGCCGCGTATAACATGATCAGTCGAATCTGGGCCGAAGCCTTAGCGAACAGATAGAATGCCACCGCCAAGCCGCTGATCGTTGCAATTTCCGCCGCTACCGAGCCCCAAAGACCCCAGCTTTGCAATCGCGCAAAGCCGCGAACTCCAACCAGCGGACCGAGCACGATATGTCTTCCGACGATCTGAAAGAACAAGTCGAACGACGCACCTAGAGCCGACTGCACTTCACGAGTAGTTGTTAGCAGGCCGTATGCTTGAACAAGGCAGCCTAATGCGAGAATGACAGCGATCGTTGCCTTATGCCGCGATCTGACCAGATAAGTCTGAACGCACGCGATAGGAAGCAAAAGCAGACAGAATGGGCCGCTTACTGCCGCTAATGCGGTCACGCCAAGGTAGAATCCTCGTCCGAGCCTCGTCGCAGGCTCGGCCGCTACGATCATCAGACAAACGAGCAAAGCCAGGTGCCATTGCGAATTAGTCAAGTTTGCAAACACTTCCCACGAGTTCGGTAGCAGCAGGTACGTCAAGGCCATGAGATAACGGGCCTTGATGTCCTCGAGAATAGGCTTGCAGCGTTCGGAGACTATGAACATTGCCACGCCGACCTGGATCAGGATCGCCGATGCGTTGAATACAAGAGGTGCATATTCGAGCGGAAACCAGAGCGAAGCGGCGGCGACAAGCCGTGAAATGGTTTGATAATAGCCGGCCTCAGTCGTAAATAATGCGGCTATCGAGCCTAAATTATAGGCGTCCGCATACCAATTTCTACCGTCTTCTGCCCAGAATTGCGGGTTCAGCAGCGAGTCCGGCTTGCGTGCGAACAGCACAAGCAGGCCAACAACAAACACAATGATCGATCGAACGATCGTCTTTGAGCTCGCCGTTATCGTTGTTTCGTCTGATGAAGCCATTCGATGCATAAGGATACCGTAAATTCGAGAAAAGGAGGATGCCTGAGAACCGACCTCGAGCGGTTCGACCATTAACGAAGCGGCCCTTCGAGTATCCTGATTCCAGCCGACGGCATCTTCTTTGAAGATCGTTATTGATACTCCGTTGCATCTATGATATACTGATTAGTGGCCGCAATTCCTGCGGCTGCTCGATCTTTGACATCTAAATTCACTCGCAAGGAGAAAGTACTTAACGGAAACCACTGTTTCTAACGGTGCTGTAAGACAATGTCTTACAGTTTTTTTCGTTTTGGGCTAAAAATGGCAGTTGTGATCTCGTAACACGAGTATTATCAATGGTTTAAGCGTTCCACGAACCGCTGGAACGCTTGGGGAACGATCTTGGAAGATCGATCTGTAACTATTGCAAACATTAGAGATATGTATTCCGGCACGTCTTGGAACATTTCTGTGGCGTTTTTCACGCCGTTTCACACTAACTGTTGAGATCAATAGAGATACAGCGTTCGGCCAAGCAAAGCGTTCCACAGAAACACAACGTTTTCGACCTCGTGAAACACGCCGCGGACAGCAAGAACGCCGCGAACGGCAAGAACGCTCGGGACAGTGCGGACAGCCGGAACGCGGGCTTCCAGCCCGCACGTTGCGTCTCGTGAAACACGCCGCGGACAGCAGGAACGACGCGAACGGCAAGAACGCTCGGGACAGTTCGGACAGTCGGAACGCCGCCGACGGCAAGAACGCTCGGGACAGTGCGGACAAGGAAAAAGGCTGCCTTTTCAGACAGCCTCAGTGTTTGTTCAAAGGTAATTCTGCGAACTAGTATCGGAAATAGTTGATCGTCTGGCCATCGCCATTCGAAACGGTTCGGATACCGTTACCGTTGCGGTAGACGGTTGAGGTCGCTCCGTTAATGGAGAGCGTGCTTCCGTTCAGGCTGCCATAGTTCATATTTCCACCGATGTTTACAGTGACATTACCGTTCGACTGAATCGTGATAATGATCTGCGAACCATCCTGCGGACTGTTGCCGCGGAATCTGCCAACGGCCCAGCTAGGAACGCTGCCGCCGCTGCCGCCCCAACCGCCGCTATTCTTCGAATAGATGATGGTCTCGTTGTTCATCGTGCTGACGGTGCGGAATCCATCGCCTTGGCGGTAAACACGTGCGGTGTTGCCGTTGATGTTGATGACATTTCCGGATTGGTAGTAACCATTGGAAATATTTCCGCCGATATTTGCCGAGATGGCACCATCGTTGTTGATGGTCAACATAATACGCGATCCGTTAGGTGCGGTTCCGTAGAACGTGCCGCGAGCCCAGCTTGGCGGACGCGATTGATTGCCGCCCCAGCCTCCACCGCCGGAATTGTTTCGGCTGTAGAAGATCGTTTCGCCATTCATCGTGCTGACGGTTCGAAATCCGTTGCCCGATTGCTGTACACGAGCACGGTTGCCGTTCATGTTCAAATAGCCGTTGTAGTAGGTTCCATAGGTCAATGAACCGCCGATATTTGCGGTTGCGCGGCCGCTTCTCTCAAGCGTCAGTATGATCTGAGTACCGTTCGGAGCAGTGCCGTAGAATGTGCCCTGAGCCCACGAAGGAGGCGTCGAGGTCTGGCCGCCGCTGCCCCAACCACCGCCACCGGAACCACTCGTTCTACGCAACGATCGAATGCGGTCGTTCCAGCCATTGATGCTCAGATCATATTCTTCGCCCGAAACCGATGCGCAGCGGCCTGAGTAGTTCTTGCCGTCGCAGATCTGCCATTCTTGGTTATTTCCGACGCGAAAACTCGAGATCCTACGATCCATGCCATACGAACTAAGGTCCGGAACATCATTCTCAAACGTCTGCGTGTTTCCTCGAAATTCTTTATCAGCAAAGACCGTTATACCGTTACCGCCAAAAAAACGTCCTTCTTGGGCGAACGAAACGGCCGCGCCGCCGAGGACAAAGATCACCGCTATCGAAGCGGAAAATATCCAATTGAATCTTGTTTTCATATCAACACCCCTCTTGATGAAAGTGACAGCTTGTGACCGTCATTAAAATGAACCGAAGTTTTCAGAGCCCTGATAAGGAAATACCAAAAGGTTCTTTGCGAGATCGCTAAGGCGACTCTGAACCCTTTGATGTAAAATTTCCTTCAACGGCTGTAATGATTATATTTTAAAGCAGACCGCCGAACAACAACATTATGCACATCGACGACCTTGATTTCTCACTGCCGGCCGAGCTGATCGCTCAAGAACCGCTCGAAGATCGAACGAGTTCGCGAATGTTAGTTGTTGACCGAAAGACGGCACGGTTCGAGGATTCATCCTTTGCTGAGTTCGCGGCTAACTTTGGCAAAGGCGACCTGATCGTCGTGAATAACACTAAGGTATTCCCCGCACGGCTCGAAGGCAAGACCGAAACCGGAGCGTCGGTCGAGATATTCTTGGTCGCCGAGCAGTCCGATGGCTCGTGGACGGCGTTAGCAAAGCCTGCAAAGAGGTTACCCGTCGGGAAGACGGTCATATTTGCAGCTGATCTTAGCTGCGAGATCGTCGGCAAGCTAGATGACGGAAAGGTTCTGGTCAGATTTCATTCTGACGAAGATCTCTATGTCGCGATCGACAAATATGGCCGCACGCCGCTGCCGCCGTACATAAAGCGCGAGAAAGACGCGATCGACACCGATCGGGAACGCTACCAAACGGTCTATGCCAGCGACCGTGGCGCGATCGCAGCACCTACGGCAGGGCTGCATTTTTCGGACCGGACGTTTCGGCAATTAGCAGAGCGGGGCGTCGAGACGGTCGAGATCACATTGCACGTCGGTTATGGTACGTTCGAACCGATCCGCGTTGATAATATCGCCGAGCATACGGTCTCGCCCGAGAGATTCAGCATCACGGAACAGGCCGCGAATTCACTCAATTCCGCTCGTTCAGATGGGCGCCGGATCGTTGCAATAGGAACGACGACGACGCGAGCCTTGGAAAGCTCGATGCAGCATCATGGTGAGTTCGTAGCAGGAAATGACACGGCTGATATCACGATACTTTCCGGATATGAGTTTCGGGCAATATCAGCCTTGCTAACAAACTTTCATTTGCCGAAAAGCTCGTTGCTGGTTTTAACATCGACCTTTGGCGGCTACAACTTGATCATGAATGCGTATCGTCACGCCGTTGCCGAACGATATCGCTTTTACAGCTATGGCGACTGTATGCTAATTCTCTAAACGATGGCAGTTCTGAGCACGATCAAAAATTTCTTTTCGCCCGGCCACCTCCGCGAGCCCGAAGTGATCGTGCCTGCTCCGCCATGCGAATATTCGATCAGGCCACTGACGATCAATGACCTTAATGAAGTGCTGCGGCTAAATATCAGGTGCTTTCGCGATGGCGATAACTATACGAAATATACGTTCGATTACCTGCTGAATGAGCCGCGAAGCGTCAGCTACCGAGCTGTGGCTGATGACAAAGAGATGGTCGGATTCGCATTCATGATGGAGAACGATAACGGTGCCGCTCATCTGACGACAATAGGCATAGCACCCGAACATCGCCGACGCGGACTCGCCAAGATGCTGCTTCTTCATATCGAAAAGGCGGCCGTGAACCGTGGTTTGAGCACTGTGGTTCTAGAGGTTAGAGCAGGAAATATTGGTGCTCAACGCCTTTACGAACTTGCCGGTTACACCGTCATGCAGCGTATCCGCAAGTATTACACTAACGGCGAAGATTGCTTCCTGATGATGAAATCCGTCGTTAAATAGGCTCGTAATGTTAACTCTGCCAAAGGTTTACGCCATTACCGACACTTCAATTTCGGGTCTCTCGCACGCTGATCAGGTGCGACAGTTGGTCGATGGCGGAATTCGGCTTATTCAGCTTCGTGAGAAGCACAAGGCTCCGGGAGATTGGATCGAGGATGCTATCTTGGCGGCAGAGATAGCTAGAGACAATGACGTAATTCTGATCGTAAATGATCGTATTGATATCGCAATGGCGATCGATGCGGACGGCGTTCATCTCGGCCAAACCGATTTGCCGGCTGACGCCGCAAGACGGCTCATAGGCCCGGACAAGATCATCGGAATTTCGACGCACAATGTCGAACAGGTCCGCGATGCACTGTCGCAACCTGTTGATTACATTGCGTTTGGGCCAGTGTTTTCGACAAATACCAAAGCCGACCCTGACGAAGTAACTGGAGTCGAAGGCTTGGGCGAGACTCGCAAGATGGTTGGCACAATGCCGCTCGTCGCGATCGGCGGCATCGATCATTCCAACGCAAGCACCGTTTTAACCGCCGGTGCGGACTCGGTCGCAGTTATCAGTTGCCTGCTGAACGGCGAACGCTCGATACCGGACGCCAGCAGAGCATTGACCGAAATTGCTGCACAACATGGTTAAAGAAAGTACAAAAATGTGTTGCATATTTCGTAGCGTTAAGGCACAATAATGAGTGGCTACCCTAGCCGACGCCCTCGTTTCACCGGCCAGCCAAACTTCCGACCTTACCGCACAGGCGGCATCAATTGGAGAAGATCACTTAAATGAGTTTGTTAGATATCGCGCCGATCATCGAGCAGATGTTGCTGATCTCAGACAACGTCAGCGATCTCAATTTTTCTGCAAATCAAAAACCTCAGGTCGAGATCAACGGCGTGCTCTATCCGGCTTCGCCCATCGGACTTGGCCGATTGAGCGCGTATCAGACCGAGATGATCGCCATGTCGCTGCTTCGCGACAATCCCGATGCAGCGAATCAACTTTCTAAGTACCGAACCGCTGACCTCAGCTACGCGCTGCCCGGCAAGTGCCGATTTCGTGTAAACATCTTTCAGCAACGGAACTCATTCTCTATCGTGATGCGAGTCATTCCGCATCAGATACCGAGCTTCGATTCGTTGCGGTTGCCGAAACAGCTTGCCGAGATCGCAGATATCAGGAACGGTATCGTCTTGCTTACCGGACCGACCGGTTCAGGTAAAAGCTCGACACTAGCAGCCATCATCGACCGTATCAACGAAACTAAGGCGTATCATATCGTTACTATCGAAGACCCGATCGAATTTCTGCATAACCACAAAAAATCGACGATAAACCAACGCGAGGTCGGTGCCGATACGAAAGATTTTGCCTCCGCATTGAGAGCCGCACTTCGTCAGGCTCCAAAGGTAATTCTCGTCGGCGAAATGCGAGACCTGGAAACCGCAGAGATCGCCCTCGAAGCCGCCGAAACGGGGCACTTGGTGCTATCTACCCTTCACACCATCGATGCGTCGAAGACCATCGATCGTATTATCGGGCTTTATCCCAAGAACGAAGAACGTATCATTCGGACTCGGTTGGCTCAAACATTTCGCTACATCGTCTCACAGCGACTGATCCCAAAAATTGATGGCAAGGGCCGTATCGCGGCGGTGGAGATATTGAGGTCTAATCCGCGAACCCGCGAATATATCGAAAAGGGCGAACAGGAAGGCAAGACCCTTCTCGACGCGATCCGCGATGGCGAGCTCGACGGAATGCAAGATTTCGATTCGGTCATTCGAAAGCTGATCGAGAGCGGAGAAGTTGCGATGGACGATGGATTGTCGTTTGCGACAAATCAGAACAATCTACTCCTCCAGCTTAAGGGGCTCTCGTCGACCGAGGATTACGTCAACGCGAACAAGCCTGCCGCTCCGGTCGTACAGCCGCTCGCTCCGCCGCCACCGGCTACTTCGAACCCCGATTCGGTTCTCAGCATGATCGAGTAGTCGATCCATTTAACTATCATGATCATTCGTTGCGATAACTGCTCCGTTTCCTTACAGTTGGACGAATCAAAGGTGCCAAGCGGCAACTTTACGGTTCGTTGCCCGAAGTGTCAGAATCTGCTTCGCGTTCAAAAGGACGCCTCCGGCCGTGGCCTTTCGACCGTTGAGCAACTGGCATCTAGCAAACCGGCGTCGGCCGTGCCCGACGGCGCGAGGGAGTTTGCGGAAAAAGAGGCCGAGCTCCAGATCAACAGCGCTCTTCGGTCCCTGATGACTGCCCTGCAAAGCGAAAAATCAACGATCGAGAATGAAGGCGACGACGAGGAAAAACCGAGGAGAATCCTGCTTTGCTTAGGTGCCAAATTGGACGAAACCGCAAAGACCTTGTCTGCAGCCGGCTACAAGGTCTATGTCGCTCAAACACCGGCCCAAGCAAATGAAAGACTTCGCGAAGGCAAAACTGAAATGCTTATATTCTCGCCCGATTTCGCACCGGAACTCGGCGGGGCCGCGGTGATTCAACAAAAGGCGAATGCGATGTACTCGTCAGAACGCCGTCGATTGTTCTTGATCTCGCTCGAGGATAAAGGCACGACAATGAGCGCTCACGACGCGTTTCTCAGAAACCTGAACCTTATCGTAAACGAGAACGATATAAGTCAGTTACCGCTCATCCTGAGCCGATCGATCACGGACTATAACGACCTTTACAACTATTTCAATAAAGCATCGGGCTTGCAGCCGATCTAGTTTGCAGACGCGAGTTCGGACACCAGAACCTCGATCAGCATTCGTGACCCAGCCGGGCCGCCGCCACCGACCGAGGTCTTTAGCGCAATGTCGGTTTCGGAAATTCGACACAAAATATTCGATAAACCGTTGGTGCCGAGCTGACGGGCAAATCGCAAGAAAGGTTCTTGGTCACCGTATCTCAGATTCAGCATTCGCTCGATCTCACGACGGTCTAGGCCATCTTGCATCATCGACGCCGCCATCATCATTCGGCGAAAATTATACGAGATCAAACCGAGCAACATTACCGGTTCAGCGCCATCATCGAGTATCTTCCTTAACACTCGGATCGCCCCGGGACCATCTCTGCGAACAAGACGGTCGGTCAGTTCGAAATTTGTAATTTCCCGGCGATTCGGTACGATGGCATCTATCAGCTCGACGTTGATACTCTTTGACGGAAACGAAGCGCAAGTCAATTTTTTGATCTCGTTTGTCAAACGTTTTAGGTCATTCCCGACAACATCGATCAGATATCGAATTGTCTGGTCACTGACCGAAATGCCGTCAGCCGCAAATCTATCGCGCGCCCAAGTATAGAGTTCAGCGTCGTTGAGCGAAGCGAAATCTACCGCTCCGGGCTGTGACCGAAGCAATTTTCCCATCCGACGAACGCCATTGAGTTCGTCGGCGACGAAGATAAGGATGGTAGATGGACATGGACGCTCGAAATATGCCTTTAGCTTGGCCTCGTGGTCTTCCTTGATCGTATCGTTCTTTCCGCCGGCAGTAACTCGAACACCTGTAACCCTTATCACGCGTTTTGAAGCCATCATCGGCAATTGTTCCGCCGCCGCCATTGCTCGCTCAAGATCGCCTTCGCCGGAAAGCGATATCTCCGTATCATTGAAATCCCGCAGATCGCCCTCGCTAAAAGCCTTGTTCGCGATGGTGTTCTCCGCCAACTCACGAAGGTGTACCTCGTCGCCGTAAAGCACGTAGACCGGCAAGATAGTGCCTCGCTTCAGTTGATCGCGGAGTTCTTCTTTTTTCACGAACGATATTTACTTTTTCTCTTCACTCACGCCGACACCGTTAACTATCGCGGATACGACCGATTCGCCAAAAGCCCTCGCCATACGGTCGACTGCCGGATCCTCTTCATTAAAGAACGATCGAGGATCTTCGCTAAACTCGAAAGCATCACGAAAAACGAAGTTTTGATTGTCATATAGGATCTTGTCGTTCTTGAGGTCGCGGATCGTAACAGCGACAACTATCGTAACCTCATAAACGCGAGCACGTCCTTGTCGGTCGAGTAGTACGCCTGAAAACGAAAAATCTCGGATCACGCCTTCGACAACGGCGTCTGCACCGTTTCGCGACCCTTGCACTTTCAAACCGTTTCCGCGCCTGATGATCTCGCGAGTAACCGATTCGGTAAAGCGAGATTCGACGCGGTAGCGCATTCCTTTCGCTTCGAAGGTAAATGCAGGAACGGCTACTGTGCGGACGTTTTTAGGCAAGCCCGAATTGGTGACCGGTTTGTAACACTCGGTGAAGCCGCTTACCAATAGCAGGCCAAACGCCAACAAAAAAGCAGTTGTGAACTTCATTTCGCTACCTCTTACTACTCCGACGACCGAGCCATATAAACAGAAGAATCCCGCCGACCGCAAAGCCTATTGCCAATATGACATTGGTCAACGCATCTGCGTTCGGCGTTGGACGACGCTCAGGCGGTAGCGCATCGCCGAGTACCAACAACGTTGAGACAAGCATCACCAGCACTACAAATGTGATGTGGTTCGCGATTCTTCTCATACGGTCTATTGAACCATACCAAGTTCAAAAAAGCCCAAGTTCGCCGGCTACCTTGACAGCATCAACTGTTTCTTTAACATCGTGCACGCGCACGATCTTCGCCCCTTTTTTGATCGCAACCAGAGCAGACGCGACGCTACCTCCTAACCTCTCGTCTACAGGACGATCCGAGAGCAATTTGCCGAGAAATGACTTTCTAGACACTCCGATCAACAATGGCATCGGCGAAAAGGCAGTTACGATCTCGTCTGTTCGGCGAAGTAGCTCAAGATTCTGCGCAAACGTCTTGCCAAAACCTATACCGACATCCAATACGATCTGTTCGTTGCTGACTCCCGCTTGTGTTGCGATAGCAACTGAATCTGTGAGGCTTTTGAAGAGTTCGTCAAGAATGTCAGCGACCGGTAACTGGCTGTGCATAGTCTCGAAACTTCCACGTGAATGCGTCAGTACTAACCCGGCACCGCTCATCGCTGCAACTTTGGATAGGCGCTCATCCCAACGTAACCCGGAAATGTCGTTGATGATCTCCGCACCGCCATCTATCGCGGCTTGGGCAACGGCCAATTTCGTCGTGTCTATTGAGATCGGGATGTCAAACTGTTTGGCAATTGCTTCGACAACAGGCAATGTTCGCCGAAGTTCCTCGTCTACATCGACCGACGAACTACCCGGCCGTGTTGATTCGCCGCCGATATCCAAAATGTCAGCACCGTCACTGATCAACTGGCCGGCTCGATATACTGCATTATCAATTGTTATCGTTCCACCGTCAGAAAAACTGTCGGGCGTTACATTCAGAATGCCCATTACCAACGGCTGCTGAAGTGATATTGTTCGTCTTGAGGTTTTCCAGAACATATAAAAATGGTCCCATAGGTCATATAGGACCTATAGGACCAAATAGAAAGTAGCGTAGGACTAAGCCGTGACTGGATCGTTCCCGGTTATCGGCAAGATCGGTGTCGAAAAGCCATCTTTTACCCGCTCTTCCGAGCCTCCGTCATTGTCAGAATTTGACGAGGTATCGTTTTCGATCGGCAAGCCGGCTACGGCACGTCGGATCTGTACACTATCGAGGGTTTCGAATTCGAGAAGAGCCTCGGCAAGGCGAACCATAGCATCCTTGTTCTCAGTAATGATCTTGACAGCACGATCGTATTGCTCAGAGATGATCTTCTTTACCTCTTGGTCGATCTTGATCGCAGTATCTTCCGAATAGTCACGATGCTGGTTTATCTCGCGGCCGAGAAAGATCTGCTCGTCTTTCTTGCCGAAGGTCAAGGGACCGAGTTCGGACATTCCGTATTCGCATACCATCGCACGAGCAAGCTCCGTCGCACGCTCAATGTCGTTCGATGCACCGGTCGTTATCTTTTCTTGACCGATAAACTCGCCCTCGGCGATGCGTCCACCCATAAGCATCGCGATCTGGCCAAGCAAGTACTCCTTGGTGTGGCTATACTTGTCTCCCTCAGGAAGCGACTGCGTCAGACCAAGAGCCATTCCGCGCGGAATGATCGTCACCTTGTGAACAGGATCGGCGGTAGGAACCTTGAGGCCGACCATCGTGTGCCCTGCTTCGTGGTACGCAGTGTTGCGCTTTTCTTCGTCCGAAATGACCATCGAACGACGCTCAGCGCCCATCATCACTTTGTCCTTGGCAACTTCGAAATCGTGCATCGTCACAACCTTTTTGTTGTAACGAGCCGCATTCAAGGCAGCTTCGTTGACGATATTCGCTAGATCGGCACCGGTAAATCCTGGCGTTCCTCGAGCAATGACCGAGACATCGACGGCTTCGTCGAGCGGGATCTTGCGAGTGTGAACTTTGAGAATACCTTCGCGTCCGCGAACGTCAGGGCGTCCAACGACAACACGGCGATCAAAGCGGCCGGGACGAAGCAACGCAGGATCGAGTACGTCGGGCCTGTTGGTCGATGCCATCAGGATCACACCGTCGTTTGATTCGAAACCGTCCATTTCGACCAGAAGTTGGTTGAGCGTTTGCTCACGCTCATCATGTCCGCCGCCTAGGCCTGCACCACGATGACGTCCAACAGCGTCGATCTCGTCAATAAAGATGATACAAGGAGCATTCTTCTTGCCCTGCTCAAAAAGATCGCGTACTCGCGACGCTCCGACGCCGACGAACATTTCGACAAAGTCAGAACCTGAGATCGAGAAGAAAGGCACGTTCGCTTCGCCGGCAACAGCCTTAGCAAGCAATGTTTTGCCTGTTCCCGGAGGGCCCACCATGAGAACACCCTTAGGTATCTTGCCGCCGAGCTTCTGAAACTTCTGCGGATCTTTAAGAAATTCGATTATCTCTTGCAGTTCCTCTTTTGCCTCGTCAACGCCTGAGACGTCCTTGAACGTTACACGTTTTTGCTGATTGTTAAGGAGTTTAGCCTTTGATTTGCCAAAGCTAAGAGCCTTGTTCCCACCGGCCTGCATTTGACGCAGCGTGAACACCAAAAAGCCGACGAGGAGCAGAAACGGCAAGAACTGGATCAACACGATCCAACCCCAACCGGTGGATGCCGACGCAAGCTTGATCTGCGTATCGGTCTCTTTGGCTGCTGAATAGATCTGCTCACGGGTCGCGTCGCTGGTGTCGAGTTTCGCGACTTGCTTGACCTCATTCTTGCCAACCATTTCGAGCGTTTCTGCTCCAATGGTGATCTCCTTGATCTCTTTATTCTTGATCTGCGTCAACGCACGATCGAACGACAATTCCTCAGGCGGCTTGGCTTGGCGGTTGTTTAGAAACCACACAAACACGAGCGCGCTCGAGATGATCATTAACCAAAGTGCTGCTTGTTTTGCTTTCGAACTCAAATTACTTCCTCCGGCTCGCACATCTAACTAACCTAGCGGCCTGATACTTAGATGGCGTATAACCATTTAGCGTTGGCGCATCATAAGGTCCGCGTTCGCCAATTGCCTAACCTTTGATTCTAGTCGGCGCCGGAACCTTTTTCAACCTAATTCTCTTCATATCGAAGTATTCCACCTGAGCGAACCACCCGCGCTTTGCCCGGCAACTCGGCTATGCGGCCGCTTTTTTCACTAAATGCCAAACGCTCGACCGCCTCTATATGTTTCAGCGCCAATTGCCGTCGAGTTCCGCGCTTTGCAACTAGCCATGAACGGACCGAATCGAGTCGCGAACGATCGCTAAGGTCACGCAGGGAGCTAATTTTCAATTCGTCGTTCGCTTCTAGTTGGATGTTCTCGTCGTCTTCGACCGAGAACAACTGCGATGTCACCGCAAGAGTTCGGACGATATTCGGATTAAGCTCAGCAAGGAGCGGCAATATCTCGTGCCGAATTCGCACTCGTCGAAACGAAGGATCGAGATTCATTGAGTCGATCCGAAAGTCGTAACCCTTGTCTTTACTATAGCTTTCAGTACCGTCACGCAACGCCCATGAAAGTAACGGACGCACAAGTTTGGCAGGTGAACCAGGCGAGATCGTCTTGATCACCGGCATTGCAGCTAAGCCACCAGGCCCCGACCCTCGAACAAGATTCATTAGCAAGGTCTCGGCTTGGTCATTTATCGTATGGCCTGTGACAACAATTCTCGAATTAGATCTGATGGCGATCCTTTCTAGAAACTCATATCGAGCATTTCTCGCATTCTGTTCGAGATTGCCTGTTTTCTTGAGTTTTGCTTTCTCTAAGGCGAACTCAACGTCTAACGTTGCAGCCAGATTTCGCGTCGCAATGACATCGTCGTCGCTTTCTTTTCCGCGAAGTCCGTGGTCTAGGTGTGCGGCAATAATTCTTTGTGAAATTTTATTTCGACGAGAAAGTTCAGTAAGTGCGATCAACACACTGGATGAATCGGCGCCGCCGGAGACTGCAACCACTATCGGTTCACCTGAAGTCGGCAAGCCGAGCCGACGCCATTCTGTGATTAGATGTCGTTCAAACTTATGCACGACGGAATTTTCCCACGAAGTTCACGAAAAACACGAACGCAAAAGATTCTAATATTCGGTGACTTTCGGAAAGTTCGAGAGAACGTACATCATGCAAGTGTTGCCGGACGCTTTTGATTAAGTAGCGTGATACGAGAGGTGCAAACCAGTTTGCCGCGAGAATCCGTGATCTCAACACCCCAGACACTCATCGTTCGTCCGGGATAGATCGGCTTTGCGATCACCGTGACCGTGCCTTTTGAGACCGCACGCAGGTGATTGCCGTTTATTTCGATACCGACAGGAGTTACCTTCGCAAGATCTGAGCCCGCAACGACGCCGATCGAGGCCGCTGTTTCAACCAGATACATCGAAACGCCGCCGTTCATCACGCCGGTGTATTGGTGCACTTTCGGCGTGACTTCCATCGTCAGAACAACGCGTTCGCCAGACGCCTCAACGATCTCGACGCCGAGAAATCGTAACAATTGATTGTCGGCGACACTTTGCAGTAGTTGTTGTTTGTCCATCGATCTTATGCAGCTGTCGGGTAGTTTCGAGCATTCTCTAGCGATTCTGCGACTCGCTTTGGAGATGTTCCGCCGACTGCTGATTTCGAAGCAAGTGTCGCTTCGAGTGACAGAGCATCGAATACATCATCGTCGATCTGGTCTGAGAACTGTCGTAATTCGTCGAGCGACAGTTCGTTAAGCTCTTTGTTCTCATCAATTGCGAACAGTACCGCCTTGCCGACAGTTTCGTGTGCCGTGCGGAAAGGCACACCCTTTTTTACAAGATAATCGGCAAGCTCGGTCGCGTTCAGATAGCCGTGGGTCGCGGCATCGTTGGAAACGTCTTCGTTGACGACCAGATTTTCTATAACGATTGCGGCGGCTTTGAGCGAGATCGATACGGTATCAACGCAGTCGAAAACAGCCTCTTTGTCCTCTTGCATATCCTTGTTATACGCAAGCGGAAGGCCCTTGATCATCGTCAGCAGACCGACATTGTGACCGATGACTCGGCCCGCTTTGCCGCGAAGCAATTCGAGTGCGTCGGGATTTTTCTTCTGCGGCATCAGGCTCGAACCGGATGAAACACTGTCGCTCAAAGTAATAAAACCAAACTCTTGCGAGCAATAAATGATCAGATCTTCGGCCAATCTCGACAGATGAACCATCAATAATGAGCACACTGAGGCAAACTCGACTGCGAAATCGCGATCAGAAACTCCGTCGAGACTGTTCGCTGTAATGCCCTCAAAACCAAGCTCGGCGGCAACGGCAGAGCGATCAATTGGATAGCCGGTGCCGGCCAAAGCTCCGGAACCAAGCGGCATGATGTTCAAGCGTTTACGGCAATCTGCAAGACGCTCGCGATCACGCTTAAACATCTCAAAATACGCCAGACACCAGTGTGCGAACAGCACCGGCTGTGCTCGCTGTAGATGCGTATAGCCAGGAATTACGGCATCAGAATAGCCGTTTGCAGAATCAAGGATCGCTGCCTGAAGTTCCCTGATAAGCGAATCGATATCGTCGATCTCGCCTCGCAACCACAGCCGAAAAGCCGTCGCTACCTGATCGTTGCGGCTACGGCCGGTGTGCAGTTTGCGGCCCGCATCACCAATGATGTCGATCAGCCTGCCCTCGATAAACGAATGGACATCTTCGGCATTCGATTCGAAATAGTTGGCCTGATTCTCGGAATCAACGATCATCTGCGAGAGGCCGCCGATAATGGCATCGCATTCTTCGCGAGAGATAACGCCAGCGTCGGCAAGCCCATTCGCGTGAGCAACACTCGAACGAACATCAGCCGCAAACAGCCGCTGATCGAAACGAAACGAATCGTTGAATTCAGCAAATATCTCATGAGGCCCGCTGGTAAATCGTCCGCCCCAAAGTTGTCCTGACTTTTCCATCAATTTCTCACAACAGTTATAGTTTAGTATAAAAGTTCGGTTAAAGACTGTTCTATGCAAAAGATCAACAAAGTAGTGCTCGCATATTCCGGCGGACTCGATACATCGGCCATGTTGCTGTGGCTTAAGGAAACTTACGGCTGCGAGGTCATTTGTTATTGTGCTGACGTCGGCCAGGGCGATGAAATGGATGGTCTCGAGGAAAAGGCACTCGCGACTGGCGCGTCGAAGCTCTATGTCGAGGACCTTCGCGAAGAATTCGTTAAGGATTTCGTCTGGATGGCCATCAAAGC